>JAADIQ010000043.1 GCA_013151255.1 Alphaproteobacteria bacterium
TTTCCGGCATGGTTGAGGCGAATTTTGAGGCGATGCTGGCGGGCAGTTTTTTGCAACGGTTTCCGGCCTCTGTGGTGCTGTTTTCTGAATCTGACCTGACTGATTTTTTGCATATTCTGGTCGATGGCCAGGTTGAACTTTTCGCCAGCGCCAATAATCGCGAAGGCACAATGACGCTGATTAAGCCGGTTGCGACGTTTGTGCTTGCCTCCGCGCTGGTCGACGGCGCCTATCAGATGTCGGCGCGCACTCTGGCGTCGTCGCAGATTTTGATGATACCGGCGGAAAATATTCGCGTCGCCATGCTTGCAGATCGCGATTTTTCGCATAAAGCGGTGCTTGAGCTGGCGTCATGTTACCACGGCGTCGTGCGCGCCTATAAAAATATCAAGCTACGCACCGGTGTTGAGCGGCTGGCGAATTATCTCCTTGTCCAGCATCGCCGTCAGGGCGGCGACATCCTCACCTTGCCGGTCGAGAAAAGAACCCTGGCGTCAATGCTCGGTATAACGCCTGAAAATCTTTCGCGCGCGTTTTCCACGCTCAAGCCCTACGGCGTTAAGGTTGATGGTCCAAAAATTGACCTTCAAAACATCAAAGACCTAGAGACGCTGGCCAAACCGTCGGTACTTATCGATACCCCTTAGAGCATCGAGCAAAAAGTGTGCAACGGTTTTTGCGTCGCGCGATGCGACCAGAAAAATCTATAGCAAAATCATTCGATTCAGAATTATTTTTGCTATAGTGATCGTCGTCGCGGCGGGCCGCCGTTTACTCCGCGCGTTTTACATATTCCAGCGTCGTCGTGTTGACGATGATTTTTTCACCGACGCTGATATAAGGCGGCACCAACACCCGCAGACCATTTTCAATAATCGCTGGCTTGAAAGAAGATGATGCGGTCTGGCCTTTGACCGTAGGTTCGGTTTCGGTGATCGCAAGGGTTGCGTGTTCGGGCATCTGAACGCTGATTGCGCGACCTTCGTGGCTTTCGACAACGACTTGCATGCCGTCTTGCAAAAATGCAACCCGCTCGCCGATCAGGTCCTTGGCGATATGGATTTGCTCATAGGTCTCGCCATCCATAAACACCAGGAGGTCGCCCTCGGCATAGAGATAGGTGTGATCTTTCTGCTCAAGGCGCACCCGCTCAACGGTTTCCGAAGAGCGGAAGCGTTCATTCAGCTTCGAGCCGTTGATGAGATTTTTCAATTCAACCTGATTATAGGCCGGCCCCTTGCCGGGCTTTACCGCATGGGTTTTGACCGCCACCCACAAGCTGTCTTGATGCTGAACAATATTGCCGGGCCGGATTTCGTTGCCGTTGATTTTCATTATACGCCTTTGTGCTGTGGTGGCACGGCGCTTTAGCAGGACGGGCGCAAACTGACAAGGCGGGCGGGCGCGCTACAACCGAAACTTGTGGCCGAGGCGCAGCGCAAGGCTGGAGCCGAGGGAGGTGAAGTCGCGCGGAAAATTTTCCCGGTTGATCAGGGCCGTATGGCCAAAAGAGAGAAATATCTCGCGCTCCGGCACAGGCTCCCATGTAAACCGACTAAAATAGGTGAAGCTCTGGGAAATATTATCATATTGAACTTCAGTTTTAATGGTCATGTCGGGCGTAAAAGCGATGGTTGAGTTGACCGACGCAATGTGAATAGAGACGTCGCCGGTCGGGAGCTCGAACTGTAGTAGATTGTAACTGGTCGAAAGTTCAAAATGTTTTGACGGCCGGAAATCTATATTTGTACGGAGTTCCAAAAGATCGCCATCATAAACGCCGCCCCATCTGACGTCGGCGCCAATGCCGAGCATCCGCGAGCGTGAGGTGCTAAGGTTGACCCTATAGCGATTCCATTGATAGTCGCCGGGGTTCACCGGAACCTCGCCGGCAATGTTGAATGGCTGGTTTATGCGCTCGACCCTGTGCTGGTACTGTACATTTACAGAATCGCCGGGATTGTTTTGTAGGAACACCCAGCCGCCTAAGAGCTCGTCCTGGCGTTGTCCGGATTGATCGGTGACAATGTTTCCAAAAGCCCCGGTTTCCGCATATCGCAACAGTTTTGTATTCGGGCGATAGGCGCGAAAAACTCTGCCATCAAGTCGCTTGATGCCGGGGCGGTTGATAAAACCGAGCTTTGGAGCGTAATCCTCGCCGATGTCTCGCAAGCGCAGACGAGTGTTCCAGGTCTGGCTTCGGTAAGAGATATGGCCGGCCGTCATCGCGTCGTTGACGCCTTCGTCATAGCTGCGGATATGGGCAAAGTCCGCGGTTAGCGTTCCCTTGCCGAAAAGATTAGATTTTTTATACTGAAAATCGACGCCGGCGACGGTGTTGTTGCTACCGCCCGTCGGGTCGCCATTGGTGAGAACAAAGCCAATTTTGGATTCCGATAAGATAGGAATAGATACGCGCGCCGAAGATAGATATTGCCCGTCAATGTTCGAGGCATCCGCAGCGCCAGTGCGCGTTGAAATCACGCCGACATTAGCGGGGCCGATCTTGCCGCTGAGTTTGGCGCCGGCGATGAGGTCAACCGGTCGGCCGCCAACAATGCCGATATTACGGGAGAAAAAAGGCAGTCCATTGGATGGGCCTCTTCTGAAAATATTCCCGCCAAATTCAAAAACCGCTGCATCCTGCAAAAAGAAATCCCGGGTTTCCGGGAAAAACAACGAGAAGCGACCGGTATTGACCCGGCGCGTGTCCAGCGCCGTATTGGAGAAATCGGTGTTGAAGGTCAGCGAACCGGTGAGCGACGGCGTAATTTTATAAAAAACATTTCCGCTAGGGTTGAGCTCGACATCCGTTTCATCAAGCACCCAGTCACGCGATACGACACCGGTCGCGAAGGCCTGCACCTCAAGGCCGATGCCGTTATCGATGTCGCTAATGCCGGACACCCTGCCGGGATTGGTCATATCGATACGGTTTCGCGACTGGTCAATGTTGGACCAGCGGATTTCTTCATTATCGCGGCGGATTGTGCGGATGATTTGCAGGTTCCATTCATCCAGCGCGGGGTCAAAGGAAATCGACTGAAACGGAATGGCAAATTCGGCGATCCAGCCATCCTCTACAACTTTGGCCTTGGCGCGCCAGATCGTATTCCATCGATCATTGAAGGCGCCATTATTTTCCGTGAGCGCATCGCTCCTTGCGCCATTTGGGTTGAGGCCAAAAAAGTAACTATCGCGGAAGCTGCCAAAACTATCGATTAATACCCTGATGCCGTCATCGTCCTGCAAGGCTGGGTCACGCTGCAATTGCGAGCGGCGTATCCGGTCGGGCTCTGTGTCATAGGCGTAAACGGCGACGTAAAGATTTTTGCTGTCATACATGATGTATGCGCGGGTCGGTTGCTGGGCGTGACGCCCTCGACCGGGTCGATCTGATAGAACTCTTCAATGATCGCTGCATTGCGCCATGCGGGGTCGGACAAATCGCCATCGATCACCGGCGCGTCCTGCCGCGATATGCGCACCGCGGCAATCCGCGGCGTGTAATTGTCAAAATCGCGCGGCGCGGACGTAGCTGCGGGAGTGTTGGCGACTGTAGTCGGGCTTTGCTGCGCCGACGCCATCGCTGGCGCCAGTATAGCCATTACACACGCCGACAACGAAACTCGCATCTATTCCTGCTTAGTAAAATGCCGACGGACTGTATTTGCGGCGGCTTTAGATAGTGTTGCTGCTACTTAATACACAGCCCCCAGAATCCGGTGAGGTTTTGTTCCGGATTTGCGGTGAACGGTTGGTTATTTCAGCTGAACCGTGCCCCCGACAAACCTGAATGGACACAAACCTTTGTAAATATAGAGAAATTTCTGAAATTATCGGATTGCAGGGGAGGCCGGATTTCGTTGCCGCACAGGCTGCAATCAACAATGATTTAACACCGAGCCGCTATCGTTCCAGCGACGGGAATATCCTTCCCGAGGGGTGTGGTCGTGAACGAACTTGCTGAGAAAAAGGACCGCGGCGGCGCCTATCAGGAAGACGATGGGATCGCCGCGTCTTTGAAGATTATCCTGACGACGCAGGCCTCTCGCTATCTCCACATTTCATCATGGGCGTTAATGTTGTTAACGATTGTCGATTTTACGACGGTCGTGATCTGGTATGTATTAACCATGACCGCCGGCATGGCCCGATCGCTTATCGAAAAGCGGATGCGCGACGGCCAGTCGCAGACAGCCGACCCTCACCATCGCAAATATGCATTCGTGGCGATGGGCTCATGCGCATTCTGGGCCGCGTCGCCGGTTATCGCCGTTCTATCCGGGCATCCTTTTGGTCTTGCGGCGGCGATGTTCTTGATCGTCAACGGCATCATGCTTGCGATTTCGCAATTTCGTTCGACCCCGACAAATGCGCTCATCGTTACATCGCCATATATTGTGGCCTATTCTGTATGCGTTGTTATTTTCTTCGGAACGAACATGTTCGTGCCGATGCTCGCCGCGGCGCCGCTTCTGATTGCGAGCATGTATTATGTTTTGATGTTTGGCTACATGTCGCAGCGACAGCTCAATCGCGCCGACCGCGAGCGCACCGCGCTGATTGAAGAGCTTGAAAGCGCACGGGTCGCGGCGGAAAAGGCGTCAGAGGCCAAATCCATGTTCCTCGCCAATATGAGCCATGAAATCCGCACCCCAATGAATGGCGTCTTAGGGATGGCCGAGCTTCTTGCCGCCACCAAGCTCGACAGCCGTCAACAGGTTTTTGCCGATACGATACACAAATCTGGCGCGGCGCTCTTGACGATCATCAACGATATTCTTGATTTTTCAAAAATCGAAGCCGGCAAGCTTGAGCTTGAAACTGTATCGTTTGATTTGCGCGCTTCGGTCGAAGATGTGGCCGCGCTTGTGGCCACGCGCGCCCAGGAAAAACAGATCGAACTTATTGTTCGTTGCCAGCCGGACCTGCCGGTCAATCTTCTGGGTGATGGCGGGCGCCTGCGTCAGGTGATCACCAATCTTGTCGGCAACGCGGTTAAGTTCACCGAGTCCGGCTATGTACTGATCAATGTTTCCGGCGATTATACGGAAGAGCAAGCGTCGATCCGCATCGAAGTCACCGACACCGGCATCGGCATTGACGCGGTTGTCGCCAGCCGGATTTTTGACCCGTTCCAGCAGGCGGATTCTTCGACCACGAGAAAATTTGGCGGCACCGGTCTTGGCCTGTCGATTTCAAAGCGTCTGGTTGAAGCCATGGGCGGCAAGATCGGCGTGACCTCAAAGATTGGCGAGGGGTCGACCTTCTGGATCGAGCTTACCTTGCCAACGCGGGACGATGAGGAAATTGTCTGGCAGGCGACGTTCGAACCGGATGGCCAGCGCGTGCTGGTGGTCGATGATATCGACGTCAATCGTCAGATCGTCACCGAACAACTCGCCGCCTGGGGATTTTCGTCAGATGCGGCGTCAAGCGGTGAAGAAGCGCTGATTATGATGCGCACGGCGGCGGTCAAGAACGAGCCTTATGCGATCGCCATTCTCGATTTCTTTATGCCGGAAATGGATGGCGAGGAACTGGTCCAGCGGATCAAAAAAGACGCCGCTATTAGTAACGTGGCTTTGATTGTGCTGACCTCGGTTGATCACAAAGGCGACGCCGGCCGTTTCCGTGAGCTTGGCGTTGACGGATACCTCGTGAAGCCTGCGCGCGCGGCGATGATTTTTGAAACCATCGCCGGTATTTTGCAGACCAGCAACGCCGATATCAGCTTTGAAGAAGATGACGATGATATCAGTGTTGAATCAGGTGATGCGGATGAGCGCGTCAATGAAGCCGATAAGGTCAAAATTCTTCTTGCCGAAGACAATGAGGTGAACCAGCTCGTCGTCAAACATATGCTCGACGCCAATGTCTATGAACTGGTGATCGCCGATAACGGCCTTGAAGCTTTGCGTCTGTATGAAGCCGACCCGGGCGGGTTTGACATCATTTTGATGGATGTCTCGATGCCAGAGATGGACGGGCATGAGGCGACGCGGGCTATCCGCGCGCTGGAAAATGGCGCTCAGCGTACGCCGATGCCAATCGTTTGCCTTACCGCCCATGTGATGGCCGCCGATGTCGAGCGCAGCCGCGAGGCGGGCATGGACGATTATCTTTCCAAGCCCATAAGCAAAGAAAAACTCGACCAGGTGATTGAGCGTTGGACGGGTAAGGCTGAGGAACAAGCGCGTGTGCGCGCTTAACCTGCGAGCCGTTCCATTTCTTCGTCGGAAATTTCAAAATTTGCATAGACGTTTTGAACGTCATCGCAATCATCAAGCGCGGTAATCAGCTTGATCAGCGTCGCGGCTTTGTCGCCTTCAACGGCAATCGTATTTTGCGGCTTCCATACCGGTTTGGCCGATTGCGGTTCGCCGAAGCGTTTTTCCAGCGCCGCGGCAACCTCGGCAAGCTGATCAAACGCGCAATAGATTTCGTGCATGTCTTCAGACGAGACAACATCATCGGCGCCGGCCTCGATCGCCGCTTCAAGCATGTCGTCCTCTGAGCCCGCATCAGCGGCAAACTCAATATAGCCGACAAGGTCAAACATGAACGAGACCGAACCGGTCTCGCCGAGAGTGCCGCCGTTCTTGGAGAAGGTTGAGCGCACTTCGCTCGCCGCGCGGTTGCGGTTATCGGTCAACGCCTCGACGATGACGCCGACGCCGGCGGGGCCAAAACCTTCATAGCGGATTTCTTCAAAACTGGCCTCGTCCGCCAAAGCCGACTTCTTGACCGCCCGTTCAATATTGTCCTTCGGCATCGACTGGCCTTTGGCGGCCTGAATAGCCAGGCGCAAGCGCGGATTAAATTCCGGGTCCGGCGCGCCCATTTTGGCGGCGATGGTTATTTCCTTCGACAGCTTGGAGAACACTTTCGAACGCTTGGCGTCCTGGCGGCCCTTGCGGTGTTGTATATTCGCCCATTTACTGTGTCCGGCCATCATCACCCTCAAATTTTATCGGCCAGCGCAAAACCCGGCCACGACGTTCTCTAATAGTCGCTTCACTGATCGCAAGAGCGCGTTTAGCGCGGACGAGCCGCGTGAGGCAAGGGCCGGGGTTTTGATAAATTCTGTCCGCCACCGACAAATCTGCAAAGCCCGGCTGGCGTCAGCGGCGCGATTGGGGCATTTTCCTCATCAGATCGTATTCGGGGAGAGGGTGGTTATGGCCAAGCCCATCAGCAATATTACCGTCGTCGGCGGCGGCACATCAGGATGGCTTGCCGCGTCGTATTTGGCGCGGCTATTTGAACAACGCGTAAAGACCGGCAGTCTCTCGATCACGCTGATTGAAAGTCCCGATGTCGGCATTATCGGCGTCGGTGAATCGACCGCCCGGCCGATGAGCGATCTGTTGCGGCTGATCGGCATTAATGAATCCGAATTTATCAAGCGCTGTAATGCGACGTTCAAGCTGAGCGGGTGGTTCGCCAATTGGGATATCGACGAGGCCGGCAAACCGGTTTCATGGGTCAATCCGTTTTTCTCGCAATCCGATATTCACGGCCTCAACCCCGCCTCGCTTTTTGCAACCTATGGCATGCATCGCGGCGGCGGGCCGATTGACGAAGGCTTTACCGACGCGATGTCTGTTTGCCCCGATATCATTCGCGCCCATAAAGGCCCGCGCCTCCTTGGCGGCGAGGATTATAAGTCAGAAATTCCGTATTCGTATCATATGGACGCCATCGAGCTTGCTAAAATGCTGATGGAGCGCGGCAAAGAGCTTGGCGTTAAGCAAATTATCGACCATGTGAACGAGGTGCATCTTGATGATCGCGGTTTTGTATCAGAGCTGATATTGCGCAAGAACGGCGCCCACCCGATTGAGTTCGTTATTGACGCGACCGGCTTTGCCAGCATCATCATCGGCAAAACGCTGAAAGAACCGTTCGAGCCTTATGACAAATATCTGTTGAATGATCGCGCCGTGGTTGCGCAAATACCGTATGAAGACCCGACCCGGATTGAACCGACATCGCGCGCCACCGGCATGAATGCGGGTTGGGCTTTTCGGGTGCCGCTGTTTAACCGGGTGGGGTCGGGCTATATTTATTCCAGCAAGTTTATTTCAGACGATGAGGCGATTGCCGAGTTTAAAGCGCATATCGGTGATGTCGGGCAGGAGGTTGAGCCGCGTATTATCCGTATGCGTATCGGAAAGGTTCGCCGGGCATGGGTGAAGAACTGCCTGGCGCTGGGGTTGTCCAGCGGCTTTGTCGAGCCGTTGGAAGCGACGGCGATTTATTCGGTTCAGGTTCAGCTGCAATGGCTGTTCGGATATTTCCCCGACAGCGATTTCAACCCGGCGGTAATCAAGCGCTATAATGGTTTAATCAATGGGTTTTACGATGAGATTGTCGATTTCATCGCGCTGTTATTTTGCACCAGCAATCGCGAGGATACGCCCTATTGGCGTGCGGTGCGTCATGATATGGAAATCCCGCCGCGGCTTGCAGAAAACCTGGAGCTGTGGCGCGCGAACATGCCGGGCGATCTCGATCTGCGGACGATGACCTTTTTCTCCCCGTCCTCATATCGCTCGGCATTGATGGGCAAACAGTTTTATAAGGGCCGTGAATATGCCGCTGCGTCGGTTTTTTCCGAGGCGAACTGGCGCCAATATCTCGATATGCGCCGGCAAAAAACCAGGGATTTAATGGCCAAGCTGCCGGATCATTACACGCTGTTGCGACGAATTCGTGGAGAAGATGCGCCAGCGTCAACGCCGACGCCCATTACGCCAATTTATTTAAACAGCTGAGGATGACGCCCAAATGCTCCTGAAAGATAAAACGATTTTAATTACCGGCGCGGCGCGCGGCATTGGCGCGGCGACCGCGCGGCTTTGTCATGAGGCGGGCGCTAATGTGCTGCTGCATGCGGGCCGGAAATCTGAAGGCTCCGGGCAAGCCGCGAAGGCGGTTGGTCAGTCAGCAGATGACTTTATTTATCAAGACCTGTTGCAGCCCGGCGCCGGTTTTACGCTTTTTGAAACGGCGCTGAAACGGGCCGCCCGCATCGATGGCATCGTTAATAATGCGGGCATGTTTACCGCCTCGCCGCTGAGCGGCGCCATGGAGCCATGGACTGACGGCTGGGCGCAAACGCTGGCCGTCAATGTTCAGGCGCCGGCCGATATTTGCCGCGCCGCGATCGCGCATTTTCGTGAATGCAGTAATGGGACTGACGCCGAGGGCGGGACCATCGTCAATCTCGCCAGCCGCGCCGGCCATCGCGGCGACGGGGTTGAAAACGCCGCCTATGCGGCCTCGAAAGGCGCGGTTCTGGCGATGACCAAAACCTGGGCGCGGGGATTGGCGCGTGAAAACATCCTGCTTTATGCAATTGCGCCCGGCTGGGTTGAGACCCGCATGGCGCCGCAGGATATTGCCGACCGCAAGGCGGCGGAGGCGGAAATCCCCCTCGGCCGCGTCGCCAAACCGGAAGAGGTTGGCGCGATGATTGTGTTTTTATTATCCGGCGCCAGCCCATCAGCAACCGGCGCCACCTTCGACATCAACGGCGCGTCCTATGTGCGGTAATTCAACTAGACTGTGACCTATATGTCCTAGGCGATGTCTGGGGGTTCGGTTAGGAACGCCGCGAAGAGAGATTTATGTCTGAGATTGTCATTCGCTAAACCGACTTAGCAGGCGCGCCGGCCTGATGGCTTTTGCGCGTCCGGTTTTACGAATGCATACGGACATTTCCAATGAATATTTCGAAGGCGGAGCAACGTACGCTCCACGTTCTCGCGCGCGGCGGGGGCATCGTCATTGAAAAAGACGACAAGGGTAAGATTATCGCGGTCAATTGTGTCAGCCGGGAAGGCTGGACGCTGGCTGATTGCAGCCTTGGGGTTTTTAAAAAACTGAAAACCCGGCGTCTGGTGGCGTCGTCAAACGGCGGGCCTTATCGCGCAACGCAAAAAGGGCGATGTGCGGTGCGCGCGCAGCTCGATAATCGGGCCTAAGTGTCAGCGGGCGTTTGTTCACGCAAGCGCCCGCCGACGCGTAAGGGGTGGACTGAGACCGCAAGTCCGCTTGCCGGATCGGTCTCGACAATGACGCCGCAAACCGTCGCCGGGCCCGCCGCCGGATTGAACCGGCCTTCGGATAGCTTAGTCACGAAACGCCGGAGCGGCTCTGATTTTTCCATACCGATGACGCTGTCATAATCGCCGCACATGCCAAGATCGGTGATATAGGCCGTGCCGCCCGACAGGATTTGATCGTCCGCCGTCGGAATATGAGTATGGGTGCCGACAACCAAGCTGACGCGGCCGTCGAGATGATGGCCCATGCCATTTTTCTCAGACGTCGCCTCGGCGTGGAAATCAACGATCACCGCATCGGCCTCGCGCCCCAGTTTCACGCCCTCAAGCTGGCGGTCGATCTCGGCAAAGGGGTCGTCAATCGCCGCCATGCCGTGCTGGCCCTGAATATTAATGATCAAAACATTGCGGCCCTCGCGGTCCTGATACATACCGCTGCCGCGCCCCGGATTGGAATACGGGAAAATTCGCCGGCCGCAACAGTCGGGGCTCGGTGCTAAAAATATCAATGTCAGAGCGCTGGTCGAAGGCGTGATTGCCGGTGGTCAAAACATCGGCGCCGGCGTCAAACAGTTGCTCGCAAATGCGCGGCGTGACGCCAAAGCCGCCGGCGGCGTTTTCCGCATTGACGATCACAAAGTCGAGGGCGAAGCGGCGACGGAGCCCTGCGATGCGTTCAATAAACGCCATACGGCCGCTGCGCCCGACAATGTCGCCGAAAACTCCAATACGCAAAACCGGCCCGCTTTCTAATTAAGTCCGACAGCGGATCGCCGCGCGTTTTATTAAGTTTTGAACGCTCCGCGTTCGGTGACGACCCAGTCCAGCGGCTGGTCTAAAGGCTCCAGGGGCAGCGCGTCAACTTCCTGGACGCCATAGGCAAACCCGACCGCGAGGATATCACCCTCGGATTGAGCGTTGGCGCGCAAAGCCTCCAGCGTGCGGTCGTAATAGCCGCCGCCATAGCCGAGCCGCCCGCCGGTGCGGGTGAAGGCCAATAGCGGCGCGATGATGATGGCCGGGCGCACTTGCCTGGCGTCCTCGGTCGGAACCTGTTCGCCATAGGCGCCGGCGATCAGTTCGTCACCCGGCTGATAGGCGCGGAAAATGAGCGGCTGGTTTTTAGCGCCGACAACCGGCAGCGCAATCATAGTTCCGCGCTCGCTCAGCGCCGCGGCGAGCGGCTCGGTGTCGAGCTCGTCCTTGATCGGATAATAGAGCGAGACAATGGCGTCGCCCGGGACATCAATCGCGCTGAGGAAGTTGCGCGCCGCATGGCGGGCGGCGTTTTCCGCTGCATCGGGCCGCGCGCGCGCAGCAGCCCGGCGCTCGCCCTTCATGCGCGCGCGCAGGATCTGTTTCGGGCTGGGCATCATCGCAATTGGCGGCAGCATGGGCGTGCTCGTCATAGAAAGAAAAAACGCCGCCCCGGCCGTCGGACTTTTGTTCGCCCTGGACCCTAAGGTACAGGTGGGCGCCGCATAATTAGGACCAGGGTCCAGACCAGAGGCAGCTCCCGATAGAAGAAATAAGGCCCCGGGGAATGTTGTCCTAACGGGCCGGGCAGCAGACGATATTTAGGAACTGGCGCGGCGAAGGTAAAGGCTGCGCGCAAAAAAAGTGAGAATTTGGAGCGGCCGGCTCAGTTCTCGGCCGATTGTGTGGGCGCGGCGTCGGCCGGCCCGCTCATATTGCGCCAGCTCGGATAGAGCAGGCAGCCGAGGAAGGAAAACGATGCGGCCACGAGAAGCGTCATCGCAAAGATGCCGCCGCCGGCCTCGCCCAGCCAGTTCGCCACCAGGCAAGTGATCGCGATAATCAGATAGGGATAGACCGGCGGATTTTGCCGGACATAGCGATGCACGAAAAGCGACATCGAAACCAGTAAAAGTGCGAGTGCGTACAAGTCAAATACGGTGATCATTATAGTCTCCCCTAGGCGGTGAGTTGAGCAGTTTTTGATAAACACTTCTTAAAGCCGTAGCTGTGCAATCGATGTAATCGGTCTTGCGCATTTGACTGCGGGCTTGGGCTATTATCCCGCAACGCTTTGGCCCGCACTACTTTTGGTAAGGGTTATGGTTAGCCAATCGTAAAGATTGCGCGGCGATGCCTGCCGGTTAGAGCGTGTTCACAAAAAGTGTAGGCGCGTTCGGTTCTTATCGAACCTCACTGGGTTCGAGTGAGGCGAGGAAGCGCCGAACGCGACCACTATAGCAAAATGCAATAATTCTGAATCGAATGATTTTGCTATAGATTTTTCTGGTCGCATCGCGCGACGCAAAAACCGTTGCACACTTTGCTCGATGCTCTAAAGAATCTAGACTGCGTTCCCGATTCGACAAAAAGTGAACGCAGTCTAGGGGGCGAACAGGTAAATGCCGATCTGCGCCGCGCCATAGGCCCGACGGTCAATCTCGCGATAATGCGCCGCCTCTGCCGGGGCTTCGTCTTTTGCCTGCTCAACCACGACAAGCGCCTCCGGCGCGAGCCAGCCGCCAGCCGACAGTTCGCTCAGCGCCGGCGCGCTAAGGTTTTGTCGATAGGGCGGGTCGAGAAAGGCGAGGGTGAACGGCGCGCCGGCGCTTGCGGGGCGGGGGCCGAGCGCGGTTGCGGAGCGGCGGTGAATGCGGGTGTCGCCGAACAGGTCAAGCGTTTCAATCGTATCGCGGATGGCGCCGCGCGCGCCCGCATCAGTCTCCACAAACAAACACCACGCCGCACCGCGCGACAATGCCTCAAAGCCGAGCCCGCCGGAACCGGCAAACAGGTCAATCACGCGCGCGCCCTCAAACGTAAAGCCGTCGCGAGCGCTCAAAATATTGAACAAAGCCTCGCGCGTACGGTCCGCCGTCGGCCGCGAGACCAACCCCTTTGGCGCGGCAATCCGCCTACCGCTGAATTTCCCGCCGATAATGCGCATCAGCGCTCGTCATCTTCCAGCTTGTGGCCGTCGATATGGCGCGCCGCGTCTTCCGCTTCGCTAGCCTCGTTCGCCTTTTCGGACTTTGTGCGCCCGAATTTCGAGCGGTTTTCGTCGGCGGATTGCTCGGCTTCAGCACGCTTCTTCGCTTTTCGAAAACGGTTGAGATTGATGACATTGCTCATAATCCAATCTCCTCGCAAATTTTCTTGCCCAACTGTTCTCTCATCTGCTTGCCAGAGATTTCCTCGATAGCGTTTTTGCGCAGCTTGCCGAGTTGAAAGGGCCCGTAAGCGGTGCGAATGAGCCGGTTCACCTGGAGATCGAGATGGCGCATCAGGGCGCGCACTTCGCGGTTTTTGCCTTCGTTAATCGATAGCGTTACCCAGACATTACCGCCCTGTTGCTGGTCGAGCTGCGCGCGCACCGGCCCGTATTGGACGCCGTCAATCTTCACCCCGTCTTTCAGACTGTCGAGCTGGCTTTGCCGCACCCGGCCATAGGCGCGCACGCGATAGCGCCGGGCCCAGCCGGAGGACGGCAATTCGAGGCGTCGGGAGAGGTCGCCGGAATTGGTCAATAAGAGCAGCCCCTCAGTCGTTAAATCGAGGCGGCCGACGGAAATCACCCGCGGCAGGCGGCCCTCCAGCGCCTCAAACACGGTTTTGCGCCCTTGCGGGTCTTTATGGGTGGTCACCAGCCCATCCGGCTTGTGATAGCGCCACAGCCTTGGTGGCCCAGGCTTGCCGATGCGGGTTCCGTCAACCCGGATATCCATATCCGGCGTCACCTTGAAGGCCGGCGTCGTCAGGACCGCGCCATTAACCGTAACAATCCCTTGTTCTATGAGCTTTTCCGCCTCCCGGCGTGAGGCGACGCCGGCTCTGGCGAGGAATTTTGCGATCCGCTCGCCGCTTTCTTCCGTGCTCGACGGTTTGTTGCACATGAGTCATAGTTCCTTAAAGGGATCGCGTTTTACTCTGAACCTAAACAAAGGCGGCGGGGCTCGTGGATCTAAAAGAAGAAAATGCGATCAGCGGCGATCCATCCGCCCACTGGTATTACATATCTAAGGGCCGTGCGATCAAGGCGCTTTTGGGCCGCCAGCCTATAGAAGAACTCCTCGATGTTGGCGCCGGCTCTGGCGTGTTCTCGAAAATGTTGGTGGACGAGGGCTGCGCGGCTAAGGCGACCTGTCTTGATCCGAATTACGCCGATGAATTTATCGGCAAGCGCCGCACCGATAAGGTTGCCTATGTGCGCAATATTGATGCGGTCGAGGCCGATACGGTTTTGATGATCGACGTGATCGAGCACGTCGACGACGATGTCGCTCTGCTGCGCGATTATGTGCGCCGTGCGGAGCCCGGCACGCGGTTTTTAATCTCCGTACCGGCGTTTCAGTCTTTATGGTCGTCGCATGATGAGTTTCTGGAACGCCGCCGGCGTTATCGGCTGAGTGATTTGCGCGATACCGTGGAAGCATCAGGGCTCACCCCATTACGGATGCGGTATTTCTTCGGGCTGTTGTTTCCGGCGGCGGCGGTGATGCGCCTGGCCGAGAAGAACAACCAAAACGATGCGCCGACAAGCCAGCTTAAATCCGCGCCGGACTGGCTCAACAAATCGCTGATCGCCCTTCACAAGCTCGAATGCGCAGCGTTGCTGCCGCTCAACAAGCTCGCGGGCGTCACGGCGTTTTGTCTCGCCGAAAAGCCAAGGGCGCTGGCGCAGGACAAAAAGGCGGCGTAAAAGCGCCTTCGTGAGACTAGAAAACCCAGACGAGCACTTCATGCGCGCGGCGCTGGCGCAAGCCCGGGCTGCGGCCGATGCTGGCGAGGCGCCGATTGGCGCGGTGCTGACGGGCGCTGACGGGGAGATGCTCGCCGCCGCTGGAAATGCGCCGATCGCCGGACATGACCCAACTGCGCATGCGGAAATCCGGGCGCTGCGCGCGGGCGCCGCTATCCTCGGCAATTACCGCCTTGCCGGGACCACGCTCTATGTCACGCTTGAGCCCTGCGCCATGTGCGCCGGCGCGATAAGCCACGCGCGGGTTGCGCGGCTGGTGATCGCGGCGCGCGACGCCAAGGGCGGTGCGGTCTGGCATGGGCCGAAGTTCTTTGACCAGCCGACCTGTCATTGGCGCCCGGAAGTCGAACAGGGGGCTTTCGCTGAGGAAGCCGGGCAGTTGCTGAAAGATTTTTTCCGGGCGCGGCGATAACGACTGCGCGCGGCTCTTCCACTGTCGTCAGCGCCCGTTATCATGGCCCCAACAAAGGAGTGCTCTCATGGATTTCGCCTATTCCGATCGATGCAAGGATTATCAGAAACGCGTCAGCGATTTTATGGACAAGCATGTCTATGAGGGCGAAGAAATCTATGAACGTCAGCATACGGAGTTTGGTCCTGGCGAGGGGCGCTGGAAAGTCCCCCCCATTATCGACGAGCTGAAAGACAAGGCCAAAGCGGAAGGCCTGTGGAATATGTTCCACCCCAACAAAAAATGGGGCCCGGGGCTTTCCAATGCTGACTATGCGCCCATCGCGGAGCTCACCGGGCGCTGTCATATCGCGCCGGAGGTGTTCAATTGCGCCGCGCCCGACACCGGCAATATGGAAGTGTTGATGCAATATGGCTCGCCGGAACAACAAGAGCAGTGGCTGGAGCCGTTGCTTGACGGGAAAATCCGTTCGGCGTTTTTGATGACCGAACCAGCGGTCGCCTCGTCCGACGCCACCAATATCGAAACCGAGATTGTGCGCGACGGCGACGACTATGTGATTAATGGCCGCAAATGGTGGTCTTCGGGTGCGGGCGATCCGCGTTGCAAAATCTTTATCGTCATGGGCAAGACCGACAAGGCCGCCCAGCGCCATGTGCAGCAAAGCCAAATTTTGGTGCCGGCTGATGCGCCGGGCGTCAAAATCCTGCGCCACCTGCCGGTGTTCGGTTATGACGACGCGCCGCATGGCCATATGGAAGTCGACCTTAAAGATGTCCGTGTGCCGAAGGAAAATATTATTCTCGGCGAGGGGCGCGGCTTTGAAATCGCTCAAGGCCGGCTTGGCCCTGGACGCATTCACCACTGCATGCGCACCATCGGCGCCGCAGAGGTTGCGTTAGAGAAGATGGTCAAACGGCTGTTAACCCGTGAGGCTTTCGGCAAATTGATCTACAAACACTCCATCTGGGAGCAGCGTGTCGCCGAGGCGCGCATCGATATTGAGCTGACGCGGCTGTTGACGCTGAAAGCCGCCTGGATGATGGACACGGTCGGCAACAAGGTGGCGCAAAGAGAGATCGCGATGATTAAGGTCGCCGCGCCGCGCGTTGCGCTCAAAATTATCGATGACGCAATCCAGGCCCATGGCGGCGCCGGCGTCACCACCGAGTTTGGCTTGGCCAAAATCTATTCCGGCATCCGCACCTTGCGCCTCGCCGACGGGCCGGATGAGGTTCACTGCCGGTCCATCGCACGGATGGAATTCAAGAAATATTCGAATTTGGTTTGATGGAGCGACGGCTGTTTTGAATTGTGATGGGCTCAAAATGAATTTGAGCCTGTGGTCCGTTGTTGTTGGAATATCGTGAAGACACTACAGCTATTTTAATGAGGGAGAGTGGGCGATGAACGAAGATAAATTCAACGAGCTACTAGGCAAAGTGTTGGGCGATGTCAGCGGGGCGATTGGCCTGCTCATGTCTTATATCGGCGATCAGGCCGGGGTTTACAAAATTCTTGAAGAGGCCGGGCCTTGCACGCATGAGGAATTAGCAAAAAAATCCGGCATTGATGCGCGTTATTTGCGCGAGTGGCTGTCGTCTAATGCAGCACTTGGCTATGTCGATTATAATTCGGACAAAAGACACATTCAGCCTGTCGCCGGAGCAGGCGGCGATTTTCGCCCATGAAGGCGAGCCGACTTGTATGCAGGGCTTCTTTCAGGCGGTCGTGTCGCAATATGAAGCGCACGAAACGGCGGTTGATGTCTTCAAAACCGGCCGGGGGCGCGCCTGGAGCGAACATTCGTCATGCTGTTTTTGCGGCACCGACCGCTTCTTCCGTCCGGGATATGCGGCCAACCTGGTGCAGAGCTGGATACCGGCGCTTGACGGCGTTGAGGCCAAACTCAAAGCTGGCGGCAAAATTGCCGACATTGGTTGTGGCCACGGCTCCTCGACGGTGCTGCTCGCGCAATCCTATCCGAACGCCACGGTGCACGGCTTTGACTTTCATGCTCCCTCAATCGAAGAGGCCAAAGCCAAGGCGAAAGCTGCTGGCGTCGCCAATGTTGAATTTCACACCGTTGCGGCAAAAGATTTTTCGGGCGATGGTTTTGATCTGGCCTGCATTTTCGATGCGCTCCACGATATGGGCGATCCGGTTGGCGCGGCGACGCATATCAAGCAAAGCCTCAAACCCGACGGAACCTTTATGGTGGTCGAGCCGTTGGCTGGCGATAGTCTTGGCGAAAACCTCAATGTTCTTTCCGCTATCTTTTATGGGTTTTCGACAACCATCTGTGTGCCAACATCAAAATCTCAAGAGGTAGGGTTGGCGCTAGGCGCGCAAGCGGGCGAAAAGCGCCTGACGCAAGTGCTCAACGAGGCCGGCTTTGGTAATGTGCGCCGGGCGACAGAGACGCCGACAAACATGGTGCTCGAAGCGCGTGCGTGATCGGTTGCGGTTTACCAAGCGGAGTTGGCGCCTATGTTAACCCCTGTTCTCGTCCTTATCATCTGGACCCTGATTATCTGGGTCTGGATGTATGTGACAAAAATTCCGGCGATGCAGAAGGCGAAAATAGACCCTGAGGTTGCGTTGCATACTGGTGGGCTAACGATGTTGCCATCCAGCGTGCGGGTGGTGACGGATAATTATAACCACCTGCATGAGCAGCCAACGGTATTTTATGCGCTTGCCTTCTACACCCACCTTGTTGGCGCAGGCGACGCCGCCAACATCTGGCTCGCCTGGGGATTTGTTGCAATACGTATCGCTCATTCCCTGGCGCAGATCGTCGTAAGAAAAGTTATGGTGCGTTTTCCGCTATTTGTGCTGGCGGCGATTGTTCTGATCATTCTCGCGGGCCGGAATTTGATGGCGCTAGTGACGTGAAATCATTTGACGCGGGCGCGGGGTCAGATCTTACGCTCCGCCATAAAATTTTCCGGCGCGACCCATGTGTGTGGATAATGCTTGTTCGCCCAAAGGCAGATTGATTGCATCACCGGCAATAGGTCGCGGCCCTTGTCTGTTAATTCGTACTCAAATCGCTTGGGCCGCAGCTGATAGGATTTCCGCACCGCCAGGCCGGCCGCCTCAATCAGCGCCAGCCGGTCGGTTAAAACATTGGTGGCGATGTCCTCCGGACTATCCAGAAATTCCGAAAACCTTTTCTTGCCGTTGACCATGTCGCGCAAAATCACCAGCGTCCAGCGATCACCGACAATGTCGAGCGTGGTCGCAATCGGGCAGCCGGACCGCGGTTCTCTTAATTCTGCTCTCGCCATAGTGTCAGTTTCCTCGCCGGCCATTTAAGCCAGGCCGCATAATCTCGGATATCAAAACCCCAAGCCATAAAACCCGGCCCGCAAGTCGGTATCGAAGTTCCAGCCCGTAACACCTCGGACCATAAACCCCGGGTGGCAAACCCGGGCCGTAAAATGCGAGGCCGTCAAGACGATCGTAGACCCACCCTGCTCAAACTCCGGACCGCAAATCCAGATCGCGAAGCGGAGCCGCAAACCCATTACGCCACCTGCGTTAGCCTGCTTCGACAGATTAGTCACTTGCAAATTGCAATAAACAAGCTATTGTGAAACAAGGCGGCCTATTGTGGTGGATATGTGGATGTGGTTGAGGCGCAATAGCGGGCCACTGCCAGCAGCAGGGGAGAGATGGCTGCGGCGGAGACGTTTGCGAGCGAGAATGACGCAGGCATCCGAGACCGGGAAAATCTACGCAGAGGGAAGTTGAAGAAATGCCTCGATCCGTTGAGCGGCCGGTAACACCAACCGCTCCTAGACATTAGATTTGAAGCGTAACGGCATGGGGACGCAATTTTTTTGGAACAGAGCGCATGAACAAAAGGCGCTCAACAACAGCAAGGAAAAATTTAATGACGAAAACTTTAAAAGGCGGCTGTCTTTGCGGCGCCGTTTCTTATGAGACGCAAGCCGATCCGGTAATTGTTGCACACTGCCATTGCACTGATTGTCAAAAATCCAGCGGCACCGGTCACGGCACGCATGTAGCTTTGCCGGAAGAGGCGGTAAAATTTTCCGGCGAGATTAAATTTTACGATAGCCCCGCCGACAGTGGAAATACGGTCAGCCGGGGGTTTTGCCCGGCTTGCGGCTCGGCGATTTTCTCGCGCAATTCATCGATGCCGGGCATGGCGTTTATTCGCGCCTCAAGCCTTGCCGAGCCAGACGCCGTAACCCCGTCGCTAATTGTTTACGCCAGCCGCGCGCCCAAATGGGATAAAATGGATCCGTCCTTGCCGTCGTTCGCAGAAATGCCCGAGGACGGCCCGGAAAAAGTTATCGCAGACGCGCAAACGTGAATTTCAAAACCTTTAAAACCTATTGCCTGTCGAAGCCCGGCGTGACGGAGGCTTATCCGATGAAGGGGGAGGTCGTCTGGATGAAGGTGAGCGGCAAGATGTTCGCGATGACGAATGTTAAACCACTGAAAATGGATGGCGAGATGGTCTCGCCATATCATTTCATCAACTTGAAATGCGACCCCGAACGCGCGCTCGCCTTGCGGAAAAAACACTCCGCCATCAAGCCAGGCTGGCACCAAAATAAAACTCACTGGAACACGCTGCTGATGGGAAAATCCACGCCCGACGCCTTGGTCAAAGAGCTGACCGATCATTCCTACAATCTGGTCGTGGCGTCGTTACCAAAAAAGCAAAGAGAAGGGCTAAAATGATGACCAGCAGTAAACCAAAACCAGGAATGCAGTATTACGTATTGGCGATCCTGGCCTTTGTGATTGCGTCCTTCGCTGTTCAGGCGACGTCACATTTTGTCCTGAACGCCGACCACTATGCGGCGGTTGGATTTATGCGCAATGAGCCGATTATGGCGCTCGGGATTTTCACGATGATCGTCCAAGGGGCGATATTGGCGTATCTCTACACATTTTTTTATCGAGACGGCGCGCCGCTCCTGCGGGGGTTGAAATATGGATTGTTGATGGGGGTGTTTTTAGGGAGCTACCTGACATTGGTGGAGCCTGCGAAATACATTGTCCCGTCTATCCGCGGCTGGATGATTGTCGAGGGATTGGCCAGCCTGGTGCAGTTCAGCCTTTACGGTATTCTCGTCGGGCTGATCTATGATAGAGCGTGTTCACAAAAAGTGAACGCAGTCTAGATTTCGCAAGGTCGCGTAAGCAATCAGGCACCCATCCTTCTTGCGTGGGCGCGCGCGCATGATCACATAAACCTGGAAGCGGCGACATGGAGGGCGTGGGATGGAAAGTTTTGAACCTTATCAACTCTGGCTGGTGATGGCGGCGGTTGCTTATGTTGGTTTTCTTCTTGGGCGCGCCACCAAAGGGGCGAGCCCGGAAGAACGCCAACGCCAGCGAATGGTCGAAGAGCAGGAAATTGAAACAGCGATGGCCGGGCTTGATGCGTCGAAATTGGCGGAGGTCGACCGTCTTATGGCTGACGGTAAGAAAATTGAAGCGATCAAGATTTTGCGCGAGGCGACAGGGCTGGGGCTAAAGCTTTCAAAAATGGCGGTTGAACGGCGCGTGTCCGGACGATAGCTTGCGCGCCTTCGAACAAGGAAAAATCTATGACGTCTTTCACGGGTCTGCCAAAAGATTATTTTGACTTCTTCCATGAGCTGAAAGCCAACAACAATCGCGAATGGTTCAACGACAACAAGCCGCGTTTCCGCGCCAGCGTGCAGGAGCCATTGGCGGCGTTTGTCGAGGCGATGGCGCCGCGGTTGAAGAAAGTTTCCAAGCATTTTGTCGCCGACCCGCGGCTAAACGGCGGCTCGGTTTTCCGCATTTACAAAGATGTGCGGTTTTCCAAGGACAAGACGCCTTACAAAACCCATGGCGGGGTGCAGTTTCGCCATGCGCTCGGCAAGGATGCGCATGCGCCGGGGTTTTATGTGCATATTGACCCGGAGGAGATTTTTTATGGCGGCGGTATCTGGTCGCCGCCGGCGCCGCAACTGCTAAAAATCCGTGAGGCGATCGCCGATAAAGGCCCAGCGTGGAAAAAAGCCGTAACCGCCGCCGCCTTCCAAAAACGCTTCGGGGATTTACGCGGGCAAGCCCTCAAGCGACCGCCGCGCGGCTTTGATGCAGAGCACGCCCTCATCGAAGACATCAAACGCAAAAGCTTCTTCGCCATGGCGCAAGGCAAAGCTGCGAAAACAAAAAAAGCTGCGTTTTGCGACGACGTAGAGGCGACAATGAAAGACGCAAAGCCGATGATGAAGTTTCTTTGCGATGCTGTGGGCGCGCCGATTTAGATATGGTCTTGGCCGGCATTCATTTCTGTTCCGGCAAACTCAAATACGCATAGAGCATATCGGCAAACTCGTCTGCGAGCGTGTTGCCGCTATAAGGAAAAAGTGTCGCTGGCGCTTCGTCTGGGTAGAGGCCCTTTTCAATGAATACGGAATTGAGCATGTATGCGGCAAAGGCGGTTGCGCGCTTGAGATGTTTTCGCTTCACCTGACCGGCGCAGTGATTGATGATCATTGCGACCGATTGTGCTGAGGCCTGTTCGTATTTCTTCCACTCTTCGCCAGCTGCCAATTCTGGTTTCAGGCGCGCATAAAGATGCGTGGCGCGAAGAAGGTGCGCTTCACGGGCGCAAATACTCCAAGTCTTTCGCATGACCTTCCGCAAGATGCTTCGCAAACCTTCATCCGGTTCCGCTTTAATGGCGCCGTCGCCGTCCAGCATGGCTTCAACACGCTTTTTATAGATTTCAAAAATGACCGGGATTAACGCATCCTTGTTTTCAAATCGCCGATAAACCGTGCCAACGGCGACGCCGGCGCGCTGTGCGATCTCGGCGACACTCACCTGATCAAACGGCTTTTCCTTAAGCGCCTCGTCAAGTGCAGAGACGATCTTCTCGCGTGTCCGCCGTGAGCGGTCCTGATAGGCGGGTTTTTCTCCTTGACTCATTGCGCATCCTTGATTATTAGGAACATGAATTCATATTCGCATCTATGATGATTTGGCGTTCGGATCAAGCCCAAAAGCGAATGTTCTAATGGAATATTGCTTGCAAATTGCTGGGTTGAGGGCCGGAACGTGAGACAGGCGCCGTTAAATGTGAAGGTGAATTCATGTCCATATATAGGCTGTAACAAGAATAGGAAGTACAACAATGAGATGTGATGACCATGCGCCGAAAGGTATAAAATTTTGGGTTTTCGACCTGACCTGGCTTGTCTTGCCATTAGCGTTTGCATTTGTTTTTGACGCCCTGTACCGAAAATTCGCACCGCATATCAACGATATGGATGTGGATTTGCTCGCCTATGAGGCGGTTTTGTTTGTCCTGGTCGTCAGCTTCACGTTGCTAGCCAGAAAGACAGTTGTTGGCGGTTGGCGCATGCCGCAAAAATATTCATGGATTTGGGTTGCTGGCCCCCTCTGGCTAGCGGTTTTGGGCCCGCTTGGTGTGGCGATCGAAGGGATATCAGCGGCGCCTGAAAAGCTAATTGTTTGGGGCGCCATCTCGCTGTTTGTAGCGGTTAATGAGGAAACGCTTTTCCGTGGATTTATACTTCGCGGTATGATGCGCTCGTTCAAGCCAATGACAGCCGTTATCATTTCGTCGCTGGCTTTTGGCCTGTTGCATATTCTAAATCTGTTTGAGGGCGGCGATCCGGTGACTGTTGGCGCCCAGATCATATCGGCAATGGGTGTGGGCGCCGTTTTCGCTGCGGTGACGCTTAGAAGCGGCAGTATTGTGCCGGGCGTAATATTACATTTCTTTGGCGATGTCGTTGGCCTGGCGGCGCTTGGGGGTTATGGCGAGGCGATTCAGTCAACGGACCCTGCGCTTGCAGCATCTCTGGTTGTCACAGGGCTGGTGTTTATGGCCTGGGGACTATTTTGGTCCTGGCGAACCGTTCGCGCCGATAAAATAGTTCTTTAAATACGTTAGAACTATTCGCGTGCATACATGTTGCCTCGCGTCACCGCCCATAACCTTGCGCCAAGCATCACGGCGGCGGCGGCGAGGCTGACGAGTAGTCCGTACCAGACGCCAACCGCGCCGAGCGGTGTTGACAGGCCGAGCCATGCAGCGATGGGAAACCCTATCGCCCAATAGCTGACCCCGGTGATTATCATCGGTATACGTACATCTTTCATGCCGCGCAGCGCTTGTGCGGCTGAAACTTGTATCGCGTCAAACAGCGCAAAAGCCGCGGCAATCGGCAAGAACGATGCGGCCAGCGCCAGGACCACCGCATTGGCCGGATTGTCGGCGTTAAGATAGAGGCCGGCGACGAAATGCGGCGCCAGTATCACCGGGACGGCGAACAGCATAATCAGGCCGATGCTGCTAAGGATTGATATCGCCGCCGCGCGCCGCACCCCGCTTGCGTCGCCCGCGCCCGCCATCAGCCCGACGCGCACGCCGCCGGCCATGGAAAGCCCGAGCGGCATCATGAACGCCAGTGCAACCACGTTTAGCGCAACCTGATAGGCGGCGACCTCATTGACGCCAATACGCCCCACCAGAAAGATGCAGGCGTTAAACAGCATCGCTTCAAAACCGATAGTGACGCCAATGGGCCAGCCGAGCCGCATGACCTCTTTCAGCCGCTCCCAGTCCGGGGCGAAGAAGCGGTGGAACAACTCAAACTTGCAGCTGCGGTGTTCAATGTTGATGTAAACCACAAGCGCCAGGAAACCTGCCGCGTGGGAAATCGATGAGGCGATGCCAGCGCCGACCAGGCCAAGTTGCGGAAAGCCCCAATGGCCGTAGATTAGAAGGTAATTGAGAAAGGCATTGAGGAAAGTCGTCAGGATAATGAGTATCAGCGGCGCGCGCGTGCGCCCGATTGCCGCCAGAAAATTACGCAGGACAATAATGCCGAGTGCAAAAGGCAGCCCCGGCGCCAGCGCCAGCACATAGGGCTCGGCAAGGCGCGCGATCACCGCCGGCTGGCCGAGGGCGAGGGCGATATCTTCCGTAAAGAAAAATATCACTGAGACGGCCGGCGCGCCGATGCCGACCGCCCATAGGCCCATCCGTACCGAACGGCGGCTGTCGCGAGTATCATTTTCATCGGCCCCGATTGCCTGTGAGACCATTGGCGCGACCGCCATCGCCGGGCCGAGGCCGGTGAGGAACAAGACATAATACATGACCAGGCCGAGCGCCGCGCCGGCAAGCGGCTCCGGTCCGAGCCGGCCGATCATCAAAATGTCGACCGTGTTGATTGAAAACTGGATCAGCTGCGTTAGCGCCATAGGCAAGCCGATCGCCATCAGCGCAAAAAATTCGCGCTTCCAGGCGGCTTTGCCGCCAGCCGCTATGCGGTTCTGGTTTGCAAGGCTAGGGGTCGTCATCAATATCTTTCCGGCGTGAAAGGTGTTGGCGCCGGTGTAGCAGATTTAATCGGGATAAAAACCACAGAAAAGCGAGACCGCTACTCTGGCAGAAACCGGGCGACGGTCTTGGCGCCATCGCTATTGGCGCTGAGCGCGCCAAAGCTTCCGTCATTTAATATTCTCGCGGCGTCCGCCAGTGTTCCATAGGCCGACCAGGCGAGGCCGCCGCCGATTGAAAGCCTCGCCGCGCCGGCATCGGCAAATTCCGCGACGCTGTGTTGTGTCAGTTTGCCGATAATCAAGACATTGACCGGTTTTGAAACTCCGCTGCAAACCGCGCGCACCGCATCCATATCCGGCAGACCCGGCGCAAATAAAATATCGGCGCCGGCATCGGCGAACCGGTTGAGCCGGGTGATGATTTCATCAAGAGCGCCGCGTCCGTAGAGAAACGCTTCCGCGCGGGCGGTGAGGACAAATCCGTTTGGCGCCGCGCGCGCGGCCTCCGCCGCCGCGGCGATGCGCTCGATGGCAAGCGACTGGTCAAACACTGGCCCATCCGCATCACCGGTTGCATCTTCAATTGACCCGCCGCAAAGTGGCGTTTGTGCGGCCAGGCGAATAGTTTCAGCCGCGTCTTCGGGGCGCGCGCCAAACCCGTTTTCGAGATCGGCCGTAACCGGAATATCAACTGCACCGGCAATGTCGCGGCAATGGCCGAGCGCTTCATCGCGGGTGACGCCATAATCGCGCCGGCCCTTGGTCAACGCAAAACCGGAGCTGGTTGTCGCCAGCGCCTTGAAGCTGAGCCCTTCCAAAATCCGCGCCGAGCCGATGTCCCACGGATTTGGGATAACGAAAGGCGCGCCCTGTCTATGCAGCGCACGGAAGCGCTCAGTTTTTTCACTATGCGAGGATCGGCTCATGTGTCTGGCTCCAACGACTTCACTCGTGTTGTGGCGGAGACCCGGAGTGCACTGCTTGTTTCATCCCAAATCTCGCCTTGCAAAAAAGAACGCGCGCCCATCTTATCGCCCTGCTCAACCTCCATCTTATACCCCCTCAAATACAGGCCGCATGAAAGAGCGTTCAAAGCTCAAGAAACATCTGGTTTCCTCATAATATTCCATCGCCGCCTGACAATCGGGATCGTCAGCTGCCTTTGCCCGGTAGGTTTCATAATCGGCCAGGCTCGGGAAGGAAAACAGCGCATAGGCGATATTATTTGCGCCCTCATGGGGCAGGAAATATCCGTGATGCACGCCGCCAAATTTTTCTACAAGGGGAATCCACAACTTTCCGTAATGCTCAAATTCCTTAATTTTGTGAGGATCGAGCACATAGCGCAGATAACAGGTAATCATTTTATCTCCGTGATTGGTTAAATCCAGATATAAGTGTTTTTAAGTTTGTTCGCCGCCCGGTTCTTGCGCTCTTAATCCGCCACAGCATCATGCCAATTTTTATAGACGCCGCCGCCAAGAACGCTGGCTTGAATTTGCGCCATCGCGGTGTTTGCGGCGTCTGTCGCGGCGGTGTTCGGGTGCACTGGCCGGCGCAACGGGCGCTTGCCGGCGGGCAGGGCGATAATCTCGGCGATGGCGCGGGGAACGTCCATCGGGTCGGTAGAGCCGCCGCCAGCGAGTAATCCTTGCGCCATTTGAATGTGGCCGCCATAGGCGTCTTTTCGTTCATCGTCGGCACGTTCCATCAGTTCACTGACATAGCGCCGTCCATTGTCCCAGATTTTCGTTGGATAGCCGCCCGGCTGGATAATCGTGATCTCAACGCCGAAGGGCGCCAGCTCATAGGCCATCGTCTCAAACATCGCCTCAATGGCGAATTTGGTGGCGCAATACATGCCGATATTGGGCAACAGGATGCGGCCAAGCTGTGAGGAGACGTTGAATATCTGGCCTTCATTTTTCTCGCGCATCGCTGGCAACACCGCGCGCGCCATCCGCAGATAGCCAAACAGGTTAGTCTCGAACATCAGATGCGTTGCGTCCATGTCGTTAATCTCGACCGGGCCGGCCATGCCGATGCCGGCATTGTTGACGAGCACATCTATCGCGCTGCCGGCGATGCCTTCGGCTGCGGCGACGCCGCTAGCTACCTGGTCGTCATTTGTGACGTCGATTTCAACCACTGACAGGTCAAGCTTTTCCGCCGCCGCGATTTGCATCAGCTCCTTGGCTTCCGGCCGGTTACCGTGGTCAAGATTGCGCATGGACGCGATGACTTTGGCGCCAAGGCGCGCCAGGTGAAGCGCCGTTAATCGACCGAAGCCGGAACTTGTTCCGGTGATGAGAACTGATTTGCCGGAAAAGTCAGGAACGGCGGCGGCGTCCTGCGCTGTTGCGTTGGGCGCTGCTGCGGCTGCGGCAAGCGCCGAGGCGCCGGCCAGCAATGTTCGGCGGTTTGGATTGTAAGGCGTATCGGGCATATTGGCGCTCCATGAAGTATCGCTAAGCGTTTAGTCTAGCCGATTGCAGCGATCAGACACAATGAGCGATGCCGGCCCGGTTGCTTATGCGCGGGCTAAAGGGCAAAAAACCGTATGGGTAAAGCGCGCGCCTATCATCATGGAGACCTTCGCTCGACGCTCGTCGCGCTGGCGGATGAAGAGATCGCAAGCGCCGGTGTTGAGACGATTAGCGTGCGCGCGCTGTCGCGCGCGGCGGGTGTGGCGCACCGCGCCGCCTATCAGCATTTTCCCGACAAAGACGCGCTGGTCGCCGCCGCGCTGGCGCAAGGCTATCAACGCCTTGAAGAACGGCTGAGCGCTGTCATTGGCAAAGCGACGCCGCCGGAAGAACAGCTTATTGCCATTGCCAAGGCTTATGCTGATTTTGCGCATGACGAACCGAATATGTTTCTCGCCATGACCGGGCCGCGCATCAATCAGGCGGGCGGCTTTGTCGAGCTTGAAGCCGCGCTTCGTCGCAATTGGCGGCTTATTGTTAGGCCGATCAATGAGGGCGTTGACAGCGGCGTGTTTGGCGTCAGCGACAAGCATGCCGCCGCCGCTATCTTCTGGGGTGGGCTGCAAGGCGTGATCACGCAAGCGGTGTTGAACCGCATCAAGCTGAAACCAGAAGAACGCCGCGGGTTTTTCGACCTGGCGGCGCGCCGTCTGGTAGCTGCGCTAAAAACCTGAACCTGACGCGTGTAGGGCGCCGCTGCGGTGCGCCCTTGACTTCCTCCGTATCGTATGTATCCAATGGATACATACGATACGGAGCATTTACAGTGTCCAAATTAGCAAAGCTGGCGACCCGCCTTGATACATGGGGCGCCAAAAAGCGCGCCGTTGAATTTCGCACAGGCTGGGCGTCAAAGACCCGCGACGACATCCAGTTTTTCGATACCGGCAAGGTTCAATACCGCTATCGTGAGCGCGGCGCCGGGCCGGCAATTGTTTTCACCGCCGACCCGCCGGTGACGTTAGAGCTTTATGATGAGTTTCTGGATGTGTTCGCCGCGCGCTTCCGGGTGATTGTGGTTGAGTTGCCGGGGATGGGTTTTTCCGCCGCGCGCGCATCTTACACATTCGGGTTTAGGGAAACGAATGATGGTCTTGCTGAGTTTTGCGAGGCGGTGGCGGGGCCGGGCGCGATCTTAGCGTTTTCCTGCGTCGTCGGTCTCGCCGCCATCGACATTGCCGCGCGCCGTCCGGAGCTGGTGTCAAAGCTTGCGCTGATGCAGACGACCGATTGGGAAGGCTTCTTGAATTGGAAAACCGCACGCGACCCGAAACGTATTCTCGCCAAACCCTTTCTCGGCCAGATCGCCATGCGCCGGCTCGCCAAAGCGCGCGCGCCAATGTGGTTCGATTTATCGGTCGGCAATCGCGATAAGGTTGAGCCGTTTTCGTGCTGCGCCGAGGAGACATTGAGCCACGGCGCCGGCTGGGCGTTGGCCAGCGCCTATCAGAGCTACCTGTCAAGCGGCGCCTCGCCTGTCGGCAAAATCGAGCAGCCGGCATTGGTCATCTGGGGCAAGGCGGACCGTTCGCACAATACGGCCGCGTCGACACGCGCGAAAAATATCGGCGCAAATGTTCAACTTGTTGAGCTGGACAGTGCCGGGCACTTCCCCGAGCTTGAAGAGACGCGCAAAGCCTATGAGATTATCACGGGCTTTGTGGACGGCTAAGGCGGGATCGCCTTACGCGTCGACTTTTTTCACGCCAGCGTATGCGGATTACTTTTTAACCGTCACTCGGTGACGCCGCTTAGCGGTTCTTAAAAAGTCCAGGCGTGATTGCTGTAACTTGATTTCAAGCTGGGCCCAAATTTCGTCCGGCGCGCGGCGGACATCGCCTCTCGCTCTGGGTACGGCAGTGGATTGCCTAGAAGGAAACTTTTATATAAGTTAAGTATCGGGGATAGCGGGGATAATAATGTTCGGGATAAGTTTAGCGTTCGTCACGCGCTTTGGAAAATTGTTTTTATCTGGCGCCGCCGCCGCACTCCTCCTTGGCGCACAGCAAGCCGCGGCGCAGGCGACATCTCCCTCGGCTGGTTGCACGGCCGCTAATGCTGGTGATTATGATTTCTCCTTACCAACCGGGGTGGCGCTAACATCGAGCCCGTTCACCGCTGATTTTACAGCTGGCGAAGTATTGACTTTTGCCTTGTCCGCTGGCGGCGGCGGCGTCAACTCCGCCACTGCGGATGACACAACCGATAGCATCGCCATTCTCAATACGTCAGTTGAGGCCTCTACAGATTATTCAATTCCGGCTTCAGGCTCGCGGGATTTCAATCTGGAAATGGATACGGTTGCCGGCGATTTTTTTGCAACACTCTCGGTATCATGCGCGCCCGCACAAGGGACAATCGTTATAACGAAAGCTAGTGATGTTGATGGAGATTTCAATTTTGCGGGCGACCTTGGAAATTTTACAATCTCGGTTAGCGGGGAACCGGGTTCGGCAAGCTTTAGTAATATTTTTGCCGGAACTTATGTCGTTTCCGAGGCGCTTTCGCCTGAATTCGATCTTTCCGGCATCGTCTGCACTGGCGACAGCGATGGCGGCTCGCTCATCGATGTGAACGGCGGTGAAGTTGCGATTGACCTTGACGCCGGCGAAACGGTTATCTGCACGTTCACCAACAGCTCTGTGGATACGCCGCCAAGTGAGGCGGAGGTCGTTGAGGTCGCGTCACACACGATTCGTAATTTTCTCTATCGGCGCGCAAGCGCTTTGCTCAATGAGCAACCCGATCGCGCCCGTATTGTTCGAAAAAATCCGGGCCTGCTCTGGAGTGATGCGGCCGATATTCGCATTCAGGCCGACGCAAACGGCGTCGATGCAAAGTTTGCTATGTCGACAGGCGAGGCCTGGGTCAATGATTTAGATGTTTGGATCGAGGGCCGCTATTCGGCCTATAACGGTAACAATGGCGCTGATGTAGACGGTGATTTTGGTGTTGTCTATCTTGGAACGGATTACCTTCTGACCGACAATTTGCTGATCGGCGTCCTCGGTCAGCTAGACTGGGCAAGCGAGCGATCCGAGGGGCTTGGCGAGACTATTGACGGCAATGGCTGGATGGCGGGGCCTTACCTGTCTGCAAAGCTCGACAAAAATCTTTTCTTTGACGCGCGTGTGGCTTGGGGGCGGTCCAGCAACGATTTATCCATTGACGGGTTTATCAGTGGCGACGAATTTGAAACGTCGCGCTGGCTGATGCGCGGGGCGTTAACCGGCAACCGGCAATTCGGCAATTGGCGCGTGACGCCAACGGCATCGATTGCTTATATTGAAGAGCGTCAGGAAGGGTTTGCCAGTACAACGGGCGCATTTATTGGCGGCCAGACTGTTGCGCTTGGACGGGCGGCGATTGAGCCGGAAGTTGCTTATCGCTATGTGACGCAATCGGGTATTTTAATCGAGCCGCAATTGACGCTTGCCGGCGTCTGGGACTTTGAAACACCGTCAGGTCTTTCCATTCCAGGGTGGTCGGTGTCCGCCGAAAAGTTCCGGGCGCGTATTGAGGGCGCAGTGCTTATTGCATTTAAAAACGGCTATGGCTTGCGCATGTCCGGGGCTTATGACGGCATTGGCGCTAGCGGCTATAGCGGTTATAGCGCGCGTCTTTGGTTTGACGTTCCCATGGGCGCGAGAATGTCTCGGCGGGATCGCTCAGCCCCGGCGCCGGCGTTGAAACAATGCGCGGATGGTTCACTCGTTCCGCTCACAGATGGATGCCCCTCGCCAGCGCCAACGGAATTCGTAAGCGAGGTGTCATTCGCCGCCGGCAAGGCAAATCTTTCGAGCGATGCTTATGGCGTGCTTTCAGACTTGTTCAATACCGTATCGGGGTACGATATTGACGCCATCACGATTGCTGTGGGCGGCGGCGGAGATGGGCCGCAAAATCGCGCTCTTGCCGCGCGCCGCGCCAGCGTTGTCAAGAATGCGCTGATCGGCCTTGGCGCTCCGGCGCCCGCGATTACTGTCATGCCGATAGATGGTGCCGCAGCCGAACGCATTGTGCGTGTTACGATTGTGACAAAGTAAGCCGGATTGAAGCGCCGCCCGGCGCAACGCGTGTTGCAGCTATCAGGGTTGATGTAGCGCCAAGCCCGAAGACAAGCCGGAACTTTTCGTGAAATCTACGCGTCGACCTCTTCGAAGTCTTGCGGTTGGCGCGCTTCGCGGTCCATGCGCTTCATCGCTTTTTGCAGCTTTTCAAACGCGCGCACTTCAATCTGGCGGACGCGCTCGCGCGAGACGTTGTAGACTTGCGAGAGCTCTTCCAGTGTGGACGGCTTATCTTTCAGCCGCCGCTCGGTGAGGATGTGCTGCTCGCGTTCATTAAGGGTTGCGAGCGCGCGTTCGAGCAGGCCCATGCGCATGTCATATTCATCGTCCTTGGCAAGCTTGGCTTCCGGATTGACGGCGTTTTCATCAACCAGCCAGTCCTGCCATTCGCCGCCGCCGTCAGAATCTTTTGACATCGGCGCATTAAGCGAGGCCTCGCCGCCGGACATCCGCCGGTTCATGGAAATCACTTCGTCATTGGTGACGCCGAGCTTGGTGGCGATATGCTCGACCTGTTCATGGCGCATATCCCCCTCATCGACAGCGTCGATTTGGCCTTTAATTTTGCGCAGGTTGAAGAACAGTTTTTTCTGCGCGGCCGTGGTGCCGATTTTCACCAGCGACCATGAGCGCAGGATATATTCCTGGATAGAAGCGCGGATCCACCACATCGCATAAGTCGCCAGGCGAAAACCCTTCTCAGGATCGAAGCGTCTGACCGCTTGCATCAGGCCGACATTGCCTTCGGAAATTACCTCGCCAATCGGCAAACCATAGCCGCGATAGCCCATGGCGATTTTGGCCACCAGCCGCAAATGGCTGGTGATCAGCTGCTGGGCTGCATCGGCATCTTCATGTTCGGCAAAGCGCTTGGCGAGCATATATTCCTGCTGCTTTTCCAGCATCGGAAATTTGCGAATCTCGGCGAGATAACGCGAAAGGCTGGCTTCCGGCGTTAAGGCGCTGGCGGTGGTGGTCAAAGCGTTAGACATCGGCGCGTTTCTCCTTCACGGCGAAGCAAAAATCATTGGCTCGGTTGGCCACGGGTCAGTTGGCCATCTGTCGGTTGGCCATCTGTCGGTTGGGAAGGCCCCTAATAAATACGCTCTTTGCGGCGCGTTCCCTCAATATATAGGAAGCCAACCGGGCGGTCCCAAGACCTTGCCCAAAAATTGTTGCTTTCGAGGCCCATTTATCACCTAAATTAAGGCGAAAATACAATCAAATGGCGCTCGCGGGCAGGCAAGAATGCGTGAGGGGAGAGTGACCCGTCGGCCCGTCAATTAGGGGTTGTCGCCGCCCTTTTCGCCGTCCACCCACCATTTATGCATTGCCAGGAACATGTCTTGTAGGTCCATGGCCCGCGCTGTGGCTGAATATTCCACCCGCGGCGGCACTTCAGGATAGATCCGCCGTGCAATCAGTCCGTCGGCTTCAAGCGCCCGCAACTGATTGGTAAGCATTGTTTGAGTAATACCGTCGATAGAGCGGCGTAATTCATTAAACCGCTTTGTGCCATTAAATATCAGTATTTGAAGAATGATAAGCTTCCACTTGCCGCCGATTAGTCGGGCAATGCTGGGCATCGGGCAGGGCCCTTGCGGCGTGCTCGATGCTTGTTGCTTTTTTTGTGTGGTTTGAGCTCTGGATTTGGTCATCTGCACTCCCTGGAGGCAAGGTTTTTAACAATAGTATCAATTTTCGTACTACGTACCAAAAAACTGCCTTCTTGCGTAAAGATACTACCCCGCTAGGCTTTGGGCAACTTCAAACACCAACCCATGGCGGAACTTCATGACATTAACTGTACACACCATTAGCGGTGCGCCGAGGGGGTGGCGGGTATTGTTGGGCTTGGCCTTCAAAGGCTTGCGCTGGGACGTCAATTATCTGCAAGCCTCCAGGCAGGACCATAAATCGCCAGAGTTTTTAAAGTTGAACCCGCGCGGAACCGTGCCGGTTCTTGAGGCGAACGGCGTTGTCATCAGCGATTCTATCGGTTGCCTCGCCTGGCTTGACCGGGCTTATCGCGAGCAGCCGTTGTTTGGCGAAACGCCGGACGAGGCGGCGCGGATCTGGCAGTTGACCATGCAGGCGTGCGATTATTTGCGCGACGCCAATCATGAATTGCTCTCAAGGGTTTTTTCGGAAAATCCGCCATCACCGGGGGCTGCCGACTATGACGCGTTAAAAAATGGCGCCGATGCGATGCATGCGGAATGTGCATGGCTTGAAAACCAATTGGCGAACGGATCGTTTCTAGCTGGCGCCCGTCCGGGTGCGGCGGATGCGGTGGCGTATCCGGAAATTTGCCTCGTAGAGCGCGGCGTTGAAACCAAGCCAGAAATTATGGCGTCGCTTGGTTTTGAGGAACCCTCGTCACGATACCCCCGACTGGAAGCCTGGAAGGCGGCTGTTTCTGCGTTGCCGGGCGTCAACAATACTTTGCCGCCGCATTGGGCGGCGTGAAATCAATCTCACAGGAGAGGAAACAATAATGAAAAACCGACCTAACACCCAATGCAGCCGCTTTGCGGCCCTGTTGCTGGTTTCGACGGTCGCCATGGCGGGCGCTTCCCATGCGGAGGACATGACGCCGCTGCCGCAGGCATTGGAAATCGAACTGGCGCTCAGCGCCTTACCGGAACATTTGCAGGACGAAGCGGCGATTTATGTCCTCAACCCATCGCGCGGATACGAAATCCATCGCCAGGGAAGCAACGGTTTTGCGACGTTTGTCGCGCGAGCCAGCACCCGCTTTGTCGCCGCCGATTGGGACTATGACTATCCGGCGGACCAACTCATCCCGCTCGCATTCGACAATGTTGGCGTTAGCGAGCACATGCAGACATATTTTGATATCGCGCAAATGCGCGCGACAGGCGTTGCGCCGGCAAAAGCAAAAGCCAGGCTGCGCGCAAGCTTTGAAGACGGAACCTACAAGGCGCCGGATAAAGGCGGCATTTCTTACATGCTGGCGCCAATCCACCGGGCCTATATGGCGGCGGAAACGTCGGGCGCGCTCATGACTGTCAGCATGCCGCATTTAATGCCCTATGCGCCATACATATCCGGCGGCCAGATCGGCAATGACAATCCGATGAATGGCTTGCCTTATGCGCTCAATCATGGCGGCGAAGACACCGGCCCGCATGGCTATATGGTGATCATGACGCCTACGCCGCAAGCCGACCGCCTGCGCGAGAAATACGCCGCCCTGATGGCGCAGCTCTGCACGCTCAATACCAATTGGTGTGTCGCAGACGAGTAACGCTAGATCTGAGACGCTTCAGCCCTTCACTTCGCCTGCATCGCCGACGCGATTTCCTCGCGGGCTTCGGCGTCTTTTAAATATTGCGGCTCGGCGCGGTGGTGGGTTTTTTGCTCATAAGCATAGCCATAAGAAAGCACCATCGCGTCGGTATCTTTTGCGCCAATGAACGAAAACCCGACCGGCACGCCGTGAACGGTTCCCATGGGGACGGTTAAATGCGGATAGCCGGCAATTGCCGCAAGCCCGCCGGCGCCGGCCCAGTCCGGCCAGATGTCGCCATTGATCGGGTCGATGCGCGGCGCGACCGGGCCGGATGGCGCCACCAGGATATCGACCTGATTTTGGGCGAGCAGCGCATCAATGCCGTTCTCACGGCTGGCGGACTGAATACGCGTGAGCGCGGCGATATAGTCGGGATCCTCCAGACCGGCCTTGGCCTCGGATTCGACAAAAATACTCTGGTCGAACAGCGCCAGCTCGATATCGGCGTTGGCTTCATTAAACGCGATCAACTGTTCCAGCGTTCTCGTGGTCACGGCCGGCGCGGCGTCGGCGAGATAGTCATTGATGGTGGCTTTGAATTCAAATTCTAAAACCGCGTAAGCGTCGTTCCAATATTGCTCGTTCTGCTGATCGAATTCCGTAATCTCTACGAGGATCGCGCCCGCCGCCTCCAGATCCGCCAGCGCGGAGTTGAAATGGGTAATGATGGCGGTGTTGGAGCCTTGCGCATAACGCAAAACGCCAATGCGGGCGCCGCTCAGCGCGTCTGCATCAAGCGCTGCCACATAGTCGGTCTTCGCCGCGCCCGAGGCCATGGCGTTCAGCATCATCGCCGCGCCCGTAACGGTTTTAGTCATCGGCCCGGCAGTATCCTGCGACGATGAAATCGGCACGATATATTGCTGTGGGACAAGGCCGACAGTCGGCTTAAAGCCGACAACGCCGTTGACATTGGACGGGCAGATGACTGAGCCGTTGGTTTCGGTGCCGACGCCGCCAGCGGCGAGCGAAGCGGCGATGGCGGCCCCCGTGCCAGAGCTTGACCCGCACGGATTGCGATCCAGCATATGCGGGTTGCGGACCTGACCGCCAAGCGCCGACCAGCCGCTCATGGAATTGTTGGAGCGAAAGTTCGCCCACTGACTAAGATTGGTTTTGCCGAGAATAATCGCGCCCGCCTCACGCAGGCCCGCTGCGAGCGGGGAGTCGCGGCCCGTGATATTGTCTTTCAACGCCAGCGCTCCGGCGGTGGTGGCGATATTGTCTTTGGTCTCAATATTGTCCTTAAGCAGAACGGGAATGCCGTGGAGGGCCCCGAGCACCTCGCCGGCGGCGCGTTTTGCGTCAAGCGCACGGGCCTCTTCCAGCGCATCGGGGTTAAGCGCGAGAATGCTTTGCAAGGTTGGCCCCGCCCGGTCGATCTCATCAATGCGTTTCAGATAATCTCCGACCAACGCCTCGGATGTGACCTCGCCTGATTGCAACGCGGCGGCGATTTCCGGCAGCGGTTTTGCGAGCAAACCATGCGGCGTGTAATCTGCGGCTTGAGCTTGCGGCTCATCGGCGCGGTCCTCCGCCGGTGAGCAGGCGAGCAGGGCGAGGGCGGGTAGCGTAAGTGCGAAAAATTTAAAACCGATCCGGCGGTGCATGGCAATCCCCTTATTGTTACAAGTGAGCCTAGCGGCCCTGACGCGCCGATGAAAGCGCCTCGGCGTTTCTTTTTTGCTCTGTTAAAGCGCCGCGAAGGCGCTGCGCAGCTGTTGAAAATCTTCCGGCGCCTCGACTTCAAAGCGTAAGCTCTCGCCGGTTATCGGGTGCGTAAAGCCCAGCAGTTTTGCATGCAACGCCTGGCGGCGGAATTTGGCGAGAATGGCAATCGCATGATCGGCGGCGTCATCGATGGGTCGGAGCCCGGCAAGGCCGGGGCGGCGGCCATAGAGCGGATCGCCGATCAGCGGGTGGCCAATATGGGCTAGATGCACGCGGATTTGGTGGGTGCGCCCGGTCTCAAGCTGACATTCGATTAGCGAGGCAAGCGCGTCGCCTTTCAGCTTGGCGCGCCCGCGGCCATAACTTTCGGTGAGCTTATAATGGGTGACGGCATGGCGCGGATTAAAATGCGTGCGCTCATCGACCACCGCCATTTTTTTACGGTCATGCAGCGCGCGGGCCAGCGCCGCGTCGATGGTTCCGGCGCCAGGGCGCGGCGCCCCGAACGTAATCGCCTGATAGAGCCGATTTATTTCGTGTACGGAAAAAGCCGCCGTCAGGCTCTGATGCGCGGCGTCATTCTTGGCGACGACTAGCAATCCGGACGTGTCCTTGTCGATGCGGTGGACAATCCCCGGCCGCGCCACGCCGCCAATGCCGGACAGGCTGTCGCCGCAATGATAGATCAGCGCGTTGACCAGTGTCCCGGACCAGTTGCCGGCGGCGGGGTGGACCACCAGCCCCGCCGGTTTGTTAACGACGATGAGGTCGGCGTCTTCAAAGACCACGTCGAGCGGGATGTCCTCGCCCTCTGGCTCCGGATCGGCGACCGTCGGCACGGCCAGGAGGTAGCGCTCGCCTTCGCGCAGCTTTGACGACGGATCGGTGATGACGGCGCCGTCGCGGGTCAGCGCCCCGGCCTCAATCAGCGCCTTAATGCGCGTGCGGGTGATGGGTTCGATACATTCTGACAACCATTTATCAAGCCTTGCACCGGCATGATCGGCCTCAACAAGGCAAGAATAGACCGCTTCACCGGTATCGGACACGGTGTTTTCGGGGTTGAGGGCTGCGTCATCGCTTGTCATAAGCAGGCTGTAGCCGCGCCAACGGCAAATGTCGATTAGGGAGTTGCAAGACGTGAAACTGGGAATGGCTGACAAGGCCCGCGCTGAGAAAGACACCCTCGATTTTACCGAGGCGCCGCCGAGCGCCGGCGGCGTGGGGGCAATGATCGGCACAAAGAACCTTCTGATCGCGATTGTCACCATGCCGTTTGTGTTTCTGATCGTGGTGATGACGATTATCAGCATCTTCGGCAGCCCGGATAAGGACCGCAGCGCGAAAGCCCCGGCTGCAAATTCAGCGCCGGCGAGCGTTGCGCTGGACCAACCGGCGCTTACCGGCCAACAGGCGGTCGCGCCGATAGAGGCATCCTTGCCGGCATCGGCGGCGATTGTCATTCCCAAAGGCGCCAGCGCCGGCGCGATGTCGCTAGACGGCGACCGCCTTGCGGTGCGCATTGACGGTGAGAGCGGGTCGATGATTGTGATCTATGACCTCGCCAAGGGCGAGCCTGTGCAGATCATTCCGCTCACGGCTGAGGCGACAAACTAACGCCAGATAAAGCGCGCCAAGCGTTTTCCGGGTTTCACAAATAGTGCGCGCGCCTGTGCGCCCGGTCACAGCCTGATCGCATAGGCAGGGCTACGGTTTGTCCAACACACAGCCAAGGCCCGTCTATAGGGCCAGCTCATTGGAGAGATATGATGGCCCGTCGCGCAGCAAAACTTTCGATCGCTCTGGCTCTCGCCCTTGCCGCCGTTAATGGCGCGCCGGCGCTCGCCCAATCTGACGGCGCTGCTTCTGGCGACGCGCTGCAAGACGCCCGTCAGGCCATGCCAAAATATGGCGGACGCGGAGACGGCTACGGTCGCTACGATTTTCGGCTTAGGGCGCGTTATGATTATGGTCTCGACGGATCAACGTCGTCGAAGGCGGCGGAAGGCGCGATGAAGAAGGCGGCAGCCCACAAACACACCGCAGCTTGCCGACATTCCTGGCATGGCTTGTCGCCCGGCGTTGCAGCCAGCGGCGGCATAATCACAGAGGGACGACCGCCCAAGAAAAAATACGCCCACGCCAAGCCTGGCGCGACACGCACCGCGCCGAACAATAGTGGCGAGAAAAAACCGCCTGCAAACAAAAGCACCCCGCCAAAAAAACCTGCGCCGTCCGGCGAGAAAATGACGCAAGTTCCGCAACCGCCGGTTATTTTAACGGGCAAGAAAGGCGCGCGCGGTCGCCTTGATATAAGCCCTGACCCGAAAGGCGTCGATTACGAGACGGCTGGCGCCAAAGGCGGGTTTTCTGAAGCTGCCGGGCTGGAGTTAGAAGTCCAGCCGATCGAATATCGCGACGGAATCAGCAGCGAATATCATAAAACCAAGCAGCCGGGCCTGCCGAAATATACCAATATTCACATCTCGCCGCTGCCGCATAATGATGGGTTTGCAAAGGAACTCCTGCGCGAGGCACGCTTCCAGGTTGAGCTTGAAGACCTCAAAACCAGGCATTTTCCAGAACGCCAGCGCCAGTCCGCTCAACCTCGCTCGGACGCCGCGCTGAGCGGCGCCTTGAAATACGCCAAAAGTACTTTATATTTTAAAGTGAAATTGCTGGAGGCGAGCTATGAGTGAGGCTAAGGACAACAAAGATGGCGGCCATGGCGATGCGGATTTGGCAAGCGAGCTTGCTTATGTGCGCTCGCTTGCCGAAGAGGGCCGTAATGCGCCGCTTGTCGGCGGACGGTTTTTTCTGATCTGGGGCGCGGTGATCGGTTTTACAGCGTTGTTCATTTATGTCGACTATGCCAGCGCCATCAATCTCGGCCTCGCGGATTCTTTTGCACCATGGCTTGTTGCTATTGCGGCGGGTTGGGTCTTGTCATTCACGGTCGGCAGGCGCGCCGGCGCCAAACCTGGCGCGCTCACCATCGGCAACCAGACGGCAAGCTCGGTATGGTTCGCGGTCGGCATATTCATGACCTTGTTCTGGTTCACGCTGATGGTGGTTCACGATAATTATACCGATGCCGGCATGGCGCCTTACTTTCTTTTCTCGCTGATGTTCCCGGTAGCATTTGGGCTATATGGCGTTGCATTTTTTGCAACCGCGACAGCGGCCCGTCTTGGCTGGCTGCGATACTTTTCCTACCTGTCTTGGGGCGTTGCCATTGTCTCGCTGTTCCTGCTCAATAGCCCGCAACAATTGCTTGTCGGCGGGCTTGGATCTTTGGCTTGCGCAGCGCTGCCAGGGTTGATTTTAATGCGCCGCGAACCGAGTGAAATAATATAGGCCATGCCGTCTCAACCCGACTTTGATTATCGTGAAATTGACGACGTCATTCATGGCCGCGCGCGGTTGGCGATCATGGCGTTTTTGTCGGGGGCGGGCGCTGCGGACTTTAATGAGTTGAAGGCGCGCATTGGCGGCACCGATGGCAATATGTCGGTGCATATCCGTAAGCTGGAAGAGGCAGGTTACATCCGTGTGGAGAAGAAATTTTCCGGGCGCCGGCCGTTGACGATTTGCCATCTGACAAAAACCGGCCGCGAGGCCTGGATCGCTTATATTGCAAGAATGGAAGCTTTGATGCGCCCGAACGCGGCGGAGTAATTATCGGCGCTGTTTTCGGGAAGACAAAAGCCGCGCAATCAGCCATATAGGAACGACAATGGCGGCGCCGATAAATAAATACGCCCCAAGCGTTCCTAAAACCTCCGTGACATTCTCGCCAAGCGAAAGAACGAGGCCTTTGGCGGTGTGAAATATCCCGCGCCAGAATTCTTGCGGCGACAGGCCGACAAACGAAAAAGCCGCGCCGACAACGATGCTGAAGATGACAAGCCGGAGGACAGTGCGCCGCGCGCTTTTGCCGATGATACGCGGTTTGATGTCACGCGATTTGATGTCGTTGTCTGCCATGACCGGCCCTTCCTTGCGTGCAGACAATAGCGTTGTGTGAAGGGTCGATCAATAGGCCGGCGTCAAGCTAGAGCATTTCCGGATAAGTGTGACGCGTTGAAAGCTATTCGCTTTCAACTCCGATAGAAATGCGGCAAACAAAGAATCTAGAGCAAATCCATGATTCAAGTTAACTCGGATTTGCTCTAGGCTTTCATTGCATCGGTAAGTTCTGCCAGCGAGGTTTGGATCGCGGCAAGCTCTTCTCTTATCATATCAATCGCCAGTGTTGTTTCGGCAAACTCCGCCTCGCCAACACTTTCTCGCGTGTCAGCAAGCTCACGTTCAACGCGGGCAAGCTCGCGTTTTACTTTTTTAAACGCGCGGCTGGTTGTTGTTTCCACAACGGCGCTGGCGGTGGTGAGTGCAACCTTCATGATGACCGCGCCGCCCGGCGCTGACTTCACTTCTTCGCGGGCTTCCTCAATTTCGGCGATAGCATCTCTTATGTCCACTCGCGCGTCGGCCATTTCTTCGCGCAGTTCTTCAATATCGTCCGCATCAAGCGCGATGAGCTGTTCAAGCAAATCCTCATCATCGTTAAAGGAAAATCCGTCAAAGGATATATTTGCATCATGGGCAAGGGCCGTTGTCGGCGCCGCTATGGCGACGGTAAAGGCGGCGGCGCCGGCGATAGCGAGGCTGCGCAGCGGGGCAGTGAATGCGTTCAGCATAATGTGGGTCCTTTTCTTTCAGGCGTTTTGCATTGAGTGCGGCCTTTGCGGCCGTTATTTTATGATTTACGCTACCAACGTCTGGCAGTCCTGCATGCCGCCGCCAGCGCTGGCAACGGATTTGCGGCAGAGCGTTGCGGCAATGCGCTGAGTGCAGCTTTAGGCGGCGCTTTCCATATAGATCGACTGGGTGGGATAGGGGATGGATACGCCCGCCGCGTCGAAGCGCTCTTTGATGGCTTTGGTAAGCGCCCATTTCACCGGGAAATAATCGCCGCCCTCGACCCAGATGCGGCAGACAATATCAACTGAGGAATCGCCGAGATTATCGACCGCGATTACCGGCTCTGGCGTTTGCTTGACCCGGGCGTCGCCCTCAACTTCGGCGCGGATTAAATCCATCGCCTTGTCGAGATCGTCATTATAGGAAACGCCAAACACGAAATCGATACGGCGAGTAGTATAGCCGGCGTAGTTGGTGATGACGTCGTCGAAAATTTTGCCATTGGGGATGATGACCATCTTGTTGTCGGGGGTGGCAACCTCGGTGGTGAACAGGCCGATGGATTTGACCGTGCCGGCGACGCCTGCCGCCTCGACAAAGTCGCCGACCGCGAAGGGGCGAAAGCCGAGCATCATCACGCCCGAGGCGACATGGCCAAGCGTTCCCTGTAATGCCAGACCAATCGCCAGCCCCGCCGCGCCGATGAGAGCGGCAAAGCTCGTCGTCGGCACGCCGAATATGCCGAGCGTGGTGATCAGGACGAGCGCGATCAGCCCGTAATGGATAAGGCTTGAAAGAAACCCGGCCAGCGTCACATCAACCTTGCCGGTTTTATTCATCGCCCGGACGGAAATTTTCTTGACCCAGCCGGCAAGCCACAGCCCGATAATGAGAACAATGAGCGCGCCGGCCGCGCTTGGTAAAAACCCCGACGCCTTTTCAATCATGCCCTGGGCAAGCTCGACGGCAAAATCGATATCGGCGGATTGGGGGGTGCTGGCTTGCATAGGGGGCCTCGTCTGGGTGATGGCCGCTCGGCGGCCAAGGCTGATGACAGGCGGTGGCTATAAATTGATCCGGCCGGGTTTGAAAAGCCCGCCCGATGTAACGCCGCACGCAACATTTTTCTGCGCCTAGTTGAAAACCCCTCGCCAGTTTCAGGTTTAACGTGCGCGCCATAAGGCCTGCAGCCGGCCCCTCGGCGATCATCAGTCGTTGCGGCCAAATCTCATCCTTATGGCGCGCCAGCCCCTCATTTTACCGGCTTCCCGGATTTTTTGGAGGCCCAAATGGACCAATCCCCCCGCCTATCGCTTTCCTACCTTATGCCCGCCCAAGCGCAAAAACATGTCACCGTCAATGAGACGTTCCGGCGGCTTGACCAGCTTGTGCAGCAGACCGTCCTGTCACGGACGGTCGCCGCCGAGCCCGGCGCGCCCAGCGATGGCGACGCCTATATTCTGCCCGCCATCCCAACAGGGACGGCGTGGGCGACATTCGCGCAGAACAACATCGCCGCCTATCAGGATGGCGGCTGGACGCAAATTTCCGCTATTGAAGGCTTTAGCGCCTGGGTCGCGGACGCCGACGAATTCATCATCTATGACGGCGCGGCATGGAACCCTGTGTCCGGCGGCGGCGGCGAGACTGCCGCAAAGTTCGGCGTCAACACAACGGCGGATGCGACCAACAAGCTCACCGTCAAGTCAAACGCAGTCCTCTTCGATGCGCTTGATGTCGCCGAGAGCGGAACCGGCGACAGCCAGGTTAAGGTCAACAAAGAGGCGGTCGGCGACACCGCCTCGCATTTGTTCCAGACCGGCTTTTCCGGCCGCGCAGAATTTGGCCTGACCGGCGATGATGATTTTCACGTTAAAGTCAGCGCCAATGGGTCATCGTGGACTGAAGCGATTGTTATCGACAAGGACAATGGGCGTGTTGGCCTCGGAACAAATACACCTGCGGCAACCTTAGATGTATTTGATGGAACGATCAGGTTAACTGCATCAGATGGGGGACGTTTAATTGAACTAACGGACTTATCCGGCGCCACTAATAATGGAGCTATTCGTATCTATAATGATGCTGGAACAGAACAAATTCGAATGTCTTCTGTTACTGATAGCTGGGTTAATCTTAATTTTGGTGTAGGGACATCATCCCCTGGAGCAAGGTTTTCTGTACAAGGGGGTGGTGCTATTTTTGGCTCGCCGACAGGCGGCGATAAGGGCGCAGGCACAATCAATGCGCAAGACGTCTATGATGATAACACGTTATTGACCTGTTATGTATTCGACCAGATGTTGGATGGCGCTATCAACGATCAGAAATGGGACGGCAAGGTCCCCGACCGGATCATTCCTGCTGAAAAAGAGTTCGACGAAGAGACCGGCCAAGAACGCGTCATCAAATCTGAGGAGACGATTGCCCGAACGCATGAACCGATGCGTAAATTCCGCGCCCGCATTGGTACGCCCGAAGACCCGCTGACACTTGACGGCTACGCAAAGCACTGGCGTGAGAGGCGCCACCTCACCTCGATGCCGAATGAGGCGGCATTCGACCCTGCCAGTGGCCTGCCCACGGGCAAGTGGGTGCAGCGCCTGGTGGAGACCGTGGAGATCCAGGCGGTGCTGATTGAGGAACTGAACCAGCGTCTGAAAATGCTTGAAACCGCAAAGCCGGTGCGGTGACGGAGCCGCGCGCTGAATTAAGCCGGCTTGAAGGCCAGGGCGACGCCATTATTGCAATAGCGCAGCCCGGTTTGCGCCGGGCCGTCTTTGAACAGATGGCCCTGATGGCCGCCGCAGCGCGCGCAATGAAATGATATTCGGTGCGCGGAATGATCATCCTGAAGTCATTTTTGGTTTCAAGCGCGCCGGGAATATAGTCAAAAAAGCTCGGCCAGCCGGTGCCGCTGTCGAATTTTTGCTCGGATTTGAAAAGGTCAAAGCCGCAGCCGGCGCAAGCGAAAATCCCGTCGCGTTTTTCATTGTCGAGCGGGCTGGAACCGGGACGTTCGGTCGCCTCCCGGCGCAACACCGCATAAGCCTCCGGCGACAGGCGGGCCTTCCATTCTTTTCCCGAAAGCTGCCATTTGTCGTAGTCGCGAATATCGCTCGCGCGGCTTTTGCCTTTAGTCATCCATCGCTCCTTCGCTTGGCCGCCGCCAGCGGCGGCGAGGCCGCCGAGAAGTCCAAGGCTGATTGCCCGCCGCGTTATTTTTGTCATGTTGCCGTTCCGATTTTACCATATCATCGAGCGATTAATCGGAATCGCCCGATAATATGGATTCTTTATTACGCGCCGGTTTTTGCGAAAAACCGGATTCCACTTTTTCGCCCGGCGCTCTCGACGCCCACCCGGGAGCAATCTAGGCAATGGCGCTTTCACAACATACCCGCCAGCACTTCACAAATTGGCGCCAGCAACAACAAAAGCCCGGCGTTACGGTTGGATTTGAAAAGCATCAAGCAATTGTGAGCATCATTAATGTCGAGTTTTTTAATCTGCCAGACAAAATGGGCGGCCGCCGGCGCCAGCGCCACAAAGAACACAAACGACGCGCCACTGAAAAGCCCGGCGGCGGCGAACAGCGCCAGCGTTGTAGCGAAGAAACCGGCGAGCCAAAGCGGCGTTGCCGCGCCAAGGCGCAGCGCCGTCGACTTGACGCCGATAAGCACGTCATCTTCCTTATCCTGATGCGCATAGATGGTGTCATAGCCAAGGGTCCAGAAAAATCCGGCGGCGTAAATCGCAACGGCGCCGGGCGACAGCGCCCCCGCCGCCGCCGCGTAGCCGACCAGCGCCCCCCAATTGAAGGTAAGGCCGAGCCAGGCCTGCGGCCAATAGGTGATGCGCTTCATAAACGGATAGATCGCCACCAGCCCAAGCGAGGCGAGCCCGACAAAGACGGCGAAGGTGTTGAACTGGATGAGAACAAGAAGTCCGACGAGGCACAGCGCAATCAAAAACGCCCAGGCTTGGCGCAAAGAAATCTGTCCCGAGGGGATCGGGCGCAGCGCAGTGCGTTCGACCCGCCCGTCAAAATCCCGGTCGACAATGTCGTTATAGGCGCAGCCGGCGCCGCGCATCACATAGGCGCCGATGGCCAAGAGGCCCGCATACCAGAACAGGCGGGCGCCGCCATGGCCGGCGCTTGCGGCCAGCGCCAGCCCCCAAAAGCACGGGATCAACAACAGCCACACGCCAATCGGCCGGTCAGCGCGCATCAGCCGCAGATAAGGCTGCGCACGCATCGGCGCGCGATCGACCCAATTGCCGGGAACGGCGTCAGCAGGTGCGGCGGGGTTGGTCATGACGCTATTCTTGACCCAGAAGCTAGGGGAAGGTCAAACAGCTAAATGACACAGAAGCTTTTGTTTATATGCACTCAAAACCGGCTTCGCAGCCCGACGGCGGAACAGGTATTTTCAACTTGGGACGACATTGAATGCGATTCAGCAGGATTGGCGCCTGACGCGGGCGTGTCGCTTTCAACGGAACAGATCGATTGGGCGGATATAATCTTCGTTATGGAAAAGGTGCATAGAAATAAGTTATCCAAAAAATTCCGAAGCCATCTAAAAGGTAAGCGTGTAATTGTTCTTGGGATTCCGGATGATTTTGAATTTATGGAAGAGGGTTTAGTGCGCATCCTCAAGATGAAAGTTCCGCAGTTCTTACGATGACCCCACGCCTCTACATAACCGCCGCCCTCGAAACCGACACCGCTGCGCCGCTTAGCCAGGCGCAGGCGCATTATCTTAAAAATGTGCTGCGCCGGGGCGAGGGGGATGAGCTTCGCCTGTTCAACGGCCGCGACGGCGAGTTTGCCGGCGAGATTGTGGCGCTGAAAAAGAAGGCCGGGCTGGTCGCCGTCAAGGCGCAAACCCGGATGCAGGAAACCGGTCCCGACCTGACGCTGTGCTTTGCGCCGGTAAAACGCGGGCCGCTGGAAATGATTATCCAGAAGGCGACGGAAATCGGTGTTGCGAGGTTTCTGCCGGTGATCACCGAGCGCACCACCGCGCCGAAAATAAACTGCGAGCGGCTGGAAGCAATTGCGATTGAGGCCGCTGAGCAATGCGGGCGCATGGATGTTCCCATAGTGGCCGCGCCGGTCAAGCTTGAACGGATGCTAGATGATTGGCCTACGGAACAACAGCTGGTGTTTTGCGATGAGGCGGGCGATGACGAAGGCGCTGAATGGGGCGGGCGACATGGCCGCGCGGCGCCTGCATTAGAAGCGCTAAAGACAACGAATAGCAAAACTCATAAGTGGGCGGTACTCACCGGACCGGAGGGTGGATTTTCTTTTGCAGAAAGAAACCGCATTCGCGCCATGGCGTTTGTCACGCCAATAACCCTCGGCCCCCGCATTTTACGGGCCGACACAGCCGCGCTTGCCGCCTTGGTTTTGTGGCAGGCCGCATTAGGCGACTGGCGGCGTTCATGAAGTCACCAATTGGTGATGTCAAAAACTCTTGGCGGCGTGCGCCCTGCGCTATAGAGCGGTTCGACACGCTGCGGCCGCATCGGAGAGAGTTTTGGCTACGACAATAGAATCAAAAGATCAGCTGACGGCGTACCTCGCCTCCGGCTGCAAGCCGAAAGACCAATGGCGCATCGGCACCGAGCACGAAAAGTTTGTGTTCTGTGAGACCGGATTGGGCCCTGTCTCTTATGACGGCGAGCGCGGCATCCGCGCGATACTGGAAGCGTTATCGCAAGAGACCGGCTGGGCGTTAATGATGGAGGGCGATCATCCGATCGGGCTGAAGGGTGAGCGCGCCAGCGTGTCGCTGGAGCCGGGCGGACAGTTTGAGCTTTCCGGCGCGCCGCTGGAAAATGTGCACGAGACTTGCGACGAAGTGCACCGCCATCTTGATGCGGTGAAGAAAATTTGCGAGCCGCTGGGGGTTGCGTTTTTGGGCGTTGGCTTTGCGCCGACCTGGAAGCTTGCGGAAATGCCGCATATGCCCAAGTCGCGCTACGACATCATGCGCCGCTATATGCCAACCAAAGGCGAACTCGGCCTCGACATGATGCACCGCACCTGCACCGTGCAGGTTAATCTCGATTTCGCCTCCGAGGCGGATATGGCGGCGAAGTTTCGCACCTCGCTGGCGTTGCAGCCGATTGCGACCGCGCTGTTTGCCAATTCCGGCCTGATTGAGGGCAGGGCTGCGGGTTATGCGTCCTACCGTGCGCATATCTGGACCGATACGGACGCGGACCGAACCGGGCTGTTGAATTTTGTGTTTGAAGACGGCTTCGGATTTGAGCGCTATACGGATTACCTGCTGGATGTGCCGATGTATTTTGTGCGTCGGGGCGGGCGTTATATCGATGCGGCGGGATTATCGTTTCGCGACTTTATGCGCGGAGAATTATCGGTGCTGCCCGGCGAGAAGCCGACCATGGAAGATTGGGAAGACCATCTGTCGACAGCATTTCCGGAAGTCCGTCTCAAGACGTTTTTGGAAATGCGCGGCGCCGATAGCGGGCCATGGTCGTTGATTTGCGCGCTGCCGGCGTTTTGGGTCGGGCTGTTATATGACGATGAGGCGTTGGCTGCCGCCTGGGACGTCGCCAAGGGCTGGAGCCCGGAGGAGCGCGAAGTGTTGCGCGATGAGGCGGCGCGATATGGCTTTAAGGCAAGCGTTGGCGGGCGAACGGTGCGCGAAATCGCGCTTGAGGTGCTCGACATATCCAGAGCCGGGCTGCGCCGCCGCGCGCGGCTAGGCAACATGAAAGAAGACGAGACCACCTATCTCGACCCGCTGGCAAAAGTCGCAAAAACCGGCGTCACCCTCGGCGAGCAAACCGTAGAACGCTTCTTCGGTGAGTTTGATGAAGACGTGAAGCGGTTGTTTGACGCGTGTAAGTATTAGGCCGTGTCAGACCCGCATCTTGATGTCTTCGGCGACATATCTGCGGCTTGCGACGTGCTTGCCAACAAAGACAAAGCGCTGGCGCGGGCTTTGGAAGCGATTGAAGCCCCGCATATCCGTCGCCGCCGCGGCGGGTTTGAGGCGCTGTTTCGCATCATTGTTGAGCAACAAGTCTCGGTCGCCAGCGCGCAGGCGATATGGGCGCGTTGTCGCGAGACCGTCAAGCCGATGCGCCCGCACCGTGCGATTGCTCTGGGTGCGGACGGCCTTCGCACCTGCGGGTTAACCGGCGCCAAGGCGGGCTATGTGTTCGGGCTTGCGGAAATGATTGATGAAGGCGCGCTCGATTTAAAACGCCTGCCGGCGCTCGACGATATGGCGGCGGCCGATGTGCTGCGCTCGGTCAAGGGGATAGGCCCGTGGACGGCGGCAATTTATCTTCTGTTCTGCGAGGGCCGGGTCGATATCTGGCCGCCCGGAGACGTCGCGCTGCTTGGCGCCTATAAGACCGCGCGCCTGCGCGGGCCCAAGCCGGATATGGCGAGGATGGACGCAAACGCTAAAAAATGGGCGCCCTATCGCGGCGTCGCCGCACATATTTTATGGACCTATTACGCCCATATCCGTGGCCGCACGCCCATATAATACCAACGGTCAAAAAGGATGACCGTTGGGCGCTCAAGCGCCACGCAGGCTATCGCGCCATAAGGCGCGGCGGCCAGTCGGCCTTGCCAAAGGGCAAAATGAGTGGCTCATTTTGTACTTTGGTATAACTTAGCCGTGTTGCGAAAATGCCGCCGGT
>JAADIQ010000120.1 GCA_013151255.1 Alphaproteobacteria bacterium
TCCGCCTTTTGGGTTTTGTCCATAGGACGTTTCCCTTCGGTTGATGCAAGATTAGGAAACCTAACCTCACGGCTACGATCGGGCGCTTATAGGTCGGAAACCAAAAAGGCTCCCGGCGTATAAACGCTAGAGAGCCTGTCCCAGAAGGTTTTCAGACCGAGCAAAAGCCCGGCTGATCCATCTGCCTATGCGGGAGATTAAGCGAAAAAACCTCGCACCCGCAGTCTCGGACAGGTTCGCCGCACGACCCCGGAAGGGTTGAACAGCGAAGCGGTGTCATACCGGTAATTTTTGAGATTGCAAGGGGGGTGGGTAGTGCATACCGAGTAATACTCAATCTCCGCTCACCCCGGCGGAAGCCGGGGTCCAGATGAGTAAGGACATGAACTTAGAATACTGGATCCCGGCTTTCGCCGGGATGAGCGGGGATAAAGGATGTTGCTTTCCCCCAATCCCAGCCCAAAATTTTACGCCGCTTTGCGTTTTGCGTTTGAGCGGCGGCGCTTTTTGAAGTTTGTGTTTGCCGGTTTGCCGCCGGGCGCGGCTTTGCTCGGAGAATGCGGCTTCCCGCGCTTCTGGCTTGCCGCTGGCTTCACATCGGTGATGGCGCCCGCCCCCTCGCCGACTTTCTTGCCGCGAAATTTCTTCTTGAACGGCTTTTTGCTGGCTGCGCGTTGCTCGCCGCCCTCGGCGCCCGCGCCTTCCGCTTTCCGGCCAAAGCTTTGCGGTCGTTTGCCGCGGTGCTGGCTCGGCTTATTACGCCCGCCAGAATTACGACCACCGCGCCCGCGCGCAGGCTTTTGCCCCCGCTCATCGGCTGGCGGCTCGCCGCTGGCGACTTCAATTTTGACGCTCATGACTTTTTCTACGGCCCGCAACAGCCCAATTTCTTCTGGCGAGCAAAATGCAACGGCTTTGCCGGCGGCGCCGGCGCGCGCGGTCCGTCCGATGCGGTGGACATAGTTTTCCGCCACTTCCGGCAGGTCGTAATTATAGACATGGCTGACGCCTGAAATATCGATGCCGCGCGCGGCCACATCAGTCGCCACCAGAATACGGGTCCGGCCGGTGCGGAAGCCTTTCAGGGCGCGCTCGCGCTGGCCCTGGTTTTTGTTGCCGTGGATCGACGCGGCGGTAAAACCGGCCGCAACCAGTTGCTTCATCAGTTTTTCTGCGCCGTGCTTGGTACGCGAAAACACCAGCGACAGATCGCCATCGCGCTCCCCCAGACATTTTTTCAGCAACGCCGCCTTGGCGCTTTTCTCTACGAAATGCACGCTCTGCGAAATCTTGTCGGCGACGCGTCCCGGCGGCGCGGCTTCAACCCGCACCGGATCGGTCAGATAAGCGCGCGAAAGGTCGGCGATCTGGCGCGGCATGGTCGCGGAGAACAACATTGTCTGGCGCGGCTTGCCAACCATCTCGGCGATTTTGCGCAAGGAGTGAATAAAGCCGAGATCGAGCATCTGGTCGGCCTCGTCGAGCACCAGGAATGTCGCCTGGTCAAGAAAGAGGGCCCGGCGCTCGACTAAATCGAGCAGCCGACCTGGCGTTGCGACCAGAATATCAGCGCCGCGCATAAGAGCTCTGATCTGCCGATTGATCGGCGAACCGCCAACGACGCACTCCACACGCAGCGGCGTGCCCTGGGTAAATGATTTCAGATTTTCCGCGATCTGATTAACCAATTCGCGGGTCGGCGCTAAAATCAGCGAGCGGATAGTCTTCGCCGGCGGCTTGCCGCGATTGGCGAGGAGGTGATGGACAAGCGGCAGGCCAAAGGCCGCGGTCTTGCCGGTGCCGGTCTGCGCCAGGCCGACAACGTCCTTGCCGTCCAGCACCAGGGGGATGGCCTTGCGCTGGATTGGCGTCGGCACATCATAGCCGAGCGGTGCAATCGCTTTAAGGACACTTTGGGAAAGCCCGAGGGCTTCGAATTGAGACACAATAATAACTTTCTGTTTGGCGCAAACGGCGCCGGAATAATTGAAAACAGCCCCGATGGCGCGCAAAAGACGCGCCGGGACTGACATGCGTAGCGGTTGCGATCATGAACGCGGCCCCGGACCGAATTGCCCCGGCAGGCCGTCAGATCGCCAGCACCCCGCGTGATTTGGGAACTACTTTTTCAGGTTTGCTCAGCCGTTATGATACGGAGAAGAGCTGCGTCGGCCATTGCATCATTGTTATGTTTTTCGTCGAGATGCATGGCTGCTCACGCGGCAGCCGGGCGACGTCTTCTGGCGGCATATCGGCTGGAAGCGGCATAAAGTCAAGGGCTTATGATTTTCTAACCGTTACCGCTTGCAATCACGGGCGCATTAAGGCCGCGGCGATGGCGTCGTTCGAGCGCATCAAGGGCTTTTGAGGGATCGGATTTATCCAAATCCGTCTCATCGCTCACCCGGTCGCGGCCGTTTTCTTTTGAAAAATAAAGCGCTGCATCCGCCCGGGAGAGCAACTCGGTAAGCGCTTCTCCGGGCCGCCTCTCAGCCACGCCAAAGCTTGCCGAAAATTTCAGCGCGCCCTGATCGGTGTGAAATTTATAAGCGGCGAACTTTCGCCGTATCGCCTCGGCAAACAGGCGCCCGTCTTCCAACCGCGTCGCTGGCATCAGCAGCACAAATTCTTCCCCGCCAATCCGCCCCGCAGACCGTCCGCCATTGGCGTAACCGCGAAACAACGAGCCCGTGCGGGCGATCACCACATCGCCAAAGCCGTGGCCATAATTGTCGTTGATCAATTTAAAATGGTCGATGTCGGCAAGCACAAGACACACCGCCTCGCCGGCCTCATCGGCCAGCAAAAATGTCCGGGCGGCGGCCTCCTCAAACCCGCGGCGATTGAGCATGCCGCTAAGAGAATCCGTGATCGAGCGTTCGCCAAGGTCTTCTATTATTTGTATGCTGAATGAAACGAACAATGTCATCGCCATTGTCACCGCAATGACGCCGACTGATAAATGCAAGGCAATAAAGAAAATAGAATCGTTATAAGTCTCTATTGTAAATGGCGTATCGTCGAGCAGGAACACCATGACAGGGCGCACAATAAATTGCAGACACATCACCACATAAACACCGAAAACAACTTTTTCGATGGCGCGATGCATGTGCGTGCGGATTGCCAACAAGCCAATGGTGAGAACCAACCCGTTGCCAAGATTGACCGCGAAAGCGCGCAGCCACATGTCGTCGCGGACAAAGAGAAAGAACGCAAAGGCCGACAAGTTCAGCGCCGCCGCCAACAGCAGCGCGTTCCATGGCGCATGGCCGCGATAGCGTATCGCAACCCCGGCGGCAAAGGTCACTGCCGTGATGGTGTAAAAGACGTTGGTGACAACAGAAACAAGAATCAGCGCGAAACTATCGCGCAGAAAATCAATTAAAAACGCCGTCGCCCCGAATGCATATGACGCACCGATCCAGGCCGCAGCTTTCATGCCTCGATTGACCGCAAACAGGCTCAAAAAGCCGATTGCGAACAACAAAAACACCAGCGGATTGAGCAGCTGGAAATATGACTGCGCCTGCAATGAATTCGCCCCGCCGAATAAACCATTCTTCCAGAGTGCAGCGTGTCATTAATTCGGTAAAAATCGGTTAGCTTTTGGCTATAGCTTCAAACCATAAACCTGAACCACATATCAGGGACCCGCTCATCCCGACGAAAGTCGGGATCCAGACTGCAATGCTAATATGGATTCCGGCTTTCGCCGGAATGAGCGGCGGTGGTTTGAGGTTTGAATCTGATTTCGCGCCGCCTGTTCTAAATGAACAAACTCTTAATGTGTGTGAGGCTAGCAAACACGACGCCTCGTCACGGCGCTTTGTAAACAACCCCGTCCTTCATCACGAAGTCGACGCTCTCCAAAACCGCGACGTCAGCAAGCGGGTCGCCCTCCACGGCAATGATGTCCGCCGCATAGCCGGGTGCAATCCGGCCGAGCTTGTCACCCTGCCCGAGCGCTTCTGCGGCAAGGCTGGTGGCCGCGCGAATGGCTTGCGCCGAGGTCATCCCGAACCGCACCATACGCGAAAGCTGTTTTGCGTTGTCGCCATGGGGGAAGATCGCCGCATCCGTGCCGAGCACCACTTTAACGCCGGCCTTGACCGCCTTGGTAAAGCTTTCGCGCTGGACGCCGCCAACTTGGCGTTCTTTTTCCAGCGATTCCTCCAGCACGCCATTGGCTGTGCCTTGCGCCAGGGTGTATTCGGTATTGTAGATATCCATGGAGAAATAGACGCCCTTACGTTTGGCCATACGGATCGCTTCGTCGTCAAGATAACTTGCATGTTCAATCGTATCGACGCCGGCGCGAATAGCGTTCTTGATGCCGACGGTCCCGTGCGCATGGGAGGCGACTTTAAGACCGCGCATATGCGCCTCGTCAACAATCGCCGTCAGTTCTTCTACCGTGCCTTGCGCGGCCCCCAGTAATGTTCCTTTTGAAAACACGCCGCCAGTTGAGCAGGTCTTGATGAGGTCGACGCCATATTTAATGTTCTTGCGAACCTTCGCGCGCATCTCCCACGGGCCGGTCGCAACATTCTCGCCGTAAGATTCAGCTTCCGGCGGCAGCAAGTTGTTGTCGGAACAATGCCCGCCGATAATACCAATAGGCGGTCCGGATACGAACATTCTCGGGCCCGGCACAACGCCATCATTTATGGCGTCGCGCAACGCAATATCAGCGTAACCGCCCGCGCCGACATTGCGCACCGTCGTAAACCCCGCCACCAACGTATCGCGCGCATGAGCGACGCCGTGAATAGCGGCAAGCGGCGTCGACACGGCCAGCGATTTATACCCGCGAATGGAATCATCGCCGACCAGATGCACATGCATGTCGATCATCCCGGGCAGGATGGTCCGATCGCCAAGATCAATCACCGTCGCGTCGGCCGGAACCGACAGGCTCGCCTGATCGCCAACCGCGGTCACCACCCCGTCTTCGATCAACACAGCGGGGTTTGCCGTAACCCGGCCGGTGACAGGGTCAACTAATGCGGCGGCTGTCAGATAAGTCGTCTCCGCCTGCGCGGCGTAAGTGATCGACATAACCGATATGAGAATTACCAAAAAATGCTTCATTGCCCTGCCCCTTTTTTACCCCTTCTCACCGTAGCCGCATCAGCCAGATGCAACAACCACAGGACAATCACGAAAAAAGCGGCCCTCTGATGAGGACCGCTTTGGATGTTTCACGTTCAGGCTGGAAGATCAGGCAGTGGCTTCGGAAGTGTCGATCTTCACGCCCGGCCCCATAGTCGAGGTGAGGGATATCTTCTTGATATATGTGCCTTTCGCGCCGGCCGGTTTGGCTTTGGCGACGGCGCCGATAAAGGCTTTGACGTTCTCAGCAATCGCCGCCTCGTCAAAGCTCGCTTTGCCGACGCCGGCGTGAATGATGCCGGCTTTTTCAACACGGAACTGCACCGCGCCGCCTTTAGCGTCTTTGACGGCCTTGGCGACGTCCGGCGTTACGGTGCCGACTTTCGGGTTTGGCATCAGACCACGCGGGCCCAGCACCTTACCGAGACGGCCAACTACCGCCATCATGTCCGGCGTTGCGATCACCCGATCGAAATCCATAAAGCCGCCCTGAATTTTCTCCATCAGGTCTTCCGCGCCGACAATATCGGCGCCGGCTTTCGTGGCTTCTTCCGCTTTGGCGTCCTTGGCGAACACCGCAACCCGAACCGTGCGGCCGGTGCCGTTGGGCAGTGAGACCACGCCGCGCACCATCTGGTCCGCATGGCGCGGATCAACGCCGAGATTCATCGCCACTTCAATGGTCTCGTCAAACTTCGCCTTGGCGTTCGACTTGACAATCTTTACGGCCGCATCAACCGAGAGAAAGCTCGTGCGGTCGATGTTTTCAAGCGCGGCGCGCATGCGTTTTGCTACTTTTGTCATTGCTCTAGCCCCTCACTTCCAGGCCCATGGAGCGCGCCGAGCCCATGATAATTTTCGTCGCCGCATCCAGATCATTAGCGTTGAGATCGACCATCTTGGCCTCGGCAATCTCGCGGCACTGCGCGGTGGTGACGGAACCGGCGACTTCCCGGCCGGGCTCCGCGCCGCCTTTTTGCAGCTTCGCTGCCTTGCGCAGAAAGAACGCCGCCGGCGGCGTCTTGGTTTCAAAGCTGAACGACTTGTCGGTGAAAATAGTGATGACCGTGGGGATTGGCATCCCCTTTTCCATTTCCTGCGTCTTGGCGTTAAACGCCTTGCAGAATTCCATAGACCGCGCTGGCCGAGCGCTGGACCGATGGGCGGAGACGGGTTAGCCGTGCCCGCCGGCACCTGAAGCTTCAGGTAGCCTGCGATTTTCTTTGCCATTTTATGACCTTCTCAAAGATGTCCGCCACATGAGGACGGAACGGTTGAAAGGACGCGGTGCGGCCCCGGCAGGACTTAGCCGGGAAACCTCCCGCGAGGGCGCGTCACTATACGAGACGCAGCAATCTCGCAAGCGCGAAATACCTGACTTGGGGAAAAGCTGAAATTTTGGGAGATGAAAACCGGAAACGGGCGACCCAAGTTTTGGGGGAGTATGGGCCGCCCGCCCGAATACGCAACTTACGCAACTGTTTGATACACAACTAAACTACTGAACCGACCGCAGAATATGCGATAAACGCTGTTCTGGGTGATGTTATAAACTTACATTTGAATTGTGGCAAGACTGCGGCAAGGTTAATGAAATTCCCGTTAAAGGCGAATTTTTGTACTGGGTGTTTACGGACGCTGCGATGCGCGCTGCCTTAGGGATGCAGTAGATAACCCTGCCACAACAATGCGTTGCAGAGGTAAATGGCGAGACGCGACGGTTGATTCCAAACGGGCGCGACTGCGCCCCGGCGCTTATGCGCCGCGCCCGCGCAGGCCCCTTCTTTAGGTATGGGGGCGAAGCGAGGATTAGCCGCGAGCGAAAACTACCATAGCAAAATCAATATTCATTGATTTCGCTATAAATAGGCGAGGCGCAAACAACAGGAGAGAGAAACAAACGCTGCGCGCCTCGCCTGCCGCCGGGCGAAATACGCAACCTCCCGGCGACGTCTGGAATATAGGTCTCAAAACGAATGTTCTCGCGGCAATATTGCGGCGAGACTGTGGCGCGCCATCACGTTTTGTAATGATGCAATGCAATAAAAGAGGCGGCAACGACGCGCCGGCCTCTAAAGCAGCATCGCCGCCGGTTCTTCGATGAACGACCGGAAGGCATTGAGGAACTGAGCCCCCACCGCCCCGTCAACTACCCGGTGATCGCATGTCAGCGTCACCGTCATCACGGTTGCGACTTCCATCTCGCCGTCTTTGACAACGACGCGCGGTTCGCCAGCCCCGACTGATAGAATGGCGCCTTGGGGCTGGTTCACAATCGAGGCGAAGGATTTGATGCCGAACATGCCGAGATTGGAGACCGAGAACGTGCCGCCCTGATATTCTTCGGGTTTGAGTTTGCGGATTTTGGCGCGGCCCGCCATATCCTTAATCTCGGCGGAAATTTGTTTAAGGCCTTTTTCTTCCGCCTTCCAGATGATCGGCGTGATCAGCCCGCCATCAACGGCGACGGCGACGCCAATGTCGGCGTGTTTGTGCAACAGGATCGCTTCGTCAGTGAACGTCGCATTGGCGGCCGGAACCGTCTTCAGCGCCATCGCCGAGGCTTTGATGATAAAGTCGTTGACCGACAGCTTGAACGCGCCGTCGCCTTCTTTCGGCGAGGTCGCATTCATGCGCGCGCGCGCCGCCAGCAGCGTGTCCAGTTCGATATCGATGTTCAACGGGAAGTGCGGGACTTCCCTGTTGAAGCTTTGGGTGAGGCGCTTGGCGATAACTTTGCGCATGCCGTCGAGTTTGACAGTCGTGTAGCTCTCCGGCGGATAAAGCCGCGCATCCACAGAGGCGGGCGCGACTTGCGGTGCGGCGGCGACAGTTTTTCCAGCGCCCGATTGCAGCGCGCTTTCAATATCGCGCTTGACGATGCGCCCGCGCGGGCCGGAACCGCTAAGCGCTGCAAGGTCAAGCCCTTCAAGCCGGGCCATGCGCTTGGCCAGCGGCGAGGCGATGATGCGGCCATTGTTGGTTTGCGGCGTTGTTACGGGCGCGCTTTGCTGCACTGCTGAGACTGCGGGTGCTGCTCCATTAGGATTTTCTGCGGGGGCGGCTTGTTCTTGTTTTGGCGCATCAGCTTTGCTTGCGCCGCCCGCCAACGAAGCCAGATCCACATCATCCATGCTCTCGCCATCGTCGAGAAGCACCGCAATCGGCGCATTGACCAACACGCCTTCGGTGCCCTCACCGATCAGGAGTTTACCGACAACGCCTTCATCCACCGCCTCGACTTCCATGGTCGCCTTGTCGGTCTCGATCTCAGCAATAACGTCGCCGGACGACACCGCATCGCCCTCCTTGACGTTCCACTTGGCAAGCGTGCCCTCCTCCATCGTCGGCGACAAAGCGGGCATTAAAATTGGCGTTGGCATAAGGCTATCCGATTAGTGAGGACCAAAATTCGAGGCGGCAAGGTCCGGGTTTGTAAATCTTGTCGGCGTCCATTTCTTATAGCGCCGCGCAATGCGTTCGTCAGGGGTTTCCGCGCCATATTCCATTGGCGCCTCATCAACCTGGAGAAAATCCTCGATCCGCAATCCAGCGATATTTATGGTTGAGACAATCCGCTCGCCCGCGCCCATCACCGCCGCGATATAAACGCCGCAATGGCGGCAGGTGAGAAAATCAGCAGTTTTAAGCGCGAAGCGATAGCGGTTGAGGTCAGCAGGTAATGCATCAATTGTTATCATGCCCTCCGGGTCCGAAATATTCACCGCCCCATGGCGTCGGCAGAAAACGCACTGGCAAGTGCGAACGCCGAGTGCGGTCGGCAACTTGTCGGTTTCAAAAGTCGCTTTCAGCTTTCCGCAATGACATTGGCCTGAGTGGATCATCTTAAGCCTGCCTTCGATAGAACTCTCTAGGCATACATCACAGCCTTAACCGCCTGCACAACTTTGTCCGCATTCGGAAGGCTTAGCGCTTCGAGCTTTGCGGCATAGGGCAGCGGCGTATTTTCCTGGGTCACGCGCGCCGGCGGGGCATCGAGGTAATCAAACGCGTGTTGCGTCACTTGCCAGCCGATTTCGGCGCCGACGCCGCTGGGGGCCCAGCCTTCCTCGACGGTGACGACGCGGTTGGTTTTTTTGACCGAGGCGAGGACGGTTTCCACATCCATCGGCCGCAGCGTGCGCAAGTCGACAACTTCGGCTGAAATCCCCTCGCCCGCCAAAATCTCCGCCGCTTCAAGCGCGAATTTCACGCCGCGCGAATAAGAAACGATGGTGACATCGCTGCCCTCGCGCTGGATTTTTGCTTTGCCGATTGGCAACACCCAGTCATCCACATCCGGAACGTCCATCGTGTCGCCGTAAAGCAGCTCATGTTCTAAAAACACCACCGGATTGGGGTTGCGGATCGCCGCTTTTAGCAAGCCCTTGGCGTCCGACGCCGAGTAAGGCGCAATGACGATCAGCCCTGGAATGTTTAAATACCACGCGGCGTAATCTTGTGAGTGCTGCGCGGCGACGCGGCTTGCCGCTGCGTTCGGTCCGCGAAAAACAATCGACGAGGTCATCTGCCCGCCCGACATATAGCGCGTCTTCGCCGCCGAATTGATGATGTGGTCAATCGCCTGCATCGCGAAATTCCAGGTCATGAATTCAACGATCGGTTTTAACCCGGCAAACGCTGCGCCAACACCGAGACCGGCAAAGCCATGTTCCGTAATCGGCGTATCAACGACGCGGCGATCACCGAACTCTTCGAGCAGCCCGCGGCTGACTTTGTAGGCGCCTTGATATTGCGCCACTTCCTCGCCGATCAGGAAGACGTCTTCGTCGCGGCGCATTTCCTCGGCCATCGCATCACGCAACGCATCGCGAATGGTTGTCTCGACCATCTCTACGCCGTCGGGCAATTCCGGATCGTTGGCGGCCTCGGCTTTGGGTTGCGCCGGCGCAACAGGCGCAGCCTGCACCTCTGCCGCGACGGGCTCGGCCTCCGCCGTCGCCGGCGCGGCGCTCGCGCCATTCAGTTGTGACAGATCAATTTCATCGGCGCTTTCGCCTTCGCCAAGGATCACCGCAATCGGCGCATTGACTTTGACGTTCTCTGTGCCCTCGGCAATCAACAACTTGCCGATCACGCCTTCATCGATGGCCTCGACTTCCATCGTCGCCTTGTCGGTCTCGATTTCCGCGATGACGTCGCCGGACGAAACGCTATCGCCCTCCTTGACGGTCCATTTGGCGAGGGTTCCCTCCTCCATGGTCGGCGACAGGGCAGGCATTAATATAGGCGTTGGCATTGATGTGTCCCGGCTTTCGGTTTTCGTCCGCTTTCCTAGCCGGAAACCATCATCAAGAACAGGCCGAAATTACCTAGCCCCTATAACACGTTACGATAGCGAACCCTTCTTGAACTTATCCAGCCCGGTAACGCGGGCGAAAATCCGGTCGGTGACGGCCGAAGGCGCGAGGTTTCTAAGCGCCAAAAAGCCGAGCATCTTTGTCGGAACCGTATAGCGAGAATGGGGACGCTGGGCGGTCAGCGCATGATGCACCGCCTCGGCGACGACGATCGGCCCCGCCGCATTGGGATGGCCTTTGGCGTGCCAGGCTTTGAAGATTTTTAGCTGCTCCGCATAGGCGCCGCTGGTATAGCGCTCCAACTGGTCCTGCTCCTGGGTTCCAAACGGGGTGTTGATAAAACCGGGGCGGATAAGGCTGACTTTGACGCCGTGTGGCGCCAGCTCGCGGCGCAGCGCATCGGTTACGCCCTCAACCGCATGTTTTGATGATGCGTAAACGCTCTGAAACGGCGCGGCGATTCTACCGGCAACGGAACCGATATTGATGATGCGCCCGCGTCCGGCTTTACGCATTTGCGGCAGCACCGCGCGCGTGACATTCACCAGCCCGAAGACATTGGTTTCATATTGCCGGCGCCAGTCCGCCGCCGGAACCTCTTCAAGCGGGCCCATGATGCTGACGCCGGCATTGTTGACCAGACCATAAAGCACGCCGCCGCCGTCAGAAATTTCCGTGAGCGCCGCAGCGATTGACGCCTCGTCGGTGACATCCATTTCAAGCGGCGTAATGCGCCCGCCGCCAAGACCCGACAAAGTCTTTAACTTGTCGAGCCTGCGCGCGGCGGCAAACACCCGGAAGCCTTTATGGGCGAGATGGACAGCGGTGGCTTCGCCAATGCCGCTGGAGGCGCCGGTGACCAATACGGATTGATACAAGGTGCATTCCTTTCACGTTAAGCGCCAGGCCGTGTTGTCTGGTTATTTAAGAGCTAGGCGCGATTAGACAAGCCGCGAGCGCTTCACCGCTGCATCGATGAACGAAGCGAATAACGGATGCGGCTCGAACGGGCGCGATTTTAGCTCCGGATGATATTGGACGCCGATAAACCATGGGTGGTCGGGAAGCTCGACTATCTCTGGCAGTGCGCCATCCGGCGAGGTTCCCGAGAAGATGACGCCGTGTTCGGCCAGGCGCTCGGCCCAACTAATATCGACCTCATAGCGATGCCGGTGGCGTTCGGAAATATCTTCGCCGCCATAAATCTCCGCCACCCGGCTGCCGGGTTTTAACCGCGCCGGATAGGCGCCGAGCCGCATGGTGCCGCCAAGGTCAGTGTCAGCGCTGCGTGATTGCTTTTCGTTGCCGCGCACCCATTCGGTCATCAGACCAACAATCGAGGCGCCGCCGCTGGAAAATTCCGATGATGTGGCGCCCGCCTCGCCGACCAGCGTGCGCGCCGCTTCAATCACCGCCATCTGCATGCCGAAACAAATGCCGAAATAGGGAATGAGTTTTTCACGCGCAAATTTGGCCGCCTTGATTTTTCCTTCCGCCCCGCGCTCGCCAAATCCGCCCGGCACCAAAATGCCATGCACGCCGGACAGCGCCGATATCGCATCTTCTTCCTGCTCGAAAATATCGGATTCAATCCACTCAATATTGACCCGCACATTGTTGGCGATCCCGCCATGGGCGATCGCTTCGATCAGAGACTTATAGGCGTCTTTTAAAACGGTGTATTTGCCGACCACTGCAATGGTGACCTCACCATCAGGCATGGTGATCCGCTCAACGATCTTTTTCCACTTGCCAAGCTCAGGCTCGGGCGCATCCTTGATCCGGAAGGCATCCAGGACTTCATTGTCGAAGCCTTCATTGTGATAGGCGAGCGGGACTTCATAAATCGTCCGGCAATCCAACGCCTGGACGACCGCGCCGGGACGGACATTACAGAACCGGGCGATTTTGTTGCGCTCACTGGCTGGAATTTCGCGGTCGGCGCGCACCAGAAGCACATTCGGCTGAATGCCAATGGCGCGCAACTCCCGCACCGAATGCTGCGTCGGTTTGGTTTTTAATTCGCCTGCGGACGGAATATACGGCATCAAAGTGAGGTGGACATAAACCGCATCATCGCGCGGCAAGTCGTTGCCCAATTGCCGGATCGCTTCAAAAAACGGCAGCGCCTCAATATCGCCAACCGTGCCGCCGATTTCACACAACACGAAATCAGCCCCGCCAGCGTCGCTAAGGACAAACTCTTTGATCGCGTCGGTGACATGGGGGATGACTTGCACCGTCGCGCCAAGATAATCGCCGCGGCGTTCGCGCTCGATGATGCGGGAATAAATCTGGCCGGTGGTGACGTTGTCTTTTTTGGAAGCCGATACGCCGGTGAAACGTTCATAATGGCCGAGATCGAGATCGGTTTCCGCACCGTCATCGGTGACGAACACTTCGCCGTGCTGATAGGGCGACATGGTGCCGGGATCGACATTGAGATAAGGGTCAAGCTTGCGCAGCCGCACCTTGTAGCCGCGCGCCTGCAACAGCGCGCCTAGCGCCGCTGAAGCTATGCCTTTTCCGAGAGACGACACCACGCCGCCGGTAATGAATATATACCGCGCCATGGAAGGCCGTCTTAGCGACGATTCTTTGCCGGCGATAGGGCTTGGCGACCGATTGCACAAACAATTACGCCGCAGCCCTGGGACTGCGGCGCAGATCGCCAAAATGTTGGTGTTTCAGCGGCAAAATCTAGCCGTTCGGATCACTCTCGGCCGGTTCTTCGGTGGAGGTTTCCGCTGGCGCATCGCCCGCCTCTTCTGGCGCATCAGCCCCGACCGCTTCCAGCGCGTCTTCGATAGACGGCCCTGCCGGCGTTTCATCGGCGCTGTCGCTGCCAAGCGTTCCCAGAAGGTCCTGGGTAGTCGTCTCCCCTGGCACAGCCGAGGGTGCGGGCGCTGCCTGTCCGGTCAGCTCTTCGATCACCGTTTCATCCGATTCACCACCGCCGGCCATCACCGCCAGGCCCAGCGAGGTCGCAAAAAAGCCCGCCGCCAAAATCGACGTCAAACGGGTCAGCGTATTGGCCGCCGCCCGGCCGGACATCAATCCACCGCCGCCGCCGCCAATACCGAGCGCACCGCCATCGGACCGCTGCAGCAGCACCAGAACAATCAGCGCGAGAACAATCAGCGAGTGGAGCGTCAGGATGATAGCGATCATTTTATTCTATCTTTTCAGTTCCGTCGCGGCGTCACATAAGGCGCGCGGGGCAATCCGGCAAGGCCGGACACGGCTGGCCCGGAAATACAGAGAGAGGCGTTTAACCGATGGCCCCGGCTGCGGCAAGCCCTCCGGCGTTACGTAAACGCCTGCAGCCCGGTCATCGCCCGGCCGAGAATGAGCGCGTGAATATCATGCGTGCCCTCATAGGTGTTCACCGTCTCCAGGTTCATCGCGTGGCGCAGCACATGATATTCGTCGGAAATCCCGTTGCCGCCATGGATATCGCGGGCAACCCGCGCAATCTCCAGCGCCTTGCCGCAATTATTGCGCTTCATCATTGAGATTGCCTCGGGCACATAGGCCCCGGCGTCGAGCAACCGCCCGAGTTGCAAGGCGCCCTGAAGCCCGAGCGCAATATCGGTCTGCATATCGGCGAGCTTTTTTTGCACCAGCTGCGTGCCGGCAATCGGCTTGCCGAAAACCACCCGCTCCATGGCGTAATCGCGCGCCGCAATCCAGCAGAATTCCGCCGCCCCCATGGCGCCCCATGAGATGCCGTAGCGGGCCTTGTTGAGGCAAGAGAACGGCCCGCGCAGGCCTTTGACATTCGGCAACAGGTTTTCTTCCGGCACCACCGCATCATCAAGCGCGATCTCGCCGGTGACCGAGGCGCGCAGCGATAGCTTGCCCTCAATCTTTGGCGTCGTGAACCCTTCGGTGTCGCGGTCAACAATGAAGCCGCGGATTTCGCCATCCAATTTCGCCCAGACCACCGCCAGATCGGCAATCGGCGAATTGGTGATCCACATTTTGGAGCCCTTGAGCATATAGCCGCCCTGAACCTTTTCAGCGCGGGTGCGCATCGCGCCCGGGTCGGAGCCGCCATCGGTCTCGGTCAGTCCAAAACACCCGACCCATTCGCCGGTTGCAAGCTTGGGCAGATACTTTTTCTTCTGCTCTTCAGTGCCGAACGCCTCAATCGGATACATGACGAGCGACGACTGCACTGACATCGCCGAGCGATAACCTGAATCAACACGCTCAACCTCGCGGGCGATGAGCCCGTAAGCCACATGACCAGCGCCGCCGCCGCCATACTCCTCCGCCACCATCGCGCCGAGAAACCCTTGCGCGCCCAGCTCAGTCATGATTTCACGGTCAAAGCGCTCCTCACGGTTCGCCATGATGACCCGCGGCATCAGCTTGTCCTGCGCATAGCCCCGCGCCGCATCACGGATCATCCGCTCTTCATCAGAGAGCTGGGATTCCAGCAAAAGCGGGTCCTGCCAGTCGAAGGTTTGTTTGGTGGTCATGGTTTTTTGCCCTCGTCATCCCGTTGAACGAATTCGTTCAACGCGGTGCGTCGTCTTGATGACGCGCTGCTAGCACGGGATCGCTCACCGTGAAACAGCTACATCCGAAAACGATCCCGGACCAGCATTCCAGCACCCGGGATGACCGTAGTGGGTCAAACCAACTCAACCGCAACGCTCGTGGCTTCGCCGCCGCCTATGCACAGGCTCGCCACGCCCTTTTTGCCGCCGGTTTTTTGCAAGGCGCTAATCAGCGTCACCAGGATGCGCGCGCCAGAAGCGCCAATCGGGTGGCCGAGGGCGACGGCGCCGCCGTGAATGTTGACTTTGTCTGGCGACAGTTTCAATTCGCGCATCGCCGCCAGCGGCACTACGGAAAACGCCTCGTTAATCTCGAAGAGATCGACGTCATCGATTGACCAGCCGGCTTTTGCCAACACCGCCGCAATTGAGGCAATCGGCGCGGTGGTGAACCATTCCGGTTCCTGCGCATGGGTGGAATGCGCGACAATGCGCGCGACGGGTTTGGCGCCTTTGGCCTCGGCCGTGGACTGGCGCATCAACACCATGGCCGCCGCGCCGTCGGAAATCGCCGAAGCGTTGCCCGCGGTCACCGTGCCGTCCTTTTCAAACGCGGCGCGCAATTTGGGGATTTTCGCCGCATCAACCACGCCCGGTTTTTCATCATCCGCAACCGTCACAACGCCTTTGCGGGTTTTGACTTCAACCGGAACAATCTCCGCCTTGAACGAGCCGTCGGCGATGGCGGTCTGCGCTCTTGTGACGGAGCGGATGGAGTATTCATCCTGTTCCTCGCGCGAGAACTGCCATTCGCGGGCGCATTTTTCGGCGAACACACCCATCGCCTTGCCCGGCTCATAAGCGTCTTCAAGACCATCAATCGCCATATGGTCGAAAATCTTTCCGTGTCCGAACTTAATGCCGCTGCGCCCGGTGGGCAAAAGATGCGGCGCGTTGGTCATCGATTCCATACCGCCGGCGACAACGATGTCGTTGGTTCCGGCGAGAATGGAATCATAACCCATCATCACCGTCTTCATGCCTGAGCCGCACATTTTGTTGACGGTGGTGCAGCCGGTCGATTGCGGAATTCCCGCGCCAAGCGAAGCCTGGCGCGCCGGCGCCTGGCCGAGGCCGGCCGGCAGGACGCAGCCCATCAACACTTCGTCGATGTCGTCCGGCTTCACGCCGCCGCGCGCGAGCGCGGCTTCAATCGCGCGGGCGCCAAGTTCCGTCGCCTTAACGCCGTTATAGGCGCCGAGAAAATTACCAATTGGCGTGCGCGCCATACCGGCGATAATAATAGGGTCCTGGTTGGCCATGATGTGCTCCTTTGCGAGGTTCAAGCCGCTTTTCTGCCCCGCGCGATCACGTCAAGCGCCAACTCATCAGCAACGTCGCTAGTCGGCCGGTTTTCTTGCTCTGCGCGGTCGAAAATCTCCGTCAGCGTGTCGCCAATTTTGTCGATCCGCCGGGTCATCTCTATTTCGCTCCAGCGGCCAAGGATTTCAAGTCCGACGCTGATCACACCCGCAGCGTTGATAACGTAATCAGGCGCATAAAGCACGCCGCGCTGTTGCAGGCGCGCGCGCATATCCGGGGTTTTGAGCTGGTTGTTTGCGGCGCCAGCGATGATTTTTGCCTTCAGCCTGTCCACCGTATCGACATTAATCGAACCGCCCAATGCGCAGGGGCTGAAAATATCGGCGTCAACGGCGATGGCGTCTTCGGGGCTTGCGACATCAGCGCCAAAGCGCTGGCGCGCCTCGTCTATTGCCGCCGGATTGACATCCGCCACGGTCAGACGCCCGCCCTCCTCATGGATCAGCCGGGCCAGCTCCATGCCGACCGCGCCAATACCGAGGATGGATATGTGCAGGCCCCTCAAGCTCTCAGCGCCAAGCTTATATCGCGCCGCCGCCTGAACGCCGCGCCAAACCCCGCGCGCGGTAAACGGCGACGGGTTGCCGCCAATGCCGCCTTTGTCAACGCCGGCGGCGTAGGGCGTCACCGAGCGGATCATCGCCATGTCGTCTTCAGTGACGCCTGAATCTTCCGCCGTGTAATAAAGCCCGCCCAGACTATCGACCGCCGCGCCAAAGGCGCGCAACAATTCCGGTGTTTTACCGGTTTTCGGGTCAGCAATAATCACCGCTTTGCCGCCGCCAAACGGAATGCCGCCCAGCGCGTTTTTAAACGTCATGCCGCGCGAAAGATTTTTGACATCCTCCAGCGCCGCCTCAAAGTTTTCATACGGATAAATCCGACAACCACCGCAGCCGGGGCCAAGCGTCGCGTCATGAATCGATATAATCGCATTCAGCCCGGCGCTCTCATCGGTGAAGTGAACAACTCTTTGCCAGCCTGTTGTCGGCACGTCGCGGCTATCCATGGGGCGCGTTCTCCTCTGCGAGAATCTCTATTTGTTGCCGTCACCCGGCGCAAAGCCTCGCCGGCGCGGCGCAATATAGGCAAAGCCGCAAAGTTCTTTCGTGCAAACATTCACGCTACGCCTTGACGCTTAGCAGAAAATGCTAAATACTTAATACAATCGAGGAAAGAACCCTATGAAGCTCGACCATATCGACCACAAGATCCTGAGACACTTGCAGGAAAATGCGCGCATCACCAATGCCGAACTTGCCGACCGCGTCGGCCTGTCGCCAACTCCGTGCCTGCGCCGGCTGCGCCGGCTTGAGACCGACGGCATCATCAAGGGCTACCATACCGAGGTCGATCGCGAGGCGCTGGGCGTCAATGTCACGGTGATCATTCTCGTCAAGCTTGAACGCGAAGACGACAAGACTTTGCGCGAGTTTGAGGCGGAAATTCAAAAGCGCACGGAGGTGATGGAATGCTATCTGGTCACCGGAAAGTTTGACTATTTCATCCGCGTGCTGGTTCCAACATTGGCGTCCTATGAGACGTTTCTGTCTGAAACTATTCTCCGTATGCCGAATATCGCGACAGTCGAATCGAGTTTCACTTTGCGCGAGGTGGAGCGCAAAGTGGTTATGCCGCTCCCGGAGCCGCTACGGCGGAGTTAGCAGAAACCTCGCGGTAGCCTTCAATAACGCGTGCAATTTCAGAATGTAGCTCTGCAGGCTTCACCGGCTTGGTAATATATCCGTCAAATCCGGCTTGCAGATATTCGTCGATTTGCTGGCGCATGGCGTGCGCAGAAACGGCAATCATCGGAACACCGGACGCGACGCCGCGCTCACGCTCTAAAAACCGGATTTCCCTCAAAGCCTCGACGCCATCCATCACCGGCATCGAAATATCCATCAATACAATATCGAAATCGCGTGTCTTGCAGGCCTCGACGGCAAGCAAGCCGTTTTCCACAAATTCAACCTCATGGCCGGCTGTGTGGAGGAAATTTTTAAGCACCGCCTGATTCACAATATTGTCTTCGGCGGCGAGAATGTGCAATTTTTCCACTGCCGCTTCGGGTGCCGGCGCGGCGGCCGTTTTAGCGACAGAACGCTCAACGTCCGTCGCGCGTTCCAACGGCAATTCAACAATGAAAGTCGATCCCGCACCCGGAGCGGATCGAATGCTGAGCACGCCGCCCATAGCCTCAATCAGGCCTTTAGTGATCGAAAGCCCAAGCCCGGTGCCGCCATATTTTCGCGTGGTCGTCACATCAGCCTGAGTGAAGGGTTCAAAAATCCGCGCCGCCTGGCTTTCACTAACGCCAATCCCGGTATCGGTTACCTCAATGCGTATGGGGGCGCTGGTAGAAGACGGAATGATAAAACGCACCGTCACGCCGCCCTCGTCGGTAAATTTAATCGCATTGGAAACCAGATTGTGCAGCGCTTGAATAATGCGATGGGCGTCGCCGATCCACTCCGCCTCGCCATCGCCTTCACACAGGGCGGTAAGAGAAAGATTTTTCTTTTCCGCTTGCGGGCGATGAAGGCTTTCAACCGTTTCAATAATTTCTGAGAATTTAAAAGCTGCCGCTTCAAGTTCGATATGGTTCGCCTCGATCTTTGAAAAATCCAAAAGGTCGTTCAAAATGGTCAACAACATATCGCCGCTATCACGGATGATCTTGACCTGCTTGGCCTGACCAGAGCTTAAGGCGCCGCTTTCAAGCGCAGCGGCCATGCCGAGGATACCATTCATTGGCGTACGGATTTCATGGCTGATATTCGCAAGAAACGCTGATTTCGCCTGATTGGCGTGTTCCGCCGCCGCTTGTCGTTCTACCGCATGCTCGCGCGCCTGGCGCATCGCAGCGCTACTTTTTTCGTATTCCCGGAACGCAACGAAGAGATGCGCGACATAGAGCGATCCGCCAACCAAAATCGCTGCCGACGGCCATCGGTCAAGGTAATTTCCTGTGAGCAGACCATATAGCGGCAGGCCGAGAAAGTAGATAAGATGCGGGGTCAGGGCGGCAAAAAAAGTCCGGCGTTCATGGTGCATATGCAGTGTTGCGTGCAAGAGCGCGCCGCAAAGCCACACAACGCCGAACACCTTGCCCGGCTCACCCCATAGGAACCAAAGCAACACAGGAAAGAACGAATAGACCAAGCCTGTCTGCACTGCAGACCCGCAAACCAGGATCCACTCGCCTCGGCTGGGCGGCGCAACCCGCTCAGCATCGCGCAGCGATCGCCAGGCGAACACGTCGATGAATTGACTAACGAAAACGGCGCCGATCCACGCGGCGGCGATTACGATACTGGTGGCCGCCCCCAAAATAACAGCGCCCACAGCCCCGATGATAAGCCTGGTTTTTAATTGGTGGTGACGTGTCAGCGCCGTCGCAATGAGGCCCGAAACGACAGACGCATCGGCCTCTTGCGACGTTGGCTGATTGCCCGCCGGCACGTTCTTCATCGCACGCTCACCCCTAAGCTATCCGTGCTATTGTTAGCAATAAATAATTAACCTGCGCCTACTGTTCAACAAGATCCGTGTCTCATCTTGGAACACAATTAATGAAGGCGACTTTTAGCGTTGGAAGTCGTAAAAAGCCCCGAGGCCGAGGATCTCCGTCAGGGCCTCCATGGCGGCGAAACTCTCAATCATCAGGGAAGGGTCGCGCAAATCATCTGGCGTTAGCTGATCACGGTAATGGGTTTTCACCCAGGCTTCGAGCCTGGCGATTTTCGCCTCATCGAGAATGAAATGCTGGTTGGCGGCGGCGGCCTCTTGGTCCGACAGAACCACCCGCAAGCGCAGGCACGCCGGACCGCCGCCGTTTCTCATGCTTTCGCGGACATTTTTGAAAATCACCCGGTTGATCGGGTTATTCTTCGCCACCGTCTGATCGAGAAACGCTTTAACGCGCGGATTTTCCTCTGATTCAACTGGCATAATCAGCGCCGCCTCACCGCCGGGCAACGTCACCAGCTGCGAGTTGAAGAGGTAAGATTGCACCGCGTCTTCAAGCGAGACTTGCGCCGCCGGCGCCTCGATAATCTCAACGAAGGGCACGGCTTTTCGTATTGCACTATAGGCTGCCTCCCGGTCGGCAAAACTCTGTTCGTGCAGGAACAAAACCGTGCCATTCGCGACGCCGAGGACATCATTGTGGAAGGCGCCGGCATCGAGCGCGGCGGCTGATTGTTGGATAAATACGGTCTTGTCAGGAGAGAGTTGATGGCCTCGCGCAACCGCCTGACTGGCGCGCAGTTTTTGGCGTGCGGGAAATTTCTTGCCGTCTTCGCCATAGACAAACAGATGAACGCCCGTCGCGCCATGCGCCGGCGCCAATCGGCCGTGATTGGCCGCGCCCTCATCGCCGAAATGCATCGCCCCCGGCAGCGGCGGATGATGGGCGAAATGTTTGTCGCTGCTGAAAATATGCGCCAGCACTCGAGCAGTAGTATCGGCCTCAATTGAGCGGTGAAAATTCGCGGCGAGATTTGCTGTCGTGAAATGCACCTTGCCATCGCGCGTATCCGGCGACGGCGCCACGGTCGCCGCATTGGCCGTCCACATGCATGAAGCAGCGTAGCAATTGGCCAGCAATTGCGGCTCGGTCTTGCCGGCCTTGTCGATGATTTGTTCGTCGGTCCCGGAAAACCCCAGCGCCCGCAGGGTTTTGAGATGCGGGCGATCCTGTGGCGGCAAGAACCCCTGCCCTAGCCCCAGTTCCATCGCCGCGCGCATCTTCGCCAAGCCCTGCAACGCCGCCTCACGCGGGTTCGACGCCGCGCCGGCGTTGCTCGCCGAGGCAAGATTGCCGAAGGACAGCCCGGCATAGTTGTGCGTCGGGCCGATCAGGCCGTCGAAATTGTATTCTTTGTGGGTCATTTATATCTGCTTCATTCCTGAACCCTCAGCCGCTCATCCCGGCGGAAGCCGGAATCCATCTTCCGCGTATTCTGGATCCCGGCTTTCGCCGGGATGAGCGGGGCAAGTATATCGTTCAGCCATAATCTAATCATCTTTGAATTTTTCCAAGGCTTTCTCAAAACGAGCAACACGAATGCCGCGAAAGCAGCGCCGCCAATAATAACAAACAGGAAAAGACCAAGCCGTTCATTGATGTTGGCAATCGCGTCCGGAACACTTACCGCACTTTCTTCACCTGCGTTTTGAAAAAACGTAGACAACAGTAGAACGACAAGCATTATAGCGAACAGTATGAGGAATCTTCTCATCATCTTAGCTATACGTTAAACCCAACCTGATTATCCGCCATCGCCAACAATTGCTCCCCCTCCATACTCGCCACCGGGTAGGCGCAATAATCGGCTGCGTAATAAGCGCTAGGGCGATGATTGCCCGAGGCGCCAATGCCGCCGAACGGCGCCGCGCCTGAGGCGCCAGTTGTCTGGCGGTTCCAGTTGACGATGCCGGCCTGGCTCAACGTCAGGAAGGTCTCCCATTTTGATTTGTCATCGGACAATATACCGGCGGAAAGCCCGAGCTTTGTGGCGTTGGCGCGAGCCATCGCGGCGTCAAAATCTTTAACCCGCCAGACTTTGAGGAGCGGGCCGAAATGTTCTTCGTCGGGCACAGCATCGACACCCGTAACATCAACAATGCCCGGCGTCACAAACGCGCCGCCCTCGTCGCGCTGGCTGAGCGTACGGATCGGCTCGCCGCCGGCGTCCACCAGCTGGTCGAAGGCGCGCTCCAGCCCCTCGGCAACTTTCGGGGAGATCACCGGGCCCATAAATGGTTGCGGCTCGTTAAACGGCGCACCGATAATCAACCGGTCGGTGAGCGCCGTCAGCGCCTCCATCGCCCGGTCGCCGACCGCGCCCTCGGGGATAATCAGCCGCCGTGCGCAAGTGCAACGCTGGCCGGTGGTTAAAAACGCCGACTGCACCACCGCCAGAGCGGCGGCGTCGATATCGTCCGTGTCCCACCAAATCAACGGATTGTTGCCGCCAAGTTCGAGCGCCAGAATAATGTCGAGCCTTCCGGAAAATTGTTTGTGGATGGCCACCCCGGTCTTGGCGCCACCGGTGAACAAGACGCCGTTGACGCCCTCAGCGCCGGTCAGCGCCTCGCCGGTCTCGCGTGCGCCCTGCACCAGATTGACGACGCCCGCGGGAACGCCCGCCTCGACCATGCGTTCAACAATGAACGCGCCCGGGCCCGGGGTCTGCTCGGACGGTTTGAAGACAACTGTGTTGCCGGCGATCAGCGCGGGAACAATGTGGCCGTTAGGCAAATGCGCCGGGAAATTATACGGGCCCAGCACCGCCATCACCCCATGCGGCTTATGGCGCAACACCGCATGGGTGGCGCCGGCAACGCTTTGGCGCTCGCCCGTACGCTCATGATAGGCGCGAATGGAAATATTGACCTTGCCGGCGACAGCGGAGGCCTCGGTCTTGGTTTCCCAGTATGGCTTGCCGGTCTCGCGCGCGATCAGCTTTGCGAGCTCGTCGCTGTCGCGCTCAATCAAATCGCGATAGCGTTCGATAATTTTGATGCGTTCCGCGAGCGGCGTCAGCGCCCATGGCTCAAATGCGCCGCGCGCAGCCGCAACTGCGTCGGCAACATCTTGTTTGGTCGCCGCGGCGCCAGACCATAACGCCTCGCCCGTCGAAGGATCGCTGCTGGTAAATTGCGCGCCCGCGCCATCGCGCCATGCGCCGTTGATCAGTATTTTATTGGTCATCCCATCACCACTCTATCGCCCGCATGGCGTCGCCCTTTTTAACACCGAGAGTTTTTGCCGTCGTCGCATCAATCGAAATCGCATCACCGTCAACCGTCGCCGGCGCGCGCGTCGCCCGAAACGATGAAAGCTGTCCAGCGGCCATCAACATTAATGGCGCGGCGCCAACCTCTGCGATTTTCGACACCGTCAACGTCTTGCTTTTTTTGACCGTCTCGATGTCGTCAATCTCTGCATCGACCAGCGGACCGCCGTCAAACACGTCAATATAACCGCGATAAGAAAAGCCCTCCTTCAATAGCATATTGAAGGCCGGCGCAGCGCCGTCATGGGGCTTGCCAAGAATATCGCGGGCCGCCTTCGGCAGCAGCGATGCATAGATCGGATGGCGCGGCATCAGATCGGCAATGAACTGATTGCCCATCGCAGAATTTGCAACATCAGCAGCTTCAAATTCCATGTCGAAAAACGGTTTGCCGAGCGCATCCCAAAACGGCTGCTCGCCATTGGGCCCGCGCCAGCCACGCAACTCCGCGCAGACCGGCGAGGCGATCAGCTGGCGATGCAAAGCAATGAAAAGGTACCGCGTCTTGGCCAGGAACTTGCCATAGCCCTCGCCGCGCGCCTCGGGGGAAAGGAATAACGAGCCAACCTCGCCGCAACCGGTAAAGTCATGGGTCGGCACTAGTAGTCGCCGATCGATGCGTTTTTTTAATTGCTTGGAGACATGCACGGTTTTGTTGATGCGGTAATTAACGAAGCCATGGTCGAGGCCAATCGCCGAAAACACCGCCGACGTCCCTATAACTTTGCCGCCCGCTTCAAGCACCATCATGTAGATTTCGCCGCCGGGCTCTACGGCGTTTTTTGCAAAACTTTCGCAGGCAAATTCAATCCGCGGACGCAACGCCGAAGGCTCTGGCGGCAGATTGGTCATGCCGCCGCCGGACTGTTTGGCGAGCGCCAGAATTTCATCGAAATCTTCCACCCGAACCGGGCGCATAAAGGCCTGCGTCATCGGCTTGGCTCCTTTGTCTCGCAACTGCCGGGGATTGCGATATCGCCGGCGGCAATTTTTAACAGCAACAACGCGGAAAGCTTCGCGCGCTCCACCAGACTGTCGAGCGCAGCGTATTCTTGCACTGAATGAATATTGGCGCCGCGCACGCCGAGCGTATCGATCACCGGAATGCCCGCCGCCGCGATATTATTGCCGTCACAACACCCGCCGGTCGGCTGCCAGGCGATATCAAGGCCAAGCTCGGCGCCGGTTGCCTTCAGCGCGTCAAAAAACGCCTTAAGGTCTGGCGTCATCGGCTTTGGCGGGCGGGTAAATCCGCCGGTCAGTTCCGCCTCATAACCCTCGCGACTGTTTATCGAGTCAATCAACGCGCCGACTTGCGTCAGAAACCAGTCAGCGTCGCCGGGCTGTTCAAGGCGCACATTAAACCGCACCACCGCCAGCCCCGGCACAACATTATTCGGCCCGCCGCCGTCAACACGCGCGACATTCACGGTGAGCCCCTCGCGCGCGCCGGTGAGCCTATCAACGCCGGTGATAAATTCCGCAGCCGCGGCGAGCGCGTTGCGACCGAGGTGATGTTCACGTCCCGCATGGGCGCTCTTGCCGCGAATGACCGCTGCAAAATTGCCCGATCCTTTGCGCGCGCCGGCGAGCGTGCCGTCGGCGAGCGCCGGCTCATAAACGCAAGCGAACTGCGCGCGCTTTGCCGCCGCGTCGAGCATATGCGCCGAGCCGTGCGAGCCGATTTCCTCATCGGCGTTGATCAGCACCTCATAACCAATCTTGTCGGCGTACTCGGATTGTTCGATCACCTTCAAGGCATAGAGCATGACAAGAAGCCCGCCCTTCATGTCGGCGGCGCCCGGCGCGTTTAATCTGTCGTCGTCAAGAAATTTCTCACCCTGAAACGGATGGTCCGCGGCAAAGACCGTATCCATATGTCCCGCGAGCAACACCCGCACCGGCGCCTGCGGCCGTTTGACCAGCCGCAGCATATCGCCAATCGGCTTGGTCTCCGGCACGCCTTCGTTGGTGACGATTTGGTGCGGCTTTGAGGCCACGGTTTCAACATCCGCGCCGAGCCCGCCAAAGGCGTCGCTGAGGGCGCTATGCATGCGTCTGAGGCCCTCAATATTGCCGCTGCCGGAATTGATGGCGCACCAGGCGCGCAATGTCGCGGTCATTTCGGCCCGCTTGTCGTCCAGATAGCCAAGATTGCCCGCGAACTTGTTGATATTGCTCATAGCCGAAAGCACTAGCGAAGGCGGCAAGCCCCCGCAAGGAGGCTTGCAAAGCTTTTCATTCCGGCGCGAACGCTTCTATAGTTCAAGCGGAACAGATTTTTGGCAATTCCTTCAATCCGGGGCAATCAGACACCGCTAAGATGTTGCATTTCATAGAGAAGATCCTGATCGCCTGGGCGGACGCGGCAAGGCGCGGCGGCCTGGCGCTGGCGCTCGGCTTTATCGCCGTGACGGGGTTGGCTGGCTATTACGCCGCTACCCATCTCAAGGTGAACACCGACACCAGCGCGATGCTTGATCCGTCGCTGCCATTTCAGCTTCGCGCGGCGGCGCTGCGCGACGCCTTTCCGCAAACCAAAACCGACATCATTGTCATCGCGCGGGCAAAAACGCTGGACGAGGCGGACGCCTTCATCGCTGATTTGCGCGCCGTGGTCGCAGAAGAAAAGACCGCCTTCACCAGCGTTTTCGCCCCCGCGCAAGAGCCGTTCTTTCAGAAAAACGGGCTGCTCTATCTCAGCGAAGATGCGCTTGAAGACCGGCTGACGCAGATGTCGAAAGCCTCCGGGTTGATTGAGACGCTGATCAAAAGCCCGACCATCGGCACGCTATTCACCACCCTTGCCGGCAACGACAAACTCGCCGAGCGCTCCGACCTCGGCCAGGACACGCTGCAACAACTCTACAAAGAGTTGAGCGTTGTCGTTGAGGCGAGCATCGAAGGAGAGGTCAGACCGTTCTCGTGGATGGGCGCGCTGGATGAGGACATCGCCGCCAGCGACAGCCATACGCGGCTCCTATACGCAACGCCGGTGCTCGACTTTAGTCGGCTGCAACCGGCCAAAGCCGGCATCGAAGTTCTGCGCGGCGAAATTGACGCGCTGTCTCAAAAATATAGCGGCCGGGTTAAGGCCTATGTCACTGGCGATCCGGCGTTGCGGGTGGAAGAACTTGAAGCGGTCACCACCGGCATCGGCCTGTCGATGGTGCTTTCGCTGATCCTGGTGAGCCTGCTTTTACTGCTGTGTTACCGCTCCGCGGCGATGGTGGTGCTGACTTTGACCGGGCTCATCATCACCTTGGTTTTGACGTCAGCTTTTGCAGCCGCGTTTTTGGGCGAGTTAAATCTGGTTTCCGTCGCCTTTACGGTGTTGCTGATCGGGCTGGGGCTCGATTTTGCCATTCACCTCCTCTTACATGTGCAAGAGCGCCGCGATGATGGCCAGGACAACGCCGCCGCGCTCACCGGCGCCTTGCATGAGGTTGGCCCGGCGATGGCGCTGGCCGCGCCGACAACGGCGCTGGCGTTTTTATCTTTTGTGCCGACGAAATTTGACGGCATCGCCCAGCTCGGGATGATTTCCGCCGCCGGGGTGATTATCGCCTTTATGGTTTCCGTCACCTTCCTGCCGGCGGCGCTGGCGCGTCTTCCCGCCGCGAAAGTTAGAAAACGAAGCGGCCGCATTCGCGCGATTTTTCAATCCCTGTCGAAGGTCGCGGGACCGGTCGCGTTCGTGACCGTCCTGATCGGCATCTTTGCGCTCCTGTTAATGCCGCAGGTGCGCTTTGACGCTGACCAAATGTCGCTGCGCAACCCCAATGCGCCCTCTGTCATCGGCTTCAATATGCTGTTTGACGACGCGGCAACCGTGCCCTACCGGCTAACCCGGCTGGTCGGCAGCGAAGCGGCCGCGCGCGAGACCTCAGCCGAGGCGGCGGCGCTGCCATCGGTCGCCAGCACCCGGTCATTGCCGGATTTTGTGCCTGAAGATCAGGACGAAAAGCTTGAATTAATCGATTTCGCGGCGGGAACACTGGTGTTCGCCCTCGCCGCCGAGCCCGCCAGCATTGCCGGCCCACCTGCGACTGAGGGTATCGCCAAATTACAGGCCCGGCTCAAAGAAGCGTATACGGACGGCCCCGGCGCACGCCTTGCTGCACTACTCGGCGATTTGGCGGCAGTGGGCGATCCAGCCGCTATAGAGCGTCTTGAGCGGAATACCTTTCTCTATTGGCCGCAACTGGTAGAACGCCTGAGCGCGCAAATGAACGCTGATTATATTGATGTCGATAGTTTGCCCACCTCATTACGCGAGCGATATTTATCAGCGGACGGTATCTGGCGCGTCGACATTCTTCCCAAACAGGACCTACGCGACAACAATGCGCTGAACGCATTTGTCGACGACGTCGAAAAACATTTTCCCGATCTTACCGGTGGCGCACTGCAATCGAAAAAAGCTGGTGAGGTTATTTCCAACGCGATGCTTCAGGCGACCCTGATTGCATTCGCGGTGATCGCCGTTTTCCTCTGGCTGTTGGTGCGGCGCATCCTGACGGTGCTGCTGGTTCTGTTTCCGTTGTTGCTCGCCGCCATCCTCACCGCTGCAACCGGCGTTTTGCTGGACGCGCCGTTTAACTACGCCAATGTCATCGTCTTGCCGTTGTTGATCGGCATCGGCGTCGATAGCGGCATCCATCTGGTCATGCGCCACGACCAGGTAACCGCCGGCGAAGGCGTCTATGGCACATCAACGCCGCGGGCAGTCCTGTTTGCGGCGCTGACCACGGTCGCCTCCTTTGGCAGCTTGATGTTGTCACCGCATCGCGGCACCGCCAGCATGGGCGAGTTGCTGACCATCGCCCTCGCGATCACCATAATTTGTACGCTGGTGGTTTTGCCGGCGGCTTTTAATTACGCCGACAAGCGCCTGAAAGACCGCCTCGAAGCCATGGCCAATCGCCGTAATATTCAGAAGAAACAATAGATTATCCACCATTTCGGTGAAAATAGGTTAATCAACCTGGACGCCCTTCTGCGTGCCAAAAACCACACCCGCCATCTTATTGTCGGCATGATGCTGGAATAGCGCCGCAATCAGACCATATAGTTTCAAATCTCAACGCTGGCCCACCGGCCGCGCATCTAACAGGTAGCATCGATGTTTATGTCTCGGGTTCGCATTTTCGCCGCGCTGATCGCAGCGGCCTCAGTTACCGCGCCGGTCCAGGCGGCGGACGAGCCAGCGGCGGCGGAAGCGGAAAATTCGCGGATCGACGCTGCGGTCGCCTTTGCCAAAGCGCTGACCAATGGCGCCACCGTCGCGCTCACCGATGAAACCGCTGACGAGGCGACGCGGCTTGAGAATTTTCGCGTGGTGCTCGCCGACGGGCTCGCGCTCGACACCATCGGCAGGTTCATGCTCGGCGCGACGCGCAAAACCATGAGCGATGAACAAACCGCGCGCTATAATGCAATTTTTCCACAATATATCACAAAACTCTACGCCGAGCAGTTTGACGAGATTGTCGGCAAGCCGCTTGAGGTGGTTGACGCAAAACAAATCGGCGCCCGCGACGTCATCGTCCGCACCCAGTTTGACCGCAAGGACAACGCGCCGATTATGGTCGACTGGCGCATACGCGAATTACGCTCCGGCGACCGCAAAGCCATCGACATCATCGTCTCCGGCGTCTCCATCATGTTAGTCAAACGCGAAGAGTTTTCATCGTTTATTGAAACCAATGGGGTCGATGCGTTGCTGGATCGGCTGGAAGTGGAAGCTGCTGGTTAAAGGTGGGGATTGGGGAATAGGGATTAGAGTCTGTTCCAAACGAGCTGAGTCATTTCAATCAGTTAGCACCGGCGCCCCCTCCCTCGTGTCATCACCGGCGGACTTGTTCCGGCAATCCAGAGCTGCAAATAACGGAAAATTTCTGGATCACCGGAACAAGTCCGGTGATGACAGCGCTGATAATGCGTACTTCTTTTTGAGTCAGACGCTTAGGGAATAGGGGTTAGACCTCGTGAACTAATCCCTAAAACCTAATCCCTAACTCAGCTCTTCCGCTCAAACACAAAATCCGCGGCGCCTTTCAGCGGCGCGGCGACATCCCCGAACCGGTCCAAATGCGCTTTCGCGCTTTCCACCAGCTCAGCCGCTTTGGCTTTGGCGCCGTCCATGCCGAACAGTTTGATGAAGGTCGCCTTGTCCATTTCGCTGTCCTGCCCGACCGGCTTGCCGAGTGCTTGCGCGTCGCTGGTCTCATCGAGGATGTCGTCGACAATCTGGAAGGCAAGACCGAGGTCTTCCGCATAGGCGCTGAGCGCTGCGATCTCGTCAGTCGACCCGCCGCCCACAATACCGCCGCCGACCGCGCCAAAGCGGATGAGGGCGCCGGTTTTCAGGCGCTGTAATTGCGTGACGCCGTCAAGGTCGAAATTCTTTTGCTCGGCATAGATGTCAATCATCTGGCCGCCGACCATGCCTTCCTTGCCGCTTGCGCGGGCAAGCTCTAGCGCCAGCGCGCAACGGATATTGGCGTCGGGATGGGTTTCTTCCTCCGCCAGAATTTCAAACGCCTGGGTCAACAACGCATCGCCTGCAAGGATCGCGGTGGCGTCGTCATATTTCTTATGCACCGAAGGCCGCCCGCGTCGCAGGTCGCTATCATCCATCGCCGGCAAATCATCATGGATGAGGCTGTAACAATGGATCATTTCCACCGCGCAGCTGACCCGAACCGAGCGCACGCGCGGGCAATCAAACATATCCGCCGCGCCAACCACCAGAAACGGACGCAGCCTTTTGCCGCCATCAAGCGCGCCCCAGCGCATCGCGTCCGCCACCCGGCCGAGCGGGCCGTCCTGGGTCGGCAGGAATTCATCGAGCGCAGTCTCCACCAGCGCGGCGATTTCCTTAATGGTTTGAGCAAATACAGACATGACTGCCTTCAAACAGTAAAACGAGCGCGGCTATTAGCGCGCTCGTTAGGCCGGCTCAACCCGCTACGCAAATTAGTGGCGGCGTGGCGTGACAAAGCCCGACCCGTCGCAGTCCAGGCATGTCCGCGCGATTAAACCGCGCTTGCCCTTGCCGCCGCATTCTTCACAAATTTCTTGAGACGCCGACGCGCCGAGAAAACGCGACAACATGTCTAACTTAACGCCCGGCTCTGAACTGGGCGCCTTGTTGGTCGCGAATGCGCGCGCCGCCGCCATTTTCGCCGCCGGGAACGCCTCCACCATCGACGCCTGATCGCCGCTCAGCCCATGCAGCGCCACCATCAGATCACGCCGCCACGCCTCCAGCACCAGCGCGAACTGGCCATCATCATAGTTGCCGGTAATCTGAAGCCCGGCCATCAAGAACAGATCCTCACCTTCCAAAGCGACGACGCTGATATGCAAATTGCGGTTGAGCCCCTCAACCGCCTGCACGGAGAGCGAGAATCCGACAAACCGCGCCAGAAAGCCAATTTCCACCACTTTGCCGGACCCGGCCGCAGACTGCATTAATGCGACAACGAAATTGACCCCGTTTTCCTGGACGCCATAGACCTTTAGCGGCCCGTCTTCTCCCAATGTATCAACCGCTCCATAGGCGTTTTTCAGCGCCGCAGCGATCTTCGAAAGCGGCCATGATCCCGCACTGGCGCCATTAGAAAACATCTTGAACATGAAAACCCCTTAACCCATTCCCCGAAGGCCAACGCTACACGAGCGCCACGCCCAGGCCAAGCGGCATCGCCAGAGTTGAGGGCTGCAATGTTGGACAAAAATATGTGATCGCAGGTGTTTTGCACTGCAGCGCCAGAACCGCTATATCACCCGGAATCAACCGGGCGGCTAAGGTTGTCGGCCTCGCGGTCGCGTGAAATAACACGTAAAGTAATGTTCTGGGTTAAGAGGGGGCGCTATGCCTGCTACCGAAAAGCTGAATGTCCTGCTTGCGCAACCACGCGGCTTCTGCGCCGGCGTTGAGCGGGCGATAGACATTGTCGAGCGGGCGCTGGAGAAATTCGGCGCGCCGGTCTATGTCCGCCACGAGATTGTCCACAACAAATTCGTCGTCGATACGCTGCGCGCGCGCGGCGCCATCTTCGTTGAGGAAGTCGATGAAGTCCCGACAGGCGCGGTCACCGTGTTTTCCGCCCATGGCGTTGCAAAAAAAGTTGAGAACGGCGCGCTTGAACGAATGCTGGACGTAATTGACGCAACCTGTCCGCTGGTCACCAAAGTGCACAAAGAAGGCCGCCGCTACGCCGAGAGGGGCTACGACATCGTTCTCATCGGTCATATCGGTCATCCGGAAGTCGAAGGCACGCTCGGGCAAATTCCGGGCACCGTTCATGTTCTTTCCGAGGCCAACGAAGTCGAAGCTTTAAGCGTCACCGATGAAAACCGCGTCGCCTTCGTCACCCAGACCACCCTGTCGGTGAACGACACCAAAGACGTCATCGCCGCGCTCAAAACACGTTTTCCTAATATTATCGGCCCCGACACCAGAGACATCTGTTACGCCACGCAAAACCGCCAAACCGCGGTTATCGCCATGGCCAAGGAAGTTGATCTGTTGCTGGTGGTCGGCGCCCATAATTCCTCAAACTCAAACCGCCTTCGCGAAATCGGCGAGAACAATCACATTCCGAGCTATCTGATCGAAGATGCTTCGATGTTTGACCCGGCCTGGCTTGAGGGCGTGCACAGAGTTGGTATTACCGCCGGCGCCTCAGCGCCGGAGAGCCTGGTTCAAGACACCATCGCACGGCTGCGCAATTATCGTGATGTCTCGGTCTCGACCCTCGACGGGGTTGAAGAAAATGTGCATTTCAAGCTGCCGCGCGAGCTGGCTGATGTTCCGCGGCCGGAAGATGCAATGAAAGCCTGGGCCGTTAGTCCCGTTGAACACGCCTGAAGTAACAATAAGAACTGTCTGGAGACGAACATGTCCGTATCATTACACCAGCAAGCCCGCGTCGGCGCCTATGTGGTCAAGCAGACCCTTATGGGCCGCAAGAAATATCCGCTGGTGCTGTTTCTTGAACCGCTGTTTCGCTGCAACCTCGCCTGCCCGGGCTGCGGTAAAATCGATTACCCCGCGCCGATCCTCAACAAGCGTCTGTCGGTCCAGGAATGCTTTGATGCGGTTGATGAATGCGGCGCGCCAGTTGTCGCCATCCCCGGCGGCGAGCCTTTAATCCATAAGGATATTGGTGAAATCGTCGAGGGCATCGTGGCGCGTAAAAAGTTCGTCTCGCTATGCACCAATGCGCTGCTCCTGGAAAAGAAACTCGACCTGTTCAAACCGTCGCCGTTTTTGTTTTTCTCCGTTCACTTAGATGGGCTTGAAGAAGAACACGACCACGCGGTCGACCAAAAAGGCACCTTCAAAATTGCCGTTAAAGCGATTAAGGCGGCGCAAGCGCGCGGCTTTCAGGTCAATGTCAACGCCACGATTTTTGACAACATGACCGCGAAACAAGTTGCCGATTATCTCGATTTCGCCACCGACCTTGGCGTCAACATTACGATCTCGCCGGGCTACGCCTATGAGCGCGCTGAAGACGCCGACCACTTCTTGTCACGCGAGAAAACCAAACAGCTGTTCCGCGATATTTTCAAAATCGGCAAAGACCGCAATCGCCTATGGAACTTCTCGCACTCGTCTTTGTTTCTCGATTTCCTGGCCGGCAACCAGGAATATAAATGCACGCCATGGGGCTCGCCCACGCGCAGCGTCTTTGGCTGGCAAAAACCCTGCTACCTGCTTGGCGAGGGTTATGTGTCGTCGTTCAAGGAACTGATGGAAACGACCGACTGGGACCAATACGGCACCGGCGCTTATGAGAAATGTTCCAACTGCATGGCCCATTGCGGTTATGAGCCGACGGCGGCGATGGATGCGGTTAAAAATCCGCTGAAAATGTTTAAACTGCCGAACATGTTCAAGATCAAAACCGAAGGCCCAATGGCGCCGGAGATCAATCTTTCCAACGCCCGGCCGGCCGTGGACGTCCACGAAAAGCTGGTGGAAGCGGAAATGTCAAAGATCGCAGCTGAGAAAAAGGCGGCCAAACAACGGGACGAGGTCGCGGCGTAGAGTTTTTAACGCCGCCGAGCTATCGGCGCCGAGCTTCATCAAAGCCGGAAACTGTTTGGGATCACGCATCGCCGCGCCCAATGTCGCCAGTATGCGCGTCGATCCGTCTGGCGCAACGGCGCCCAGCGCCGCCGGCGGCAAAGCCCTGTCCGCCGGATCGGCAATCGCGCGGATCGCAAGGAAAGGAACGCCGGCGCTTGCCGCTGCACGCGCCGCCCCATGGCTTTCCATATCAACGCCAAGCGCATGATGGCTGCGATAGAGCGCGGCTTTTTTCTCGATGCTTTCGATGATATCATCAGCGCCGAACAAAGCGCCAATCTTCGCCGTCGCGGCGGCAGGCTCCTCCGCGATTGTATCCAATAAACGCCGGTCGCTTTCACAGACTTGCCCATCGCCGTAGAGAACCCGGTCGCCAATAATCAGATCGCCCGACGCGAGCGATGGATCAAGCCCGCCGGAAACACCGACGCTGACAATCGCGGCAGCGCCCTCACCGCAAAATTCCCGCGCAATCTCTTCCGCACGCGCAGCATTGGCGCCGGAAACCCCAACACGGATTTTCGGTGCGTCAAGCACACGCAAAATAACCTGCGCTTCAGATTTCAATCCGCAAATGACGGCGATGAAGTTGTCTACATCTCTCATGCAATCGCACGCATCGCCAACGCCGCCGCCTTGTTCCCCGACCTTATCGAGCCCTCAATCGTCGCCGGCACCCCGGTGTCGGTGTGATCGCCGGCGAGGAACAAGTTACGATATTCGGTTTCAGCTTTTAGCCGTCTCGCGGCGCCGGCTGGCGACTGGTCCGGTGTGGCGCGCTTTTCGCGGATTACCCGCACCCGTTCATAGTCCGTGTCGCCCAATTCGAGCGCAGTTTGAACCTCGCGCCAAACCTGGTTTACGACATCATCATTGGGACGGTCATCGGCGCCGATGGCGTTTGAAGCGGAAGTTGTGACGCTGATCACGTCGTCGCGCACAAACACCCACTGCGCCAGCGACGACACAAGTGCGATGAATGGCCCCTCGCCTAACGCCTTCATGGGAGCCGCCGCGCCTAACCGGTAATGTATATTCAAAATGCTGGCGTCATCGTTTGGCGGGTCCAACTGCGGCATGATTTGTTTCAATCGCGATGGCGGGATCGCGAAGATTACCTGATCGCCCGCCTCCAGCGTCACCGTCTCATCAACAAAAGAAAGGCTGGTCACCGCGCCGCCTTCCATCCACGCGCTGCGCAATCTCGCGCCGAAACGTATGACCCCGCCATTAGATTCGATAAATTTCACCGCCGGATCAATGAACGCCGGCCCGAGGCCTTGTTTGGCGACCAACGGCGTTGAGGCTTGCCCACCCAGCAGGAAAGTCTCGCGAATGACGCTCCATAACAGCCGCGCCTGGCCGCGCTCCGGCGTGGTGTTCAACACCGCCAACGTCAATGGCTCCCAAAACCGTTCAAACAACACGCCGTTGCGGTCAATGGCGCCGGCAACCGTCTTGTCGGCACCCGCAAGCGCGACGCCAGCAGCTTTTGCGTAGTCCCAAACCTTTGTATCGGGTACGCGAGAATGTTTGCCGAACACCCAGAACGGGATCGGCCCCTCATTCATCCGCACCGTCCAGCGCTTGCCGGTTTTCACATCGACAAAAGGATAGGCGGCAAAAGGCGGGCCTGTCAGCGCGTCAACCGAACCGATCGTATCAAGGAACGCCAGTGCAGACTTGTTGCCCGACATGATCAGATGATTGCCATTGTCGATATCACGCTCGAGATGTTTGTCGTAAAAAGAGCGGCAGCGCCCGCCCGCTTGTCTCGCGCTTTCATATATGATTACGCGATGTCCGCTCTCAACCAAGCGAACGCCAGCCGCCAGCCCCGCCAGTCCGGCGCCAATGATATGTACACGGCTCATTTAAAAAGGCCTGAAAAAAAAGCCACAAAAATTAACCCGCCCACGATCTTGGCGCCTTCAGCCTCGGGGCGACGAACCAGCGCGCGGCGATCCTTAGTTTCTGGAATTTTGAAATCTCGGGCTTGGGCTGGCCATTGTCCCAGCCGCGCGCCGTCATCATGTTGAGATAGTGTTCATAAACACCCATCATCAGGAGGGCGGGCCGCAGCATTCTCCAGTCCAGATGAACAAGCGCTGCACGCGTCGCTGCAAATTTTTTGCGCGCTACCGCGGCTAATTCTTCACGCACTTGCGGCAGGCCGGGGGCCATCGCGATAGTATCCGGACGGAGCGGGCAGTCATATTTTTTGAGCAGCTCCGCCGGCAGGTAAAGCCGGCCTTCGCCCGCATCTTCTTCGACATCACGCAATATGTTGGTGAGCTGTAGCGCGTCGCCCAGCGACAAGGCGAAATCCTCCGCCGCCTGGCTTTGCGGCGCGCCAAACACCGGCATCGACAACATGCCAACGGCGCCGGCGGCGCGGCGGGTATAGGCGAGAAGCCCGTCCATCGTCGGCGCGATAATCGGACCAGCCGCATCCATCTCCATGCCCTCGATCACCAGGATGAATTCCCCCTTGGGCAAATCAAAGTCTCTGATATGCTCCAACAGCGCAACACCGGTCGGCGTTGTCGGCGCGCCGCGATAGAGCCGCTCAATTTCCATCCGCCAGGCGCCGAGCCCGGATTGTTTTTCCTGAAGCGTTCCGGGCTCATCGGCGATATCATCAACCTCGCGACAAAAGGCGTAAATCGCATACATCGCTTCGCGCCGCTCTCGTGACAGGATGCGCATGCCGGCGCCAAACGAGGTGCCGGATTTCGCAACCGTCGCCTGCGCATGGCGGCGCGCCTCGGCAAGGGATATGGCCGGCGCGGCAACGCTCATCGCCTTGCGCCCCGACCAGCGGCGAAGAAGCCGCCGACGACGCCGCGCAACCCGGCCGAGGCAAGGTCGAGCTTGGTCAACGCCACGCGTGTCGCCAACGGATCGCCCTGCCGCAACAGCACAATCAACCGGTCAGCGACATTGACAATCACCGCCGATTCCATCGCCAGATGCCGCGATTGCAGCGCCCTTGGCAATTCGCGTGCGTGCACCATCAACTCATCGCAACAGATCAGCATGCGGTCCACCACCCGGCGCAGCCCCGGCGTCAGCGCATCGCCATCAACATCTTCAATAGACGCACCCTCTTGCGCCATCCAGTCGCCGATTAAATACACCCGGTCGAGAGCGCGCCGGTCATCGCCGCAATCCTGCAGATGATTGACCACCTGCAATACCGTGCAGAGCGCATCAGAATAAACATAACCGCTTTTGTCCTCGCCATGGAGGTCAAGAAGATAACGCCCGACAGGATTTGCCGACAGCTCGCAATAGCCGAGCAATTCGTCCCAGCTCGCATAGCGATTTTTTTGCGCATCCTGCACGAAGGCGGCGACAAGGTCGGAGCCGTGCTTTGTGGTCACCCCGGTCGCGCTAAGGCTCTCGCGCAAGGCATGGGCCTTGGCGAGGCGCGGGTCATCGTGCGCCTCACCGCGCAGCGCCGCATCGAAGGCGCGCAATCGCGAGATTTTATCTTCCGCCGCCAGCGCCGGATTGTCGGCAATATCATCAATCGCGCGCGCAAACGCATAATAGGTCGCAACATGCGGGCGCAGATGTTTCGGCAACAGGAACGAGCCGACGGGAAAGTTTTCATCGCCCGCGCCCTTGCCGGACGGCGTCTCGCTCGTCTCGCCCGGGGCGTCGGGCGTTGCGGTTTCCGGCGCTGTTTTCAAAGTCGCAGACATGGCCTGCACATTACGCATTTTGGCTGGTAATCCAAGCGCTTTGCCTGCGCTGAATACGCCCTTTGCGGGCGCGGCGGCGGCGCTGTAAGCAAGAGCCATGAGCCTTGTCCTGATTGCCGCCGCCGCCTTCCTCGCCTGGATTTACCTCGCCCCGCCATGGGAAGCAGCCTTTTTTCTTACCGCGACGGGGCTATATACGCTGATGACCGTGGCTTCCGCCTTGCGGCACTGGCGCGGCCAAGACGGGCAATGGAAAGGGCGAACTTATTAGTTTGTTCATCTTGGTTATCACCCGGTTAGCACGCACCCCTGAGAACATCCTATTTATCCGTATAGTTCCTATCTTCAATCGCTGTACTGATGTTTTAAACACAAGATTAACCATCAAAGCGTCTGATTGCATACGCAGATAATGCGAGGATGTGATGATGAGTGACGATATCCAACCCTTGGGACCGTTTTACGTCGAACTGGTCTATGAGAAAATCGGCAAAACCGCCACCGACGCGATAGACACCGCTTTCGTCGACGGTTTTTCCAGCGAGGCGGAAGCCTGGCGCGCCTGTCGTCGGTTACGCCGCGAGCCTTTTGATGCAGTCTCAACGGGCGGTGAGAATATTTTCCTCAAACCCGCTCAGCTGTTGCAAATGTTCATCGCTAAAGCCGCGCCGACAAATGCCTTCATCTTTGCGGGCGAGTAAAAACTACCAATCGAGCTTTTTCGCATAGGCTTTTGTGACGATAAAGACTGCGCAAGGCGCATCATGGATGAAATGCGTTGATGCGCTGCCCTGGAACAGGGCGCCCCAAAACCCTCGCTGGTGCGAACCGATGACAATCAAATCCGCATCGACTTCCGCTGCGAAATCCGACACTGCCTGAGAGGCGTCGCCATCGAGAATAGTGGCGCTGGCGCCCGGCGCATATTTATCCACCAACTCGCTCAAACGTTCCTGACACACTACGCGCCCTTCTCGATGCATATCAAAGGAGGTTCGCCCGGCGACAGCGCCGGTGACGCCCATATCGGTGGCGAAGGCGGATGTCTCAACACTAAGCGGCGGCCAAACGCTCACGGCACGGAGGTTTGCGCCGTTCTTATGCGCGAAGCTATCGGCAACCCGCAAAACATCCGAAGCCAATTCATCTGAAACATCAACTGCGGCGATAATACGTTTAAATTGCATGTGCATTTCTCCCTGCCTGCTCTAATCCAGAGATGGGCGCAAATAACGCGCATCCCATGAGACAAGACGCCGCAATTATCTCGGTCCAGGCTATCGCATCACTACGGCGCCAGCACCCGTTTCGGGTGACGGCCATCAACATAGCCCATAAACGGCGAACATATGGAGTAGCCGAGCAGCTCCTGAACCCGCTCGGGAAGCGCCCGCGCCGCCTCGGGTGGAACCGCCAGGGACATGTTCTCCAGCTGCCGCGTCCAGCCCGGGCAGTATTGCGGGGTTATAATCAGCCGCGCCGCCGCGGACCGGTTGGCCCCGCCGCGATGCCACAAGGTTCCTTTCGCCAGCGTCAAAGAACCGGCCGGCGCTGCCAGCTTCATCGCATCTTCGCGGGCGCCGGGATCGCCGTCGCGGCTTTCAAGGCGTGAGAAATCAGTTTCCGCGACCGCGCCTTCAATATGATCCTCTGGCCAGAGATGACTGCCCGGTAAAATTTCCGTGGCGCCGTTATCATCCGTTGTCGCATCAATCGCCCAAAACGCGCTGACCCCAAGCGACGGACGCGGGCGCGGCCATTGGTAATGGCTGTCGTCGAAATGCCAGGGTTGCGCGGTCTCGCCTGGTTGCAAGTTAATCGCCAAACACGCCGACAACAGGCAATCGCGCCCTAAATCTGCTTCAACGAAGCGCAACGCCAGCGGATGCATGACCAGCTCAGCCAGTACCGGCGACTTCGCCGCCAGCGCGTAGACACGGTTTGATTTGCGCCCTTCAAATTCGTTGCGCCCGGTGACATTTGCTCCAAGATAGGGCGCCAGCGCTGTTCGAATTTCGTCGATCTGGGCGCCCGTCAGCACTTTTTCAAAAGTGATATAACCGTCGCGGTCAAACTGACTGCGCCAGTCCTCCATCGAGCGGCCTTTCAGCCAGGGCGCAATAGCGTCATCATTTTGGCGCGCAGTTTCAACGTTCATAAATACCCTCTCGGCTACATGATCGCGCAGCGCAACGATAATTCAAACCGGTTTCAGCAGTTGTTTGTGTTGCATCCAGTCAAGTGTTTTCGCCATCGCAGCGTCAACATCGCCCGCCGCCCAGCCGAGCTCGCGGCGCGCTTTTTCGCTGGAGAATGAAACCTGCCTGCCGGCCAGGCGCACGCCGGTCAACGGCGCCTTTGGCGGCTTGCCGGTAATGGCGGCGATCAGCCTGGTGTCAATCACCCCGGCGGCGAGCGCGACAGCGTAGGGCATCCGGGTTTTCGGCATCGCCCGTCCGGTCAGCTTTTCCAGCCTGTCGAGAAGTTGTTTCATGGCAATGTTTTCACCACCAAGCAGATAACGCTCTCCGACCTTGCCTTTGTCGCGAGCGGCGATCAGCCCTTCGGCCAGACTTTCAACGGGAACAAAATTCAAGATGCAATCGATGTAAGCGGGGGTGGCGCCATTGGCGAAGTCGAGGATCATTTTCGTCGGAGGCGTCAGGCTGTCGTCGCCCGGCCCCAGCGGTTCAGTCGGCAGCGCAATGACCGCGTCCAGCCCCTCGCCCACCGCCGCCTCGACGATGCGCTCCGCCGCCAGCTTTGAGCGCGGATAGGGCCCAAGCATATCGTCAGGGGCAAGCCGCACGGTTTCATCGGCAGTAGACAGACCGATGGGCGTCGCGCGCCCAACCAGCGTCGTCAGGCTCGAACAATGGACAAGGCGGCGGACGCCAGCCTTCATTACCGCACCAACAACAAGCTCCGTTCCAAGACGATTGACGCGGTCAAAGACGCCCGCATCACGCGTCCAAAGCTGGGCGTTGCCCGCGAGATGAAACACCGTTGCAACACCGGTCATGGCGCTGTGCAAAGCGTCGATATCAGTGATGGAGCCCTGCACATCATCCGGATGCACAGCAGCAGCAATATCGAAACTGCGCACGGTCTCGCCGCACGCCCGCAAACTTTCGACTAGCTGCTTGCCGACAAAGCCGGCGCCGCCAGTGACCAGCGTAATACCACTCACGCTAGCGCCCGGCAGACCAACAGGCCCTCATCGGTGACCGATCCAGCGACCAACCCGTCCGGGGTTTGCACCGCCACCGTCGCGGCGCTGAACAGTTTGCCCGACGGGTCGTCAAAGAGGATTTGCAGCGCGCCGGTTTTTGAGTTCGCCTTAACGATCCGCGACGGCGCCTTGCCGATGCCAAGCTTGCGGTTGAGCGCCAGGCGCACCATCGACGGATGCACCGCCGCAACGATGCCGCCATCATCGGCTAAGGTCAAATTATCAGGACCGCCAGGCAGTTTGATACGCACCTTCTCCTCCAGCACGCCAGACTGTTCCATCAGGAAAATCAACGCGTTCTCACGCGTCGCCGCGACCACCACCTCGCCGCTCAAAGTTTGAGCAAGCCCATTGGCAAAAGCCGCACGCTCAAAAAGCCGGGCGCCGCTACCGTCGACAACGCCGCTGCGCTTCATGCGGAAGATATCCTCCACGCCGGCCATCCAGTTGCAGGCGTTATGGTCAAAGCTGGTATAAGTCCCGCGGGACGTCGCTAAAACATCATTGGCGTTGCAGGGAACGCTGTCTTTTTCCGCCACCACCAAGGCGCCGCCGGCGCCAATACGCTGCAAATGCGGCTCCATCTTCCATCCGCGTCCGGAGCGATGATAGGCGCGGTTGATAAAGACTAACTCGCGGTTCGCCGGATCATAAGAAATTCCATGCGGCCGGAGCCCACCGGCGATTTCGCCGGGCGCAATCAACGGCTTTGCTTTGACGGACGCAGTCTCGACTGCAAATATCTCCGGCAACGAAACCTCATAGACGCCGCCTTCGGGTATTTTGCGGTTGCGCTTTCGCGCCGCACGCTCAACGCTGCGACGATTATAGACCGATACAAATAACCGGCCGGCGGCGGGCTCGATGGCGAAATCTTCCGCGCCGCGCAACTTCGCGCCGGTGACGGCGTCAACCAGCGCCACCCGACGGCATTGCGCATCGGAATATTGCGCCGGACCGATTTGCGCCCGCCCGCAAGCGCTGAGCGCGCCGAGCCCCAAGGCAACCAGAAATTTAAGCCGCCGTCTCCGCATCCCGCGTCCCCTCGCCGCTTTGCGTGTCCTCGCCACCGGGACGGTCATAGCCCCATTTTTCAATCCAGTGGCCAAGCCGCGCTTCAACTTTCGCCGCCGCGTCATCGCTATAATCGAATTTATTCTTCTCAAAGCTTTTCACCGAAGCAAGATAACGCTCAAACGCGCCGCGGCTGGTCTCAAATCCTGGCAGCCCCAAGGCTCCATAGATTTTCTCAACCGCTTGCATGGGGCTCGCGTCAAGCTCGTCATAACGCAGCTCAACCAGCTGTTCAGAAGACACCGATTGCACATCACTCTCATAGGCGCGCATCATCCGGTCATAGACCGACAAAACCGTCTCATCGATATCGACATGGTCATAGCTCTGGAGCGCCAGCTCCTTCAAGAGTTTGGTGTAAAAATTCCGCATCGAGACGAATACGTCATAAGGGTTGCGGTGAATGTGGACAAATTTGGCGCCCGGAAACATCTCGCGCAACATCGCCAGCCTTCCGGTATAGACCGGGTTTTTAATCAGCAGCGGCTTTTCGCCCTGATGCAGATAAAGCTTGCGCAGGAAATACGTAAACTGTTTGCGCCAGCCGCGAATATCCGCCGTTGAACATCCGTCGAAAAACAGCCCGCGCTGAACATTTTCAGCGAAGGCGCGCGGAAAATAGATGCCGTGATAGAACGAGACATCAGACATATTGGCGATGGCGATTTCATCTTCTTGCGGGCTGTCCGGGCGGACCGGAATATTGTCGATATAACGATGCTCGGGAAGCGCGCGCTCCAGCAACGGATTGAAGACTTTGGCGAGACCAAACAAATCCCAGGGCAGCCCCGTCGCCACCGGCGGCACGAAACCCCAGGCGCCGCTCTGGCACATGATGTTGTAGAGATGGGTCGTGCCCGAGCGCCAATGGCCAAGGATGAAAACCGGCGCCGGCATATCCTCAAGCGACGGCAGGCGGCGCTCCATCGCCAGCTTCTCCGCGGTTGAAAACGGCCAGCGCACGGCCGACGCCAGGCCGACAAGCGCGCCCTCGCCGACCCGGTCCGGCAGGCCCGAGCGTCCGACCACCGTCGCCAGCGTTGCGAGATTGGCTCCACATAAGGGATGCGCCATGAAATTGCCTGCCGTTTTAATCGCCTTAACAAAGCGTAGGATTTAGCGCACTCACCGGCGCTTTGCCAACGCCATCAACGCCGTTTCCACCAGTATTTTCAGGGCAGCGCGCCATAAAATCAGCCAATTTGAAGCCTAAGGTTAACAAAGCTGTGAGACCTTGGGCAAAGCCGAGGCGGAGCGGCGCCAGCCTTTTCCTGAAAAGCGCCGAAAGCCCCGCTGCCGGCAAGGGTACGTAGTGTCAGCGAGCAGTTCCTTGAGATTATCCCAGTTTCTCATTCTTGCGACGAGTTTTGCCGGGATTGTGCTCAGCCTCGGCCCCGCGCCGGCGCTTGCCGAGCAGAGCTATACGGTGAGGTTTGAAGGCGCGCCGGATGGGTTAAAAGATAAACTCAAGCTGATTTCCACGCTCGAAAAAGGCGTGCGTGATTACCCGACCGCAGCGGCGCTGCGCCGCGCCGCCCTGCGCGATATCAAAGCGCTCGACGATGCGTTGCAGGCGGCCGGATATTACAACGGCCGCACAAGCTTTGAGCTGGAACCGGGCGTTAGCACTCAAAAGCCGGTGGTGGTGTTTACAATTGAGCCCGGCGCGCCGTTTCGAATAGTCGAATATGAAATCCTTTATGCCGATGAGCATGACGGTCGCCCGTTAAGCTTTAAAGAGGCTGGGATCACGCCCGATCATTCCGCCGCCGGCGCCGACTTACGCGATGCGCAACGTCAGTTTCTCAATTTCCTCTGGGAAAGCGGCTATCCGGCGGCGGAAGCTGCAAACCGGCGCGCTATCGCCAATCTTGACGAGAATACCGCGCATGCGGTTTTGACCTTCACGACCGGTCCGAAGGCGCGGTTTGGCGGTGTCCGGGCTAAGGGCTTGAAGAAAACCAACCCTAAATTTCTCAGCAAGTTGAAAACCTGGGAACTGGGCGATCAATATGAACGCTCCAAAATCGTTTCCTATCGCGACCGGGTGGCGGCGACCGGATTGTTTTCCACTATCGAAGTCGCAGCCGGCGCGCCCGATGATGCCGGCGTTGCGCCAATCATCCTCAATGTCGAAGAACGCGCCCGCCGCACGCTCGGCGCCGGCGCCTCGTTTTCAACTGCCGAAGGCCCTGGCGGCCGACTGTTCTTTGAACACCGCAATATCTTCGGCAAGGGCGAGAATTTTCGCGTCGTTGCGCGCGGCTCATCCATCGAGCAATCGCTGGATTTTTCGTTGAACAAACCCTTGCCTTCGCTTCCCGGCCACGCCTTCAGCAATTTTGAGTTTTCAAACGAGACGACGGAAGCCTTTAACGCACGATCAATTCGCGTTTCCGGCGGCATCGCCAAACGCTGGTTCGGCCGCAAGCTGGAGACCCGCGGCTCGGTAGCGCTGGAGACATCCAATATTGAAGCCGACGGCACGGAGGAGCGAACCTATTTAATCTCCGCGCCTTTATCGGTGTTGTGGAATTCCGAAAACGACCTCCTCGGGCCAACCTCTGGCGTGCGCACGGGCATCGTTGTGACGCCCTATTCCGGCTCGCAGACTTTCACGCAGGCCAAGTGGACGGCGCGCTCGCGCGTGACGTTCGGCGAAGACGACCGTTTTACAATCGCAGGGCGCAGCGTTCTCGGCGCGACTTTCGCAAGCGCGTTTGATGGTCTGCCGCTCAACAAACGGTTTTTCGCCGGCGGCGGCGGGTCGGTGCGCGGATATGGCTTTCAGGAGGCCGGCCCGCTCGATGGCGAGAACGCGCCCATAGGCGGGCGTTCATTAATCGAAGGCGCGGTTGAGTTACGCGGCAAAGTCTCCTCCAATATACAACTTGCCGGATTTGTCGACACCGGCTCGGTATCAAGTTCAAACCTGCCTGACTTTAACGAGAAATTCTTTATCGGTTATGGCGGCGGCGTGCGCTATCTCTCCGCCATCGGCCCGGTCCGGCTCGACGTCGCCTTCCCGCTCGACAAACGCGAAAGCGACAGCGGCTATCAATTATACATTGCGCTGGGACAACCGTTCTGATGAAGCGTACACTGATTATAACCAGCTTGACGCTTATCGCGATTGTCACCGTCGCAGGCGCCGGCCTATGGGGTTTGTTGAACACCGATACCGGGCGGCGCATCATTATCGCGCAGGCGGAAACAGCAATTGCCGGCGCAGTTGGCGGAACTGCAAAAATTGGCGCGCTCAAGGGCGCCCTGCCCGGAGAGATTATTCTACAAACCATTGTCCTCAGCGATGAAAGCGGGCCCTGGGCGACAATTGACGCGCTCAATATCGAGCTACGCCCGTTCAAACTGTTGCGTGGACAGGTTGATATTCAAAACCTCGACATCACATCAGCCCATCTCCTGCGCAAACCGCCGGCAAGAGAACGGCCTGAAACTGAAGCGCCGTTGACCTTCTCATTGAAGCTGCCAAACAACTTGCCGGATATAACAATCGCCAAGTTCAGCCTGGTTAATTTCCAAAGCGACCTCGGCAATGAACCGCTTCGTCTCGACGGTGCCGGTAATCTGGATATCGGCGGCCGCGATATCGCCGCCAATATTAAAATCACCAGTAAAAATAATCTCGACACCATCGATGCCGCGATAGATTTACAACGCAATACCGGCCAAGCGTTTTTAGATATCAATGTCGCGGCGGCGGAAGGCGGCATAATCGCGACGCTCGCCGCCGCCGACGGGCCTATTGATCTCAGCCTGAAAGGCGGCGGCCCGATCAACGCCGCGCAATTTTCCATCGACACTGCCATTGGCGCTTATGGAGAGCTGACGGCGAGCCTATCTGGCGATCTCGAAAAGATCGTGACCGCTGACCTCGCCGGCCAATTCACGCCGGGACGGGCGCTTGGCGATATCGAGGAACTCGCTCAGCCGGTGGCTTTTGATCTGCGCATCGATGAGCGCGGCAAGGGCGGCGTTATTACCATCAACCGCCTCACCAGCGCCATTGGCCACATGACCGGAACTGCGGAATGGAAAGGCGCATCCGGCGCGCTTAAAAACCTCTCGCTGGATTTGCGCACCGTCTTCGCAGAAAACTATCGCCCGAACCTGCGAGGCTATCTCGGTGAAGACGCCGCCATTGCCGCCAACATCGAACGCAAGCGCGGCGCCTTTGCAGTCGATGGAAGTTTCACAAGCAACACTCTAACGTTTGAAATCCGCAAAGGCAAAACCGACCTTCGGAAACAATTTACAGGCGAGGTCAGCGCTGAGATTGGCGCTATGGAACAATTCAGTTTCCTGAACGCCAAAGCAAAGCTCACCGGAGTGGTTACTGCCGATCTCAACGATAAGATCGATGTTCAAAAATTGAGCGTTATGCTTGACGACGGATCATCGCTTGGCGGGGCCGGATTTTTTGTTTTCAACACCCAGGAGGTCGCTTTCGCTGGCGACCTCCTTGCCACGCCTACACTCATCTCCTCTTTCCTGGCGCCGATAAACCTCACCGCCAATACCCATAGCGAAATTGATATCACGGGGACGCTCGACCAGTTCACCCTTACCGCGGCCATCAAAACGCCGGCCGCGGAAGTGAACAACGCACCAGCGCCGCCGTTGTTGATCGACATCGCCCTCGCCGGGCTGCCTTCAAGGCCGACCGGCGAGGTCATAGCGCGGGCGCCTGGCGGTGAAGGACAATTTAAGGCGGTGTTGCGTTCCTCCGAAGACGGACGGATTTCCGTTCCGGAACTGGACTACCGGTCTGAAACCTTCACCTTGACCGGTTCGGGCGCCTATCGGCCCGAGGCGCAAGCGCTTGATATCGCTCTTGCCTATTCCGGCCAGGCTAACGCCGAACCCTGGCCGGGCCTCCCGCTTGTGGGTGATTTTAAAGCCCGAGGCGCTCTTGCCATGTCCGGCGAAGAGACCCGCTTTATCCTGACGTCCCAAAGGCTTGTCTCTGAAAGTTTTGGCATGTCCGGCTTACTCCTCACCGCAGAGGGGGCGCCGGATGCAGTAAGCTTGGGCGCTACTGTCAAACGCCTGACAACACCGCCAACCGGCATGGTGCAAGACTTCTCCGTCAACGCCAAACTGGATATTCGCGATGCGCTTGGCGTCACCCTGACGCAGATCAGCGGACTGGTTGCAAACACCACATTTTCGCTGCGTGCACCCAGCAAAATCCAACTTAAAGACGGCGTTAGCGTCGACAATTTTCGCCTCAATTGGGGCAGCGCCGGGCGCATCGCGCTTGATGGCGCGTTCTCGCCAACCCGCTGGCGGGCCGACATCAGGCTTAGCGATGTCAATGTGCCGGGCGCAGACGGCGTCGCCAGCGCGACAATCTATCTCGATACGGATGAACCCATTCCCGCGCGCGGCGCGCTCGAAATGCGCTCTCTTCTGGTCGACAATCTTACCGACGCAATAAAAACCGGGTTTGTCTGGAACGGCAAGGCGGTGATCGTCCAGAGCGCGGCCGATGAAGACCATCTCGATATGCGTATTTCCTACCCCGCCCTGCTAACGAAGGCGCCAGCGCTCAGTATCAACACCGAAGGCGCGCTGGACGGTTATATCCGCTATGACGGGCCGATTGGCCCGGTCGCCGCCTATCTGCCGCCGGCGCTGCAAACGCTGGAAGGCGATCTTGCCGCTAATTTCAAGCTCAGCGGCTCGCCAGCGGACCCGGCGCTTTCCGGCCAGGCAAAAGTCACGGACGGCGCCTATACCGAGCTGCGCACTGGCCTGTCGATCATCGGCGTACACACCGAGGCGACGGCGTCCTATGGCGCCGCCGGCAGCCAAGTTCGTTTTTCAGGCGGCGCGCGCGGCGCAGACCAGAGCGGAGACGATACAATTACGCTGGATGGAGAATTAGCGCTCACCGATGAACCCCGGCTTGATTTGCGCATAAATTTTGACAATGCCGAGTTGTCAGCCCATCCGGTCAGCCGGCTGCGTGCAAGCGGCGAAGTCAACATCGCCGGCCCGTTGGACGCGCTCGCCGCCAACGGCTCAATCCAGATTGCAGAACTCAGCGCTGAAATCGTCACGCCGGAAAATACCGGCCTGGTCCCGATTGAGGTGGTCTCGCATGCGGGCGAGGAAACGCATTTCATTACCACAAGCAAAGCCATGACGCAGGCGCCGATTGATCTCGACTTTAAAATCGACGCCGACGACCGCATTTTTATTCGCGGGCGCGGACTGGAAAGCGAGTGGTCAGCAAGCATCACTGCGGCAACTGAGAAACAAGCCGCGTTAATCCTTGGACGGATGAAGCTTCGCCGGGGCTGGCTAGATTTTTCCGGGCGGCGTTTTAACCTCACCCGCGGAGAGATTACATTCGACCGGCTTTCTCCCAACAACCCGCTGCTCAATATCCGCGCCGAATATCAAACCAGCGACGGCGTGACGGCGATCATCGCCGTTTCCGGGCGCGCCGACGAGCCGAAGATTACCCTCACCGCCAATCCGCCATCGTCCTCGAACGACATCATGGCGCTTATTTTGTTTGGCAAACCGGCCGATCAGCTCTCGGCGCTGGAATCTTTACAAGCCGCGCAAGCGCTAGCCTCGCTCGGCGGCATCGGACCATTTGGCGGCGCCGGCTTTGCTGGCTCCTTGCGGCGTTCAACCGGCCTTGATCTCCTCAACTTCGATCTCGATCCGGATAAGGGCGGCGGCTCACTCACGGTCGGAAAATATGTCGCCGACGGCCTGTTCGTCACCGCAACGCAAGACGCCCAAGGCGACAATGGGTCGGTCCGGGTCCAATATGAAATCACCGACAACATCACGGTGGAAACCGAGGTCAAGCAGGATGGCAATCAGACGGTGTCCGCTAACTGGAAGCGGGATTTTTAACCTGACACATGTAGGCAATTTGGTTAAGCTTACCCGCAATCGCGCCGAGCGCTATTCAATCTCAGGCAACAGCATCCTTTGCGCGCGCCATTGCTCGACGATGCGCTCGATGAAGCTGTCATCGTCCATCTCAACTGACCACCCGTCGGAGAAACTCGCCATCAACGAGCGCGGCACAGCGCTACTCGGCAGCGCATCAAAACGAATGCGCGTCGGCATCGGCACGCCTTCGCCCACCGCAATCGCTTCGCCAAGCCCGAGCGACGGCAGACAGCTGAGCAGGCTGGTCGATGCGTCGGGGACAGCCGCGCGCAACGCCTCCTGGTCGGCCTGGTTGGCGAGGCGCATCGCAAAGATGGTATTGCACTGGGACAGGACCATCGGGTCAAGCTCGGTCGGGCGTTGTGAGGCGACCCACAGCGAAACGCCAACCTTGCGGCCTTCCTTGGCCAGACGGATTAAGGAACGCCGGGTCGGCCCAAAACCTTCCTTAGGATCGGCGGGCGCATAGCGGTGCGCGTCCTCACAAACCAGCGCGATCGGCGCTGCGCCATTGCTCCACAAGCCAAACTCAAACGCCAGCCGCGAGACCACCGAGACCACAACCTGCACCACTTCCGTCGGCAAGCCGCCAAGCTCAATGACGCTGACCGGCCGGCCATTAACAGGGATGCGAAACAACTCGCCCAACAGTTCGGCGAGATTGTCCTGCACCGTCAGGCTACCGAACATGAACGCATAACGCGCATCCTGACTGATTGTCGCGATGCGGTTTTTTAAGCGTTTAAACGGCGTCGTGTTGCGCGTCCCATCAAGACCGCCCAACGCCTTGTCGATCAGTGTCGACAGTTCTGAAATCCGGTACGGCGTCGGCGTATCGACGGTAATCGCCGCCACATCGGTGCGGATATGCGCCGCCCGCGAGGCGCCGGAGAGGTTCATCTTCTTCGCCGCCGGCACCAAATCCGCCAGAATTTCAATTTCCTCGGCGTAACCGCTCCTGCCTGGAAATAAAACCTCAACCAGCTCGTCAAATGTCAACATCCAGTAGGGCAGCGTAAACGTCGTCGGGTCGAAAACCACGGCGCGGTCCTCAAAGCTTTTGGAATACTCGTTATGCGGATCGAGGATGACGATATGCCCATTTGGAAACCGTTCCAGAACGGCGCGCAACAACAACGCAACCGCGCAGGACTTGCCAGCACCGGTGGTGCCGAGAATGGCGCAATGGCGCGAGAACACTTCATCGACATTGACCGTCGCCGGGATTTGCGCATCTTGCTTGACCGCACCGACGCGCACGCTTGAAAATCCGTTAATTGAAAACAGCGCCGTCAGCTCGTCGCGGGTCGCCACATGGACGCCGTCGCCAAGCGTCGGATAGGACGAGACCCCGCGCCGGAACCGCGCCGGCGCATTGATGGTCGGTTTGGTAAACTCGCCGATTAGTTCAACTTCGACGATGCCCGTGGCCGCGCCCAGATTGTCATGCGACGGGGCCGGCACGCTCATCGCCGAGACCAACCCCAGGACAACACTTGACCCGGCGTCGATGCTCATGATGGCGCCAATTTGCGGGCGCGCCGCGCGGTCGTCAGCGGGTTTTCCTTCCGCCAGCATCACCAGCGCATGCGAGCCGGTGACCGAGACCACCGCGCCAACGCGTGGTTTTTCCTGGAACGCGCCGTCAAAGGCTTCCGCCGTCGGTGCGGCGGCGCCTTTGCGCATGATTGGCGCTTTGCGCACCCGGGCTTTAAGCGGCGTCATCGGCCTTCTCCAAACTGGGTTTTTCGGGTTGCACGGCGCCGTCTTCATCGCTCGCCGCATCCGCTTTGGCGTCCGGCGGCGGCAAGGCGATGCGCACCAGCGTGCCATGGCCCTTGCGGCTTTTGATGTGGAACGACCCGCCCTGCATCTCGATAAATGTTTTGGCGACCGCATAGCCAATGCCGGGACCGGCAAACGAACGGTCAAGCCCGCGATGCGGCTCGGCGAAGGCTTCAAGCGCTTGCTTGATTTCCTCAGGGTTCAAACCGGCGCCGTCATCGCGCACGGCAATCTCAGCACGTCCGTCTTCATCTATGCAAGCGCGCACCAATATGCGGCCCTTTTCAGCGCTCAAACTGATCGCCGTCTGTAACAGATGGTCCACCGCCTGGCCGGTGCGCTCAACATCCCCCCAGCCGGTAATATCCGCGCCCTCGTCGCGCCGTTCAATCGTGACTTCAGCCGCGTCGGCGCGAATACGCACGCGCTCTATGGCGCCATCGAGAACCTCGCAGAAATCGACCGCATCGTTACGGAGCTCAACACTGCCGCTTTCCAGCGCGGCGACTTCTAAAATTGTATTGATATGGCCGAGCAAAAGGTCAGCCGATTGCAAAATATACTCCGCATAAGCGGTGTGCTGGTCGGTGCTGAGGTTATATTGCTCGCCATCGCGAAGCATGGTCGCAAATCCCATGATCGCGTTCAGCGGGGTGCGCAATTCATGGTTCATATTGGCGAGAAACTCTGACCGCGCCTTGATTGCAAGTTCCGCTTCCACCCTTGCGGCGCGGACTTCGATTTCGGTTTGCTGGCGCGCCAGCGCTTCACTCATGCGCGATGCATAATCGGCAATGAGCGAGCCGTCGGGCTGGTTAAACAATTTCAACGCCGGCATAGATGGTTTCCTCGCGCAAAGCCTAGCGAGCAAGGGCTAATGCGGCGTTAAACTGGCCGCTGCGGCAAGGTTGGTTAATCGGGCGTTAAGACGGTGATGGTTCGCCGGACGGCAGCGTCTCGACAGTCTCGCTGGCGTCCGGTTTTTGCCCAGATTTTTGCTCAGCCTTTTGCTCAGGTGTTAGTTCTGGCGGTTTTGGAATATAGGCAAGCACCGTATCGCCAATCGCCGGCTCGACCGGGGCCTCGTGCGAGGCGAACAAAATTGTGTCTTTGCGAACAACCAGCACAATCTCGTGATCGGGCCCGGCGTCTTCTTTGTATTGCTCAGGCGGATATTCTTCAGACAATCGGGTGCGCTGATAGACCCAGCCCTGATAGTGGCGGCGCAACAGCTCATCAAGCGGCGCGCCGGAATGCAGGAAGGTGCGTCCCTGCAACGTATAGGACAATGCCTGACGGTCTTCCTCGTCCTTGCCGCGCGCATTCACCTGATAAATCGCCGCGCGCCCCAGCTCAGGCGCCAAGTCAGTCGAGACCAGCGCGTTGTGCGCCTCATTGCCGCTTAGCGCGAGCAAATAGCCGAAGCGATTAAGATCGAGGTGGTGTTCGGTGACCTCTGAGAGAATTTCGCCGTAATAAGTCGGCACATCCGCCAGCCGCGCCGGTTGCAGCCGGCGCCAGCTGGCGTCAGCGACCATTACAGGGATTTCAAGCTCTTTCAGCTTCGCCGCCAGCGCAACCGACCATGGCGAGGCGCCGGCGATTAACACCCCCGGACGCTCGCGCGAGGCAAGACCGAGCGCTTTGGCAAGCGGGCCGATTGTAAAGCCATGGGCGATGACGGTGGCGAAAACCATGGCGAAGGCAAGCGGGATCAGCTTGGCGCCGTCGGCAAAGCCCGCCGTGACTAACGCTGCGCCAAAGAATGAGGAAACCGCAACCGCGACAACCCCACGCGGCGCAATCCACCCGACCAGCAACCGCTCCTGCCAGGGCAGGCCGGCGCCGATGGTCGACACAAACACCGTCAGGGGGCGGACGATGAACAACATCGCCACAAGATACCAGAACGCCGACCAGTCAAGGTCACGGAACGACTCAAATGTGAGATTGGCAGTGAGGATGATGAAGACGCCGGAAACCAGAATAACGACGATGTTTTCTTTAAACAATCGCAGCTCATTGATGCTGGCGATGCGCGCATTGGCCATCGTCACGCCCATGGCCGTCACCGCCAAGAGGCCGGCCTCATGCTGCAACAGGTTGGCGGTTTCAAAGCAAACCAGCACCAGCGCCAGCAAAACTGGCGGCTTTAAATATTCCGGCACCCAACCGCGCCGAAACGACGAAGCCGCAAGCCGGCCAATCGCAAAGCCGAGCCCGCCAGCGAGGGCCGAGGCCATCACAATCGAGCCGATAATCTCACCGGGCGATGCATGGCCGCCATTGCCGAAGATGATGAATTCATAGACCAGCACCGCCAGCAAAGCGCCGATCGGGTCATTGACGATGCCTTCCCATTTCAACAGCGTCGCCGGGCGCGCATCAAGCTTGGACTGGCGTAGCAGCGGAATGATTACCGTCGGGCCGGTGACAACCATGATGCCGCCAAACAATAACGCCACCTGCCACGACAGGCCGACGATATAATAGGCAGCGCCCGCGCCAAGCGCCCAGGCAATCGCGACGCCCGGAAAGACCAGGCGCCCGACGCCGCGGGTCAGCCCGCGCAGCTCGGAGAAATTGAGTTGTAATCCGCCCTCGAACAAAATCACCGCAACCGCGATGGCGATGAGAGGTTGATAGAACTCCCCAAACAGCGCCTCCATCGGCGGCTGTCCGTCAGCGCCGGGCGGGCCGAATATGCCGAGCACCGGACCGGCGACAACGCCGGCAATCGCCATCAGCACAATTGCCGGCAAGTTAAACCGCCAGGCGAGCCATTGCGCGCCAATACCGAGGACGCCAATCAGCGCGAAGGCGAGAACGAGGTTGTCCATATTGGCCTTCTAGAGCAGTTCGCATTTAAACGAAATCACATACTCTATCCCCGTTCATCCCGGCGAAAGCCGGGATCGATTACTGAACTAGACTGGATCCCGGCTTTCGCCGGGATGAACGGGGTCTATCTGTCGTATAAGCCTCAACGGTTCTTGAAGGACGGTTTGCGCTTTTCGATGAAGGCGGCCATGCCCTCTTTTTGATCTTCGGTTGAGAACACCGAATGGAACACTTTGCGCTCAAACCTTACGCCCTCTGAAAGCGTGGTCTCGAAGGCGCGATCGACCGATTCTTTAATCAGCATGGCGATTGGCCGGGAGAAGCCGGCGATTTGCTTGGCGACGCGGATCGCCTCTTCGCGCAACTCTCCCTTTGGCACGATGCGGCTCACCATGCCGCAGCGTTCGGCTTCTTCGGCGTCCATCATCCGTCCAGTCAAGCACATCTCCATCGCCTTGGACTTGCCGATGAACCGCGCGAGCCGCTGGGTGCCGCCAGCGCCGGGCATGGCGCCAATAGAAATTTCCGGCTGGCCGAATTTGGCGTTGTCCGCGGCGATAATGAAATCGCACATCAGCGCCAACTCGCATCCGCCGCCAAGCGCATAACCGCCGACCGCGGCAATCACCGGTTTGCGCGCCCGGCTCGCCTCTTCCCAGTTTGCGGTGATGAAGTCTTCCTTGAAGACATCCATATAGGTCTTGCCCGCCATCTCCTTGATGTCGGCGCCGGCGGCGAAGGCTTTTTCCGAACCGGTAATCACCAGGCAACCGACAGCGTCGTCGGCTTCAAATTTGCGCACCGCGTCGGTCACCTCATCCATCAATTGCTTGTTAAACGCATTGAGCGCATCGGGACGGTTCAGCGTGATAATGCCGACGCCGCCGTCAGATTCGGTAAGGATGCATTCGTAGGCCATTTCGTTTTCCTTAAATTGCCAGTCTGGTCAGATCACGCCGATCAGGCGGATAACTTCCTGGCGTGCTTTTTCATCTTCCCGGAAGATACCCATCATCCGGCTTGTAGTCATCGTCACGCCCGGGGTTTTAACGCCGCGCGCGGTCATGCAAGCATGCGAGGCTTCAATCACCACCGCAACGCCAAGCGGGTCGAGCACTTTCTGGATGCAGTCGGCGATTTCTGCCGTCAGGCGTTCTTGCACCTGGAGGCGGCGCGCATAAGTGTTCACCACGCGGGCGAGTTTGGAAATCCCCACCACGCGATTGCGCGGCAGATACGCAACATGCGCCTTGCCGATGATCGGCGCCATGTGATGTTCGCAGTGAGAGTGGAACGGGATGTCTTTTAAGAGCACGATTTCATCATAGCCGCCGACCTGTTCAAAGGTGCGCTCCAGATAAGTCTCCGCGCATTGCTCGTAGCCTTGAAAATATTCGAGATAGGCGTCCACCACGCGGCGCGGCGTATCGGAAAGCCCTTCGCGCGCCGGATCGTCGCCAATCCAGCGAATGAGCTCGCGCACCGCATCTTGTGCGCGCGCTCTTTCCTGTTCGGTTCGTGTCCTGGCTTGGCCGGCCATGGTCAGGCTCTTTTGTCTATCGCTACGACATCGCGCTGCGCCGGACCGGTATAGTTCGAGAGCGGACGGATCAGCTTGTTGTCGCCGAGTTGCTCGATAATATGCGCTGTCCATCCGGTAATGCGGCTCACCACAAAAATCGGCGTGAACATCGGAATTTCAAAACCCATCAGATAATAAGCAGGTCCCGCCGGAAAATCGAGATTGGGGTAGATGCCTTTTTCCGAAACCATGGTTTCGTCAAGGGTTTTCGACATTTCCCAATACATTTTCGCCTCATCCGTGCCGATTATATCGACCATGTCCTTGAACGCCGCGGTCATGGTCGGCACGCGGCTGTCGCCGGAACGATAAACCCGGTGGCCGAAACCCATGACTTTTTTCTTGGTCGCCAGCGCGTCCAGCATCCAGGCTTTGGCATTCTCGACCGTGCCGACCTCTTCCAGCATATGCATCACCGCCTCATTGGCGCCGCCATGGAGCGGGCCTTTCAGCGATCCGATGGCGCCGGTGACGGAGGAATAAATCCCCGACAGCGAGCTTGCGATGACCCGGGCGGTAAAGGTCGAGGCGTTAAAGGAGTGCTCGGCATAGAGCGTCATGGAAACATCAAAACATTTGACAATTTCCGGCGCCGGGACTTCACCGAAGCACATGTGAAAAAAGTTTTCCGAAAACCCAAGGCTTGGGTCCGGGGCAATCGGCTCCTTGCCGTTGCGCAGGCGAAAGTCCGTTGCGACAATCTGCGGGATTTTTGCATAAAGGCTGATCGCGCGATCATACAGCCTGTCGGTGGCGTGGTCTTCAATCTCGCTGTCTTCAATCCCGAGGAAGCTCACCGCCGTGCGAAGCGTCGCCATCGGGTGCGCGCCCTTGGGGAATTTCCGCATCACCGCAATCAAATCATCGGTGAGGCCGCGCTCGCGTTTTTCTTTGGCGTTGAAATCATCAAGCTGGGCTTTGGTTGGCAGCTCGCCATTCCAGATGAGATAAGCAGTTTCTTCAAACCGGCACTGCGCCGCCAGATCCTGCACCGCATAGCCGCGATAGGTCAGCGAGTTCGTCTCCGGCATAACCTTCGACACCGCAGTGTCGTCGGCAATAACGCCGGCAAGGCCGTATTTGATTTCTGCATCCGCCATCTATTTCATCTCCTCATCTCAGCTACTTTTTCATCTCGTAAGCGCGCTCAACTTTAGCGATGTTAAGCTTGTAATCTTCATACCATTTCGCACGACCTGTACTTTGCGCCTCTAGGTGCTCGGCGTTCTGTTTCCAGTTCGCAATCGCGTCTTCGCTTTCCCAATAAGATATCGCAATGCCAAACCCGTCCTCGTTGCGCGCCGATTCAAAGCCGAGATATCCCGGCATCGTGCGCGCCAGCGCTTCCATCCGTTCGGCCATCTCGGCGTAGCCATCTGCGCCCTCCGCGAGGCGCGCGGTGAAGATGACGGCGTAATAGGGCGGCTTTGGCAGTGCAGCAAAAGTCATAATCGCCGGGTTATGCTATATTACCGAGTGGAAAGAAAGGCCTGAAGGCGGTTCAATTATCACAATAATAACAATAGGTTGACACAAAAACGGCGGCGCTTCAGTCGCCGACCGGAACGACATCCGCAGACGCCGTCATCAACACCACGACCCGCGACGGCGCGCGGGTGCGGTGAACCACGCCCTTCGGCACGACAAAGCCCTGGCCCGGGCCAAGCTCGTGGGTCTGGTCTTCAACATCGAGTAACAGATTTCCCTCAACGACATAGAAAAGTTCATCTTCATTATCATGCTTGTGGAAGTGAAACTCGCCCTCCAAAACGCCGAGCCGCAGGACGCTGTCATTAATCCGAACCAGAGTCTGATTGAACCATGTGTCGGTGTTGGCGTCGACGACATCCTGGATATCAAATTTCTCCATCGGTGAAAATCTGATATCGGTTTTGATGCTGTAGTTCGTCATCTTGTTCACAATGTTCTCCATACGCTTACTGGCCAGAAATGCACTCAAGGGCTGCGGCTTAAGATGCTATCAGCAGCCCATTCTGCATCAGTAGAAGGCGCTAATTCTTTATAGATTTGGACAATCCGTCCTCTGTCCCGCCGCGCCACCGCGTCGTCGAATTCGTTCATCCGACCCGACGCGAACAATCGTTCGTTCATCGTCATGCTTTCGTATTCATTTTTCGGATATTCCATTCTACTCCGTAGGCGTGTCGCTAACCTGAAAGTTGTAAATTGACTCATCGAACTTGTTGTAATCGTGATAGCGCAGCAAATCATAAAGATCGCGCCGGTGTTGCATGATGTCGAGGACGCCGTTCTGGTCGCCATCCTTCAAGATCGCATCGAGACCAACATCGCAAGCGCCCATGGCGAGGCGCAGCGTTGTCACTGGATAAATAACGACGTTAAAGCCGAGCGCTTCGAGCTCTTTGATATTTAACAACCGGCTTTTTCCGAACTCGGTCATGTTCGCAAGGATTGGCACATCAAGCGCGGCGCGCACCGCCTCGAATTCTTTTTCTGACTTCATTGCTTCGGGGAAGATCATATCCGCGCCCGCATCCACATAGGCTTTCATGCGGTCAATTGCTTTATCGAGGCCCTCAATAGCGCGCGCATCAGAGCGCGCAATCAGCACAAAGTTCGGGTCGCGTTTGGCTTCCGCCGCCGCTTTGACGCGCTGGACCATAATCTCGGTCGGAACAATTTCCTTGCCGTCAAGATGACCGCAGCGCTTGGGCATCACCTGATCTTCAATATGACAACCGGCAAGCCCCGCTTCTTCCATTGACCGCACCGTGCGCGCCGCCGCCATCGGTTCTCCAAAGCCGGTGTCAATGTCGATAAACGCCGGCAAGTCGGTCACCCGCGCAATCTGCCGGCCGCGGGTCTCAAATTCCGTCATCGTCGCAATGCCAATATCAGGCAGGCACAGCTCGGCCGACATCACCGCGCCGGAAATATAAACCCCGTCGAAGCCTTTGCGCTCAATCATCTGTGCACAGAGCGGATTAAACGCGCCAGGGAATTGCAACAGCTTGCCGGAGGCGAGCCCTTTGCGAAACTGGCTACGTTTTTCGGCGGGGGATTTTGTTGTGAACAGCATAATTTATTCTTTATCCGGGTTTTGTTTAGGTTTTTTCTTGTTGTTGAATAGCTGGCTGAGCGCGGCGGCTAGCGCGATACCGACGCCAATGCCGAGCGCAATGTTGCCCGTGGCGACGCCGATAGTCAGCCCAATGGCGAGGCCAGCCGCTAATCCTTTAACATTCATGTTGTCGCCCTTTAAGAATTGGATTTCAGCATGTCGCCCTTGTCCACCAAACACATAGTCGTCACCAGCGCCGTTGCAACATGTGTTTCCACACCGCCAGCGCTGCAATAAACCTCTGAGCGCACAATCACCAAGGTTCGTCCCGGTTTTATCACTTCCGCGCGAGCGCGCATCATCTCGCCGCGCGCCGGCGCCAGGAGGTTGATTTTAAACTCCGTGGTCAGCACCGTTGAGCCTTCCGGCATCACCGAATAACCGGCATAGCCGGCCGCATTATCGGCCAGCGTCGCGGCGACGCCGGCGTGGAAAAACCCATGCTGCTGGGTGAGGCTCGCGTCAAACGCAACCGCCAATTCGCACATGCCAGCCCCAAGGCCGCGCAACTCAACGCCGAGCTTTTCCATAAAACCCTGGCGCGCGAAGCTTTTGCGGATACGCGCGTCCGCCTCGGGGGAAAACTGTGCCGGCGTGTTCATTTAAACGCACCCAGTTTCGCACCGATGCGCTTGCCCATTTCCTCACCCAGCGCCATCAACCCGCTGGCGGGGCGGATCATCACCTCAAACTCAATGATCAACCCGTCATTATCAAACTTGATGAAGTCGGCGCCTTTAAGCTGTTTGCCGCCAACCTTGGCGCTGAATTCAAGGACAACGTCTTTTCCGTCTTCGGTTGCGAATTCGCGATGGTAAGTGAAACCCTCAAACACATCGATCACCGTTGAAAGCGCAAGCACCAACGCATCGCGCCCATGATAAGGCGTATGCGCAACGGGCGAACGGAAGACGGCGTCGGGGTGGATGATGTCCGGCAAGGCGGAGAGGTCGCGCGAGGCGATTATGGCGTGCCATTTCTCTATGGTTGTAGCTGCTGTCATTTCGTCCCCATCCGCGCTCCGATTAGCTTCCCATACAGAAGAAATTGAGCTTATTGCCATCAAAATCACGCACATAGCCGCATGAGACCATTCCGTCGAGACGTGGACCCGGTTCACCATCACATGTTGCGCCCAGTGTGATTGCTTTATCATAGAGGGACTTCACTTGCGCGGGATCCTTCGCGGCGAAAGCGACCATAACGCCATTTCCGCTGCTCGCCTCCTTACCGTCATGCGGCTTTACCAGAGCGAACATAGGGGGTCCCTGCTCAGTCCCAAAAAACACGGCGCCGCCGTCAGGCCGCACCATCATTTCCTTCGCCCCCAGATCAGCGAGCAACGCACCGTAGAATTTTCTAGCCTTATCAAAGTCGTTCGAGCCAAGCATTGAATACGCAATCATAGAATCTTCCTTTCCTATTTCGACAAGCAAAAAGCCGTTCCATTTGGGCGGCTCGGCCTTCTCCTAAAATATCCCCTTCAAACCATTCTCAACCAAATACCCCGCTGGCGCGACCGGGTTAAGCGCCAGCACCTGCTCGGCCGTCAAATTCGGTAATTGCTGCACCATATCAAGGAACCGTGCGGACTCGCTCGCATCCAAAATTTCATCCGTCAGCGTCTTGAACTTGCCGATATATTCCGCCCGTCCAAATGGTCTGGCGCCAAACGGGTGTGCGTTGGCGATGCCGAGTTCGTCTTCGATGATGCGTCCGTCCTCCATAGTGATGACGACGCGGGCGCCAAAGGCTTTCTCGTTGGGGTCGCGCGAATGATAGCGCCGCGTCCATTCGGGGTCTTCGATGGTAGAAATTTTATGCCACAGCCGCACGGTGTCGGCGCGCTGCGCACGCTCCGGCGCATAGGATTTGACGTGATGCCACTCGCCATCCTGTAGCGCGACGGCGAAGATATACATAATCGAATGGTCCAGCGTCTCGCGGCTGGCCTTAGGGTCCATCTTCTGCGGATCGCCGGCGCCGGTCCCGATTACGTAATGGGTGTGATGAGATGTATGCAGAACAATCGACTTCACCTTGTCGAAATCATCGATTTCCTTGCCCATGCGGAAGGCGAGGTCGATCAGCGCCTGGGACTGATATTCCGCGGAATGTTCTTTGGTGTAAGTCTCCAAAATCGCGCGCTTGGCTTCGCCTGCCCCCGGCAGCGGCACATGATAGGTTGGCTCATAGGGGCTCTCGCCTTTGTCACGCGCGGTGCGGCCGTTCAGGATGAACGAAATCACCGAATCCTCACCCTCATAAATCGGGCTCGGCGCGCCCTCGCCGCGCATGCAGCGGTCCACCGCTTCAATCGCCAGCTTGCCGGCAAAGGCCGGCGCAAAGGCCTTCCAGCTTGAAATCTCGCCCTTGCGTGATTGCCGCGTCGTTACGGTGGTGTGGAGGCCCTGTTGTACCGACTGGTAAATAACCTCCGTATCCAAACCAAGCAACGCACCAACTGCAGCGCTCGCCGACGGGCCGATATGGGCGATATGGTCGATTTTATGTTCGTGGAGGCAAATCGCCTTGACGAGATTCACCTGAATTTCATACCCCGTCGCAATACCGCGTATGAGATCGCGTCCGTCACGTCCACATTGTTGAGCAACAGCCAGCACTGGCGGAATATTATCGCCGGGATGGGAATAATCGGCGGCCAGAAACGTGTCGTGAAAATCAAGCTCGCGCACCGCCGTGCCGTTGGCCCAGGCGGCCCATTCAGCGCAAACTTTATGATCTGCGGCTGCGCCAAACAGTGTCGCGCCGCCGGGACGCATATGCGCATTCGCCATCGCCCGCGCCGACTTGATCGGCCCACGATTGAGCGAGGCGATCGCCACCGACGCATTGTCGATGATCCGGTTGATGATCATGTCGGTCGCTTCCGTGTCGACTTCCACAGCATCGGCGGCGACAGCGGCAATCTTCCAGGCGAGCTGGTCTTCACGCTTTAAATTGTCTTTCGAACGGTGAGCGTGAACGTCATGGGTGATCATGGAAAAGGCCTCGTTTCATGTGTACTGTGGGGTCGGGTTCGCGACCCGAAAACTATCGCGCTCTCCATGGGCCCGCTGCGGCAAGCTGTCCATGGGGAAAACCGGCGTCACAACGCCTCTGGAAAACTTATCTTAGAAAAACAACAGCTTAACGGCCATCGCCACGAGTGCTAGATAGAAAACCCGCTTAATCAGGGCCTCGCCTTTGGCGATCGCGGCATTGGCGCCGAGCCAGCCGCCAATCGCATATCCCGCAGCCAGCGCCAGCCCCAATACCCATTCGATTTTAACATTCGCGGCATAGACGCCGAGCGACACCAATGAGAACACCAGCGCGACAAAAACTTTGTGCATATTCGCGCGCACCAGATCGAGGCCCATGACGCGGTTGAGAATTGGCAGTTGGATCAGCCCGACACCGATCTGGATAAACCCGCCCCAAAACCCCGCGCCAATAAAAAGAATATGCCCGAGGATAAGGTTGCGCGGCTTGCCGCCCGCCTCGATTGGTTTTTGTCCGGCGCCGGTCATCATAATCACCAACAGGCCGAGCATAATCATCGCCAGTGTGCGCTCGAACCACACGCCCTCAAGCTTTACGCCAACATTGGCACCAAAAAATGCGCCAACGGAGGCGCATACGGCGAGCGACGCGCTGAGCTTAAAATCCGAAAATCCTTTGCGGAAAAACCCCCACACCGCCATCGTATTCTGCGCAATGATGCCGATGCGATTGGTGCCATTGGCCACCGGTCCCGGAAGCCCGAGAAACACCATGATTGGTACAGAGAGGATAGACCCGCCGCCGGCGAGCACGTTTATCCAGCCGGAGGCAATACCGGCGATGAAGAGGAGGAGGAGCTGCAGGGGGTCCAACTTGGATTCAATCCAGGTTACTGAAATCTGAGTCTAGAATAAACCGTGTTGCATTCGCAATCGCTTTTATGGTTTAGAAAATTTTGGACTAAATCGTTTCCTGAACAAAAACCGCACAATCACACTGGCGGCGATGCCAATTGCGCCTAAAATTATTGGCGCCACAAGAAAAGCATAGCCTGATCTGATTTGATAAAAAGCTGTCAGCACAGCCGTAACCGCTAACGCAACAAATACTGAGGCAGTAATTGCCAATCCGTATCCGAATTTCCCATCATTTCCTGAATTCAAAGAAATATATATACCCGTGAGCAAGGCCTGAATACCACCAAATATATATCCATAAAACGCGACGGTTATAAACGCCCTAGACAGGCTCAAAAATATCTGTATCGGTTCGGCCCGTACATTGTCTAACCAAGATTGAAAGCCGGTTTCTATGGCTAAATACACATAGATTGAGAGCATCGCTATGATTCCACCAATAGGCGGACCGGCGAGCGTGTAGATCAGAATAATCCACGGTTGCCTACACTTGTGGGGCGGCGCGTCGCCATCGGTCAAATTGCCCATACTCATCACCGCATCATCCCCGCCAGCGCGATTACAAAAGCAAGCTCGATCAAGACTGTTAGCGGCAATCGCACGCTGAGATACCAGGCCGGGGCACCAGAGCCGCGGCGTGTTGCGTTGAGATCATCGACCAACAGCACGCCGGTAAGCGCCATGATCGCCGGAAATTTCCAGAGCGCGCCGCCAAGCGGCAACAATAACGGAAAAGCTAACAGCAATGGCGCCGTTGCGCCCAATAGGCTCCGCATGGTCGGGCCTTCCGGCTTCATGACCACGACGCCCCATCTAACGCCGCCGAAAAAGATGATTACGACAGCGCCATAAAGCCCCATAAAACCTGCATATGGTTGAGCGTTATACGCCTGGCTAATAACGATCATCAATGCAGCGGCAATTAACGGCGCCGCCGCCAAATAAGCCAACAGCATCGCTGCGCCGGTATTAGTTTGCGTTTGCAATGAAGAGACAGAACCGCCGGTTTTTGCGTCAGCAACAAAAGCGTCATAGGCCATGATACGTCTCCTTTATTGGCGCCGAAGCGCGCTGAATGAAACGCAACTAGCTTTTGTCTTTTTCCTTCTTCCCCAAAAATGGCGTCAGAAGGTCAACCGCTTTTGCTCCCATTTTAATCAGCGGCAGGAGTTTGGATTTTGGAATGGCGTTCATTTGCTCATACCAATCATCCAGCGTATCAACGAGTTCCTGCAAATCCTTTAGGCGTTTGATGGCTGTTTTCGTCGCCGATGGATCGGTTTGCGCGTCGGCAAGGCAGGCGCGCAACACTTCCGCCGCCGGTTCAAGTTCGCGCTCCTTGCGCATGGCGACGATGTTGCTCACCATTTCCCAGACATCGCCTTCCGCCTCAAAATGATCGCGGCGGTCGCCAAGGATTGGCGCGCGCCGAACCAAATCCCAGGCCAGCAAATCGCGCATGGAGTTGGATACATTTGAACGAGCAAGACCGAGCGTCGCCGCGATTTCTTCCGCCGTCAGCGGCTTTTCACTAATCAGCAGCAAGGCATGAATTTGCGCGACGGATCGATTGACGCCCCAGGAACCGCCAAGATCGCCCCAGTGCAACACGAAACGCTCGATGGCCGGGGTCAGCTTCACAGTCTTGTCTGTAATTTCTGTCATAACAGAAATATCAGAATTACACATAGCAAAAGCAACGGGGCAGGACGCCGCAGGGCGCACTCTCAATCGTGGGATTTTTCCCATATGTCAGCTAATCTTGGCGCCATATTAGCAATATTACGTTGAAACCGTCCCACGATTGTGTATTTGAACATCTGAATTAGAAAATTCATGGGAACCGTCCCGATATGACTGAAATTTCCGACCTCGTCGCCCGTGCTGAGAAAATTGCCGACCAGGCGGGGCTTTCGCTCTCGACGGTCTCGCGCAAGCTGTTGAACGACGGCAAGGGGCTCGCCCGGCTCAAATCCGGCGGGCAATGCACGCTCAAAACCCTGGAGACAGCGCGCACGCGCCTCGCCGAACTTGAGCAAAGCTACGCGGCGAAAGATCAGCCACGGCCGGGCGCCGTTACCCCCAAGCCTGACGTCTTGTCCGCTCGGGCAATGACGCATCTTGACCGGCTCGAAGCGGAGAGCATCCACATCATGCGCGAGGTTGCGGCGGAAGCGGAAAAACCGGTGATGCTGTATTCCGTCGGTAAAGATTCCGCCGTCATGCTGCATCTGGCGATGAAGGCCTTCTACCCCTCCAAGCCGCCCTTCCCGCTTATGCATGTGGACACCACCTGGAAATTTAAAGAGATGATCGCGTTTCGCGACGAAACGGTCAAACGCCTCGGGCTCGAGTTGATTGTCCACACCAATGCGGAAGGCGTCGCGCAAGGGATTAATCCGTTTACGCATGGTTCACAAATCCATACCGATGTGATGAAAACCCAAGGGCTGAAACAGGCGCTTGATAAATATGGCTTCGACGCAGCCTTTGGCGGCGCCCGGCGCGACGAGGAAAAATCCCGCGCCAAGGAGCGTATCTTCTCGTTCCGCTCGCGCGAGCATCGCTGGGACCCGAAAAACCAGCGCCCCGAGCTTTGGAATATTTACAACACAAAGATCAGCCAGGGCGAATCCATCCGCGTCTTTCCGCTATCGAACTGGACCGAGCTTGATATCTGGCAATATATCTACCGCGAGGCGATCCCGATCGTTCCGCTGTATTACGCAGCAAAGCGCCCAGTGGTGAAACGCGACGGCGTGATGATTATGGTGGATGATGAGCGCATGCCGTTAAACAACGGCGAGCAACCGGTGATGGAAACCGTGCGCTTTCGCACCCTGGGGTGCTACCCATTAACCGGCGCGGTAAAATCCGACGCCGCGACGCTGCCGGACATTATCTCCGAAATGCTGACCGCAAGAAACTCCGAACGTGAGGGACGGGTGATCGACCACGACCAGTCCGCATCGATGGAGAAGAAAAAGCAAGAGGGGTATTTCTAAAATGGCCAACGCCCCCCTCACCGCCGACGACAATGTCATCGATTATCTCGCCGCCCATGAGCGTAAAGGGCTGATGCGGTTCATAACTTGCGGCAGCGTTGATGACGGCAAGTCGACGCTGATCGGCCGGCTGCTTTATGACTCGAAGCTGCTCTATGATGACCAACTCGCCGCACTTGAAAGCGACACCAAAAAGCACGGCACGCAAGGCGAGAAAATTGACTTTGCGCTGCTGGTGGACGGCCTCGCCGCCGAACGCGAACAGGGCATCACCATCGATGTCGCCTACCGGTTTTTCTCCACCGAAAAGCGCAAATTCATTGTCGCCGACACGCCGGGCCATGAGCAATATACCCGCAACATGGCGACCGGCGCCTCGACCGCTGATCTCGCCATCATCTTGATCGATGCGCGCCGCGGCGTCCTCACCCAGACCAGGCGGCACTCCTATATCGCCTCGCTGCTCGGCATTCGCCATGTGGTGGTGGCGGTCAACAAGATGGACCTTGTCGGCTACTCCGAAAAAACCTTCCGCGAGATTGAAAGCGCCTATCGCACCTTTGCCGAACCGCTGGGGTTTCAATCAACCGCCATCATGCCGCTATCGGCGCTGGACGGTGACAACATCCTCACCAAAAGTTCGCATACGCCATGGTATAATGGCGCCGCGCTGATGCCTTACCTTGAAACCGTCAACCTATCGGCGGTGGACGAGAGCCAACCGTTGCGCATGCCGGTGCAATGGGTGAACCGGCCGGATCTTGATTTTCGCGGCTTTGCCGGAACCATCGCCAGCGGAACCGTCCGCCCGGGCGATGAAATCGTCGTCCTGCCATCAGCCAAACGCTCTAAGGTCGCGCGGATTGTGACGATGGATGGCGACATACAAGAGGCCGGCGCCGATATGGCGGTGACGGTGACGCTCGAAGACGAAATCGATATCTCCCGCGGCGATATCATCTGCGCCGGCAACGCGCCGGCGGAACAGACCGACCAATTCGCCGCGCATCTTTTATGGATGGCGGAGGAGAAACTCTTCCCCGGACGACAATATTTGTTGAAGACCGCAAACCGCATCGTTCCGGCGACGATCACCGAGCTCAAACACAAAGTTAATGTCAACACGCTGGAACATATGTCCGGCAAGACGCTGGAGCTCAACGAGGTTGGGTTTTGTAACTTCAACCTGTCGCAACAGATTGCCTTTGATCCTTACACCGAAAACCGCCGCACTGGTTCTTTCATTTTGATTGACAAGCGCACCAACGCCACAGTTGGCGCCGGGATGATCGATTTCTCGCTCCGGCGCGCGCAAAATGTTCACTGGCAAGACCTCGACATTAATAAAACAGCGCGCGCCAACGCCAAACATCAACGCCCTTGCGTCCTTTGGTTTACCGGGCTTTCCGGTTCCGGAAAATCGACCGTCGCCAACCTGGTTGAGAAACGCCTCCACGATTTGGGTCGCCACACCTATACGCTTGACGGCGACAATGTCCGCCACGGCCTCAACAAAGACCTTGGCTTCACCGACGCTGACCGCGTCGAAAACATCCGCCGGGTCGCGGAAAGCGCAAAGCTTATGGCCGACGCCGGACTGATCGTCTGCGTTTCGTTCATTTCGCCATTCCAAAGCGAGCGGCGCATGGCGCGTGAATTGTTGGAGGACGGAGAATTTATCGAAATCTATATCTCAACGCCGCTGGAAGTCTGCGAGCAGCGCGACGTCAAAGGGCTTTACGCCAAGGCGCGGCGCGGCGAGATCAAAAACTTCACCGGCATCGACAGCGCCTATGAAGCGCCGGAGCATGCGGAGATTGATATTGATACGTCTAATGTCTCCGCCGCCGATGCGGCGGATGCGATTGTTTCGCATCTACAGGAAAAAGGGTATTTTAAGTTATAACATAACGGTTGTGCTAAATGGTTAACTTGTGTTAAGGGTTTACGAGGACCTAAACATGATGGGGGAGCTTTCCATGAATAGCATTCGTATTCCGCTTGCGGCCATTGCTGCGGCGATCATTACAACCACTGCAGCCAGCGCCGCGCCGGTAGATTTATCGAGCTGGAATGTAGACGGTGGCGGAAGCTGGACCACCGCTGCTGATAATAACAGCGTGTTTCAAAGCCTAAACAGCGCGCCGACCGTCTTTCACAACGGCACAGACAGCCAGGGGCTATCGCTGGCCGGCACGATCAAGGTCGAGTCAACAAGTGATAATGATTTTATCGGCTTCGTACTCGGCTACACTCAAGGCGACATCAATGGCAATTCGGATACGGATTACATCCTCGTTGACTGGAAACAAGGAACGCAGGCCGGATGGGGCGCCGGACTTTCTATTTCTCGCGTTACCGGCCCGATAAGCGCCAGCGGCACAAACACCTCTGCGGACGCATGGCAACATGTTGGCAGTGTAGAATTATTAACGCGAGCGAATAATCTCGGCAACACCGGCTGGTCGGACAATACAACTTACGCCTTCCAGATTAACTTCACATCAACGCTCATTAGCGTGCTTGTAGATGGCGTCCTGGAACTGCAAGTTGCCGGATCGTTCGCCAACGGCGCGTTCGGTTTTTACAACTTTTCACAACAGAGCGTGCGCTATGCGGGCATTACCGAAGATATATTGCCGCCGGAAATTCCAATCCCCGGCGCGCTCCCTTTGATGCTTACGGGCATGGGGCTTGTCAGCTTCCTCAAGCGTCGCAAACGCAAAACATAAAAGCGGCCATTACATATTAACGCCTGATCTTGAAGCGCCAATTTGCAAGAGCAGATTGGCGCTTCTCGGCTATTTGGCGCTGCAACTAGCCGCCAATGACCTCTGTACGCACGTGCCGCCATGTCTTCCCGCTTCCCGCCACCAACAGCGGACGGCCTTGCGTCGCTTGCGGCGTATAGGGCGCGCCATCGTCGAGATATTCCGCCTTGCCGCCAATCTCGCGCAACATCAACACACCGGCGGCGTGGTCCCATGGGTGAACACGCGCATAAAGCGCAAAGTCGTGCAGGCCCTGAATGAGGTTGATATAGCCGTATGCGGAGCAGTGCACCGGTTCGGTCTGAAACTTCTCTTTGAGCTTGGGAACAATGCGCGATTTCCAGGGCTCAGCCATATTGCCGATGGCGCGGTAGCCTTTGAGCGGCCCTTGAGAGGCTGCAACTGGCGCCAGCGCTTCACCGCGCCAAGTCGCGCCGTCGCCTTTCGAGCCGATGGCGAAGGCTTTGTCCGGAATGGCGTAAATCCACCCCTGGCGTATCTCGCCATCTTCAACCAGCGCGACTATGGAGCCGAATTCTGGCCGCCCTTGGACAAAATTGCGCGTCCCATCCAGCGGGTCGACAATCCAGAAGGCGCCGTCGCCTTTTAGCCGTTCAACTATCGCCGGCTCGCGGGCGGTTGCCTCCTCGCCGATAAACCCCGCGCCGGGATAGAGATCGTCAAGCGCACGTTCCAGCCTTGCCTCGGCGGCCTGATCGGCGGCGGTGACAAAATCATTTGGGCCGGATTTGGTTTCAATATCGGACTTGGCGAGCTTGCCGTAACGCGAGGTAATTTCTTCTTCGGCAATCTCGGCGATGACCGCTGCGACTTTATCCGGGTCGACAATCATGCGGAGCTATGGGCGACGTGCGCGGCATCGTCCTTAACATCTGTCGGCGTCGCTTCACGCGCAGCCGGAAAGGATTTGAAAAACTGTCCACGCGCCTTGCGTGAAAGCCGCACCGTCAAAACCAGTTCTGTCTTGCCGGGTTGTTCGTCCATCACTTCAGCATGGCCATAGAGCCAGGCGCGCGCCGCGCCATCCGACGCCGGGATGGCGATATCAATGGTTTCATGCGCAGCCGTCAGGGTTTCTTCAACTAGCTCGAGGAGCTGATCGACGCCCGCGCCAGTTTGCGCCGACAGCGCAACCCGCACCGGCGTTTCCATTGTACCGACGGCGCCGGTCTGGCTTGCCTGAGCGATTGTCTCTGCGCTTTCGCGACCCTCATCGCTTAGCAGGTCAAGTTTATTGAGCGCTTCAATCACCGGGCGCTCATCGTCCTGCTCAATGCCAAGCGCCGCCAACACGGAAATCACGTCGTCGCGCTGGGCTTCGGTGTCTTGATGCGCAAAGTCGCGCACATGGATAATGACATCCGCTTCCAACACTTCTTCCAACGTGGCGCGGAACGCTGCGACAAGCTGGGTTGGCAGATCGGAGATGAAGCCAACCGTATCGGAAAGGATAAGCCTCAGACCCGACGGCAAATCTATCGCCCGCATGGTCGGGTCGAGGGTTGCAAATAAGAGGTCCTCGGCCTTGACCGCAGATTTGGTGAGACGGTTGAACAGCGTCGACTTGCCGGCATTGGTGTAGCCGACAAGGGCTGCGACCGGGTGCGGCGCGCGCTTACGCTTGGCGCGTTGCAGCGCTCTGGTGCGCTTTACATCTTCCAGCTTCTTCTTGAGGCGGACGATTTTATCTGCAAGCGCCCGGCGGTCAGACTCGATTTGCCGTTCGCCCGGCCCGCCAAGGAAACCCGCGCCGCCGCGCTGGCGCTCAAGGTGGGTCCATGACCGCACCAGCCGCGAGCGTTGATAATCGAGATGCGCGAGCTCAACCTGTAAACGGCCCTCCGCCGTTTGCGCCCGTTCGCCGAAAATCTCCAAAATCAGCGCCGTACGGTCGAGCACTTTGACGTCCCAGGCGGTTTCCAGGTTACGGTGTTGCACCGGCGTTAGCGCGCCATCGACAATGACCAGTCCCGGACGCGGCTCTGTGGCGTCCAGCTGCGCGCGTATTTCGTCAACCTTGCCGCCGCCGATCAGCGTCGCCGGCCGTGGCCGGTTCACCGAAATAACTTTGGTGTCGACAACGCAAAGGTTGATCGCCGCCGCAAGCCCGGCGGCCTCTTCCAGCCGCGCCTCGGGCAAGCGTGCGCCCGCCGCGCCTTTCAGCGCCGGGTGAATGATGATTACAGATACTTGTTCAGCTGCGAGCGTCATTTATTCTTCGTCGTCATCCCCGTCCCAAAGCGTCACCGGCTGTTGCGGCATCACGGTGGAAATCGCATGTTTATAAACCAGCTGCGCATGGCCGTCGCGCTTCAGCAATACACAGAAATTATCAAACCAGCTGACGATGCCTTGCAGCTTGACGCCGTTCACAAGAAAGATCGTGACCGGGGTTTTTGATTTGCGGACATGATTGAGGAAAGTGTCCTGGAGGTTCTGTTTTTTGTCGGTCATTGGGGCTGCACTCCGCCTCATTGTTATAGTTTTTGCAATGCAGCATCATTGTGGCCGCTGAATGGCCCCGAGGCAACTAATTTTAGCCCTTTTAGGTCCCGGAAACGCGGCGGGCCCGTTCCTTATAGGCCTCGCGCAGGCGCAAAGCGATGCGGCCCGGAGCGCCGTCGCCAATTTTGACGCCGTCAATTTCCACCACCGGCGTCACCAAATTCGTGGCTGAGGTAATAAAAGCCTCGGCGGCCTTTTGCGCCTCGCTGATGCTGAAGGCGCGCTCCTCGACCCGCATCTGCAAATCCTTGGCGCAGGCCAGCGCCGTCTCACGGGTGATGCCGCCGAGAATATCATGGCCCTTCGGATGAGTAATGAGGACGCCGTCAGCGGTGACAATCCAGGCATTGGAGGACGAGCCCTCCGTCACCTTGCCATCACGCACCAGCCAGGTTTCAACCGCGCCCGCCTCTACTGCTGCTTGCTTGGCCAGCACATTCGGCAACAGCGAAATCGACTTGATGTCGACCCTGCCCCAGCGAATATCCGGCGCCGTGATGACGCCAACGCCCTTAGCCGCTTGCGCATCGCTTTGGTCGAGGTCAAACCGCCGTGCGGTCATGATCAAAGCGGGCGCAACTTCGTCCGCCGGAAATGGATGGTTGCGAGGCGCAACGCCGCGCGTCACCTGAATATAGACCAGCGCATCGCCAAGCCGGTTCCGGCGCAGCACTTCGTTCATCACCACTTTCAGGGCGGCAACGCCCATCGGCATGCGAATGCGCAACGCACCAAGCGAGCGCTCCATCCGCGCAAGGTGGCCCTCCATATCCCAATAGCGCCCGCCAATGACCAGGCAGACTTCATATATTCCGTCTGCGAACTGATAGCCGCGATCATCGATATGCACCATGGCTTGACTGTGCGGGCCATATTGGCCGTTATAATATGCAATTTTCGCCATGGCTTACAGAAATCTCCAAAACACCCGGTTGAGCAAGGCAAGCGCCACCGCCGCCTCAAGCCTGCCGAGAATCATCGCCACCAGGAGCAGCCACCGGGTCGGCCCCTCAAAGATCGCATAGCCATCCGCCGCGCCTTCGGCAAGCTGCAGCAACGGCCCGGCATTGGCGAGGGCCGCCGTCGCCGCCGCCGCCGCGATCTCAAATGAGTGACCGCCAAACGACAACGCCACGACCAGCGCCGCCAGCGTCATCGTGAACACCAGAAAATGTATCCACACGCCAAGCTCGTTGGCGACGCGGCGGCTGCCGAAAACTGCGCTTGGCGCAACCAGCCTGCGGATTTCCTCGCGCGCGCGGCGCATAATCACCAGCCAGCGCAGGATTTTAAACCCGCCCGCGGTTGAAACCGCCGCGCCGCCAATAATCGCCGTCACCATTACCGCAATGAGGGGCGGCGCCTCGCCGATAACATAGCCGTTGGTCGACAATAGCGAGGCGGCGTTAAATATCTGCGGCGCCATCAACCGCACATCACCCGCGCCGGCGAGCACCCAGAACATCACCCCGACAACCACAAGAATAATCAAATAGGCGCCGGTTTCAACATCGCGCACACGCTCGCGCGCGCCGCGCGCAAGGCGGGCGATCAGCACAAAATTGGCGCCGCTGAAAACCAACACGAAAAACATAACGCCGCTGACGGCGGGCGCATACGCGCCGAGGCCATCGGCGTTTGGCAGAAACCCGCCCGAGGCCACGCCCGACAGCGCGAGGATCACTGCATCAAAGGCCGGGGCGCCAGCGATGGTGAGACTGAAAAACGCAAATAATGTCGCCATTGCATAGATCGAGGCGAACGCTTTGACCGCATTGCGCAATGGGCGAAGGTAAGAGGCGTCATCGCCGCGCGAGAATGGCGGCAGCAATGTGTCGATGCCGATGAAGGCGGGGCGAATAAAAATCGCCGCGGCAATGGAGATTGACGCCAAGCCGCCAAGCCATTGCAGCTGCGCACGCCACAACATTCCCGCCGGGCTGGCAATAGCCTCGCTATTGGAAAGCCAGCCGCCGGTGGTCGTAATCGCGCTTACGGCTTCGAAATAAGCATCGCCATAGGAGAGCGAGCCCATGGCGAAGGGAATGGCGGCGAATGCCGGAACCAGCGCCCACCAAATTAAGATGATAATCAGCGCGCCGCGAAAGTCCGTCGGCGGGCGCTTGCCGATACTGGCGACATACGCGCCGCCGGCCGCCATCAACGATGCTGTCGCGCCGAAAAGATAGGCGCCGGCGCTGTCTTCGCCGCCGCTTATCGCCATCAGCATCGGCGCGATCATCGCCGCGCCAAGCACCAGCAACATGACCGAAAACCCGCGAAGGATGCTTGTCAGGCCCATGCTGCGCCGTCCCTGTCCCGGTTGCATGGGCCCCTATCGTTTGGGCCCCGCCCGTTTGAGGGCCAGCCATTTGGGCGGTTAAAAATATTCAATGCTGACACGGAACATCTGTTCTACGTCTTTGACGTTCTCACGCATTGACATCAAGACAATGCGGTCGCCGGCATTGATGACGGTGTCGCCGGTTGGCATTTGCACCTCGCCATCACGCAACACCGCGCCGATCATTACGCCTTCCGGCAGTTTCGCCTCGCGCAACGGCTTGTTGACCAGCGGCGAGGTTTCAAGCGCCACCGCATCGACCAGTTCCGCCGCGCCATCGGAAAGAGAATAAACCCCTTTGATACGTCCGCGCCGCACATGCTGTAAAATCGTTGAGATGGTTGTCGCCCTCGGGTCGATAAACCTGTCAATGCCAACCGCTTCGCAAACCGGGCCGTACTCACTGTCGTTAATCAACGCCATCGAACCGCGCCCGCCTTCGCGCTTGGCGACGACGGAAGCCAAAATATTCACCTGGTCGTTGTCGGTCACCGCGACAACAGTTTCCGCCTCGCTGACGCCGGCCTCACGCAAGATAGACCGGTCGAGCCCGTCGCCGAGGAGAACGATAGTTCGCTCCAGCTCTTCTGCCAGAAACTCCGCACGCTTGCGGTCGCGCTCAATGATGCGGATTTTCATCGCACCCAGCTTTTCAAGCCCTTTGGCGACGAACAGGCCAACATTGCCGCCACCGATAATGACCACACGGCGCGCTCTGCTGGCCGCCTCGCCCATAATTTCCAAAGCGCGCTGGACATCATTGCGGTCAGCAATAAAATAAATCTGATCACCGGTCTCGAGTTGGTCGCCGGCATGGGCGCGCCACAGTCTCTCGCCGCGCTTGATGGCCACGATGGTGATTTTCAAGTCGGGAAAAAGTTCGGCGACCTGACGCAACGGCGTGTTGATGATGGCGCAATCTTCGCGAAGCTTAACGCCAACCGCCCATATCCGTCCATCGGCAAACGAGGTCACCTCAAATGCGCCCGGCGTCGACATTCGGCGCATGATAGCTTCGGAAACCTCGCGCTCCGGCGAGATGATGACGTCAATCGGCATATGTTTGCGGGCGTAAAGGTCAGAGTATTTCGGATCGAGATAGGCTTGCGCGCGCACCCGGGCGATTTTTGTCGGCACGTTGAAAAGCGTGTGGGCAATCTGACAGGCGATCATATTGACCTCGTCAGAATAGGTCACCGCGATCACCATATCAGCCTCGCGCGCGCCCGCCTCTTCCAAAATTTCTGGATAGGCGCCATTGCCGACAACGCCGCGCACATCGAGGCGCTCGGCGACCGTGCGGATCAGCTCTTTTGACTGATCAATCACGGTGACTTCGTTGTCCTCGCGAGAAAGCCGGCGGGCGATGCCGACACCGACACGCCCGGCGCCGCAAACGATCACTCTCATGATCTATCCTTAAATTTCGGCGCTCTTGATTAAGCGCTCTCTGCTCTGGCCTGTCCGCTTACGCCTAACGCTTTCAGCTTACGATGCAATGCTGAACGTTCCATACCAATAAACGCCGCCGTGCGCGAAATATTACCGCCAAACCGGTTGATTTGGGCAATTAAATATTCGCGCTCAAATCGCTCGCGGGCATCGCGTAAAGGCAGGGATATAATCTGCTCCAGCCCTTCTCCCGCCGGGATTGAGAGGCCGGCGTCCATCACCTCGGATGGCAGGTGCTCGCAGGTAATCTGGATATCCGGGTCGCGGTCCATCAAAATCAACGTCCGCTCGATGACATTGCGCAACTGGCGCACATTGCCGGGCCAGTGATAGGTCTGGAGCGCCGCCATCGCTTCGGGTGAGAACGGCCGCTTCGGCAGGCCCGAGGTGCGCGCTATCCGGTCGACAAAATAGACCGCCAGCGCCGGCACATCCTCGCGCCGTTCATCCAGCCCCGGCGCCGTAACTGAGACGACATTGAGGCGATGGAAAAGATCTTCCCGGAACTGGCCGTTCACCGCCTCCGCTAGCAAGTCTTTGGATGAGGTGGAAATAATGCGCACATCGACCGACACCGAGTTCTCGCCGCCAACGCGCTTGAAGCGCTGGTCGACCAGGACGCGCAGGATTTTACCTTGCGTCTCCACCGGCATGTCGCCGATCTCGTCGAACATCAAGGTGCCGCCATGGGCCTTTTCCATCAGCCCGGTCATCCGCGGGGCGCCGTCCTCGCCCTCGATGCCGAACAATTCCTGTTCCATCCTTTCCGGCGCAATCGAGGCCGCACTGGCGACCACAAACGCCATATCGGAACGCCCCGATGAGGAGTGGATCAGCCGCGCAATCATTTCTTTGCCTGAGCCTGGCGGGCCGGCGATCAACACGCGCGAGCGCGCATCGGCGACCCGCTCGATGATGCCGCGCAGCGCCGTCACCGCCGATGACGAGCCTATAAGGCCCCAATCCGGCGCGCGGGCGCGCAATTCAGTATTCTCGCGCTGCAACCGGGCTGCTTCAAGCGCGCGGTTGACCACCAAAATCAGCCGGTCCGCATTGAACGGCTTTTCAACAAAGTCATAAGCGCCCTTCTTGATCGCCGCGACCGCCGTTTCAATCGTTCCGTGTCCGGAAATAATCACAACCGGGAGGTCAGGGTGAATGCGCTTCAGCTCCTCCAAAATCTCGATGCCGTCCATGGTCGAATTTTGCAGCCAGACATCTAAAATGACCAATGCCGGCAACCGGTCGCGCACGGCCGAGAGCGCCGATGTCGCGTCGGCGGCCGAGCGCGGACTAAAGCCCTCATCTTCCAGAATGCCCGAGACCAGCTCGCGAATATCTTCTTCGTCGTCGACAACAAGAATATCAATGCTCATGGGTACACGCTCTTTCCACTTTCCTACTCAGCCGCCGCGGGACTGCTCGCAACGGCGACTTCTTCACTGGCGCGCGGCAAGGTCATCGTAATCCGTGCGCCGCTCTTTCCTAAAGATCCGTCATCTGAAAACTCCAAGGCGCCGCCATGCTCTTCCGCGACTTTCTTAACAATCGCGAGGCCGAGGCCGGTGCCTTTGGTTCGCGTCGTCATATAAGGCTCGGTCAGACGGTGGCGTTCCGCCTCGGGCAAGCCAACGCCATTGTCGATAAAATGAATTTTGGAAACGCCGTCATCGACGGTGATTTCAACCTTGATCTTGCCGGGCGTTGCATCATCGGTATCGGCAAGCCGCGCGGTCACAGCCTCGCCCGCATTCTTGAGCAGGTTGGAAAACGCCTGCACCAGCAAGCGGCCATCGCATTCGGCTATCACCGGCGTGTCCGGCGCTTCAATGATGAATTCAATCTCGGGGAACGTCACTTTTTGCGGGAAGACAGCCGCTTTGACCAATTCACGCAAATCTTCCCGACCGATCACCGGCTTGGGCATCCGCGCGAAAGACGAGAACTCATCAACCATGCGGCCAATGTCGTTGACCTGGCGGATGATTGTTTCGGTGCATTTGTCAAAGACTTCCGGCGTCGAGGTCACTTCATTGAGATATTTCCGGCGCAACCTTTCGGCCGAAAGCTGAATCGGGGTGAGCGGGTTTTTAATCTCATGCGCAATACGGCGCGCAACATCGCCCCAGGCGGCGTTGCGCTGAGCGGAAATCAATTGGGTAATATCGTCAAATGTCGCAACGAAGCGTTTGCGCCCATCGACGACATCTTTCACGATACGCACGTTCAGCGTCTGCATGCGTCCATGACGTGTCAGATTGATCTGATCGCCAACCTCGGCAAAGGACGAGACTGACGATGATTCAAGCAAGTCGCACAACTCCGGCATGACGGCTTTGATATTCTGGCCCGTAAGCCGGCCGGCGTCTTCACCGAGCAGCTCAGCCGCTGATTTGTTTGCAATCGTAATCCGGCCGCCCTCAGCAAGGCCGATAACGCCCGCCGATACGCCGGACAGCACCGCCTCGGTAAACCGGCGCCGTTCGTCAAACTGCCGGTTGGTGTCGATGAGGTCGTCGCGCTGGGTCTGTAGCTGCGCGGTCATGTGGTTCATGGAGCGGGCGAGAACGCCAAGCTCGCCGTCATCCTGGTGCACCTCAACCCGCGCATCAAGCGCGCCGCCAGAGACCCGCCCGGCCATATCGACCAGCCGCGTGATCGGTTGCACCAGACGCGTCGCCGCCCAAAGCGCGAGCCAAATCGCGCCAAAAAGAATAATCACCGCCAGCACGATATAGCCAAGCAGGAACACCCGCTCGAGCCGCGCGCGGCCAAGCTTTGCATCCTCCCAATCGGCGACAACGCTGCGCGTCGCCACCAAGCGCCCGGCGGTTCGGGCGTCAATCGAGCGATAGGCGATCAGCGTGCCGCCATCGTAATAGGCAAGCCCCAGCGCGCCGACAAAAGTATCAAACTTCGCCGCATCGTTGACGCCGAAGAAAAACACCTCCCCCGGTAAATCGGCGGAGCGAACCTTTTCAAGGTTTTCCGCCGATGGCAGATTATAACTGCCAGGCTCAATCTCGGCCCGGACCATGATGCGCATATCACCATCGATCAAATACAGCGCCGATAGCCCGCGCACTTGCGCTTGCGCAAAAAGATAGCGCCGGAAGCTGATCGGTGTTTCGGTAAACCCAAGGCCAGCCTCTTCCTGGCGGCTGATGTCAAAGGCTATCTCGCGCATGGTTTGTTCATGCTCAACCCGGCGCATATCAACGATGCCATTGGCGAGGTCGCGCGCGGTGTTTTGGTAATTATCAATCCGTTCACTGAAGACATCGTTGAGGCTGGTGCGCATAATGGTGAACGCAAATAAAAATGCGACAATCGCCGGGACAACCGCAAGCGCGGAGAAGATGCCGACCAGTTGAAGGTGGGTGCGCGAGCCGGCAAGCTGGTTGCGGCGTTCCGACAACACATGCCACAGTCGTACGCCGATCAGGATGGCAAAGCCGGCGGCAATGACAATATTGCCGACCACCATCGACATCAGGAACGCGCGGTCGACGCGTTCGACCATTGGCGACATCAAAAACCAGGTGGTAAGAAACGCAACCCCGCCGGCGCCGAACAGGGCAGCAGCGGCCGTCGTATTCGACAGCGCCCATTGCGGCAGCAAACGCCCGGCGCCGCGCGCGCCAGCCGGCGCGCCGCTTGCCTTATCTGCGATGTGATCTTCTAAACCCAACTTGCCGTCCTGCGGGATCTCAAAACTGTACCACTCCCCCCGGATGCGCGGGTCCTCCATAAGGATGCGCGCGCAAGGTTCATGGGCGCTCCCTAGTCTGCAAGCCACGAACCACGGGGGATGCTGCGTCGATTGTTGCAAGAAATCAACACAAATGTTGCAAAAATGAAACAGTCAGTAATACGCCGTGTGAGGGTCAGGCGGCGAAGCGCTCGAGCGCGGCGTCATCACGCTCGAAAAAGGCTCTCAACGCCTCACCAACCCGCTCCGGCGCAGCGATCCGACAGATCCCCGCTCTGAAGGCCCGGCGCAGCGTCGGGTCGATATCAACCGGCGCATGATCGACATAAGCGGCAAGGTGTTTTCGCGCCATGCGGACGCCCAGCGGCGCGCCATAATGGGCGATTGTCTCGCGATAATGCGCCAGCGCTACGTTTCTCGCAGCGTCCAGCGACGGCGGCGTCATCGCCTCGCCGCTCGCCAAAGCTCTCGCCACCGCGCCGGCGAGCCAGGGTCTACCGATCATCGCCCGCCCGATCATCACGCCGTCGGCGCCGGATTGGGACAGCGCACGGCGCGCCGTCACATCATCAACGATATCACCGTTAACGATAACCGGAACGCTGACCGCCTCCTTCACGCCACGCACCGCGGACCAGTCGGCTTCACCGGTAAAAAACTGACAACGGGTGCGGCCATGAACGGTGATCATCGCAACGCCAGCGCTTTGCGCTCTGGCGGCAAGCTCAGCCGCATTCAGGCAATCATGGTCCCAGCCGAGCCGCATCTTCAACGTCACCGGCTTCGACGTCGCCGCCACTGTCGCCTCAATCAGCCGCAAGGCGTGGTCGAGATCGCGCATCAGCGCTGAACCGGAGGCCGCGCCGGTCACCTGCCGCGACGGACAGCCCATATTGATATCGATGATGTCGGCGCCGGCGGCCTCAGCCAGCTTAGCGCCCTGCGCCATCCATTGCGCCTCGCGCCCGGCAAGCTGGATCACCAACGGAAAGATGGCGCCGTCACTCGCCGTGCGGCGCACCACATCCGGGCGCGCCCGCGCCAGCTCAATACTGGCGACCATCTCCGAGACAACCATCCCAGCGCCAAGCCGCGCCGCCGCCCGCCGGAACGGCAAATCGCTGATACCGGACATCGGCGCGGCGATGACTGTGTTGGAAAGGTTTATGCCGCTGATTGAAAACATTCTTCTTGAGCGTCCTTGGCTAGCGGGGTGTTTAGCCGTTAAACCAACAGCTTACAAATGAGTTCGCACATGAAAAAGCCGGAAACTATCGCCATTATCGTCGCCGCCGGGCGCGGCGCGCGGGCTGGCGCCGGCGGGCCGAAGCAATATCGCGCGCTTGGCGAGCGGGCGGTGATCGCCTGGACGGCGGAGGCTTTTCTCACACATGACGACATCGATGCGGTGCGCATCATCATTCACCGTGACGACCACGATGCTTATGAAGCGGCCATGGACGGGCTGCTGGCGCACCCAAAGCTATTGCCCCCGGTCGATGGCGGCGCCCAGCGTCAGGATTCTGTGCGCATCGGCGTTGAAAGCCTTGCGGCGAATGCGCCGGCTTATGTTCTCATTCACGATGCGGCGCGGCCTTTCATTGATGCGCCGAGCATCGCCCGCGTCATCGCCGCGTTGCAGACCCATGACGGGGCGATCGCCGCCCTGCCGATGCACGACACTATAAAACGCGCAGACAGGCACGCGGGGGCCGATGCGGTGATTGACGCCACCGTACCGCGCGACGGCTTGTGGCGGGCGCAAACGCCGCAAGGATTTCACTTTGACAAAATCCTCAGCGCCCATCGCGCCGCCCAAGGCGAGGTGCTGACCGACGACGCCGCGGTTGCCGAAGCCGCGCAAATGCGCGTCGCGCTGGTCGCCGGCTCGCCGGACAATATGAAAATCACCCAGGCGGAAGATTTTGGCATGGCCGAGATTCTGCTGCGACGGAAAGTGAATGAGATGGAATACCGCACCGGTCACGGCTATGACGTCCACACCTTTGAAGACGGCGCCGCCGTCATTCTTTGCGGCGTTGAAATCCCCCATGACAAAAAACTCAAAGGCCATTCCGACGCCGACGCCGGCATGCATGCGCTCACCGACGCCATTCTCGGCGCGATCGGCGAAGGCGATATCGGCGATCACTTTCCGCCCTCCGATCCGCAATGGAAGGGCGCGCCGTCTCGCATATTTCTAACCAAGGCGCACGAGCTGGTCGCCGCGCGCGCGGGCCGCATCATTCATTGCGACGTCACGCTGATTTGCGAAGCGCCAAAGATCGGCCCGCATCGCGAGAAAATGCGCGCCGCGCTCGGCGAAATTTTACAAATTGAACCCTCGCGAATTTCCGTCAAAGCGACGACAACGGAACAACTGGGTTTTACCGGCCGGCGCGAGGGCATCGCCGCAATGGCGACCGCAACGATCGCACTTCCGCAATAGGAGATCACACAATGAACAAACCAATCCTGGTTGCGGCAGTCCTATTTTTGTCGTCTTTCATAGTCGCATGCGAACGCAACGAAGTCGCCGATCAAACCGCTAAAAAATTACGCACGCTGCAAGACGGCGCCCTAGTCTCATTAGCCAACCCAACCATGCGTTTTAAACCTGATGACGCATTTGACTATGCTGGTTCCGTAAGCCTTACCATCAAAGGCGCCGCCTTAGCCGAGCGTCACCATTGGGTTGTTGCCGACGAAGGACGTGTGAAAAAATTGATCATCGTGCAGTTCGAAGGATTTCTCGATGATGCCGACGGCCAATATAATATCGCCCTGCCCAGCGCGAATTTATCCGGCGCCAATTACAAATTCTCACCGGAACGCATTGAGCTTGGCGACAAAAGTTTCGTCCATAACACCTGGGCCTTCGACAATGCGGCGTCGGCGCGCGACAATCCCGGCCTGGAAGCGGCGGCAACGCTGAACATACTTACAGACAAAGGCAATGCGATTGATGGCGAACTCATCATGTCGCGGTTTGGCACAGCGCTGGGCGATGATCGGCGCCATGAGTTGATTATTTTTTATATGGAGCCGGTAGCCGATCATGGCTGGACGCTTGCAGATTTTCCTGATGGCGGTCCCCTGACTGAAAAGTATGAACTCTTCTCCGATAGTTTAACGAAGCGGTCGCTCGATAGTTTCGATATTACTTTTCAAAGTCAGTAACCACCATCGGCGCGCCGGAACGGAGATTCACCATAGTCGCAGACCAACCCATACTCTCACTGGCGCAAGCCATCATCGACAAGGCAAGCGCAAAAGGCGTCATGGTCGCCGCTGCGGAATCCTGCACTGGCGGGATGATTACCGCGGCGCTGACGGATGTGCCAGGCTCGTCCGCCGTGGTGGATCGCGGCTTCGTCACCTACACCAATGAAGCCAAGCACGAGATGCTTGGTGTGCCGACGAAATTAATCGATGCGCATGGCGCGGTCAGCGAGGAGGTCGCCAGCGCGATGGCCGCCGGCGCGTTGCGTCACTCGCGCGCCGAGATTGCGGTTTCGGTTACCGGGATAGCCGGGCCAACCGGCGGCAGCGCTTTAAAGCCGGTCGGTCTGGTATGGTTCGGCCTCGCCCGGCGTGGAAGCGCCGTTCACACCGAGAAACATATCTTCGCGGCCAAGTCGCGCGGTTTCGTCAGGGCCGAGGCGGCTCAAAAAGCCTTACAGCTTATCCTCGGCGCGCTCGATTAAGGCCGCCTGACGGCAGGGCTTCAACGCGGCCGCGACTTGAACAGACACCGATCAGAAACACTGACCAGTTCTCGCTCGCCATCATCCAGCGTCACCGAAACGGCGTTGTCCGCATAGTCATCCGACGCCGCCGCTGTCACATTTGCAATCCCAAAGCGGTTTTGCATGTTCGACAAAGACGGCCGCCAACGCACGCTAAACACGCGCTGGCCCTCGGCGCCGCGATAATTATTCCAGGTTCGCGCGCCCGTCGCGCAGGCATACGCGTTCCAGTGCGCAAAATAGATATCTTCGGAAATATTATATTTTTGAACGAAATCTTCCTGCGCGTGCTTTGACGCTTCATAACGCTTACGCAATTTTTTAAGCGCCCGCGCGCCAAGCGGTTTTTTCTTCGCGAAGAAGATGTCGATATAGCGATCAAAACTGCGCGGCGCGGTTGAGCCATGCCAACCAATATCTGCGCCCTCCAGCAAGAATTTATCGTTAGCGGCGACGAAGAGGTAGTTGGCGCAGCTCGAATAACACGCTTTGGCGACAATCAGATCAAAGCCATGCGCCGACAACATATCCGCAATGTTGATCGCGCGCAAAACCGAACCGCCAGTGCTATCTATCACCACCGCCAGGTTTCGGGGACGGAGCCCCAGACGCTTAGTGATATCCTCCGCCATCTGCTTGTCGATCTCGCCCTTGAGGCACATCACATCGCGGCCTTTAAACGCGGCGAGCGATACTGACGCGGCGCCTTTGCAGCTTTTCGCAATCTGGCGCGCTTCAAACAGCTTGCTATCAAGAGCCAGCGCCGGCGGCAACGAGACGGCGAGAAGCGCAACCAACACCCCGCAAATGCGATGGCGGAGCTTCATAAAAACCTTCTTTTGTAAAAACTGAGGCTGCGTCACTGCGCGCCGCCATAAAGATCATCAGCGCGGTCAACAAACGCTTCGCTCATGCGTGCAAACGCTTTTTCAAAAACAACGCGCGCCGTCGATTGCAGGAGAATGTTGCGAAACTCAAATGCGATGAAAAAATGAATAGTCGAACCGCCGTCTGCTTTGTCTTCAAACCGCCACTGATTGTGCAGCCGCCGGAACGGACCATCGAGGTAATAAACATCAATCTCCTTGTTTACGGCGTCTAGAGAAACATCGCTCTTAAAGCGTTCGCGAAAAACCTTATAGGAAACGATCATCTCGGCGCGGAGCTTGCCCCCCGCTTCAGAAATATCTCTATCGAGAATACGAAGCGCAATGCACCAGGGCAAAAACTCTGGATATTTCTCAACGTCAGCAACCAGATCAAACATCTGCGCCGCGCTATAGGGAACATCCGAACTGGTGGTCCGCGACGTCATAGGGCTGTCTTTGCTGACCGCAGGTCGTTTTGGGCCGGGACAGGGGCATATATTTTCAGCAAGCTCATAGCGCTTTCAAATGCAAGAAACGGAAGCCCGAAATGCAAAATTTCGCCCGATTCTTAAGCGATTAAGGCGACAAGCTCAATGCGCGAACCGCCCGATAATATTGCCTGCAACCTTTGTCGCATGCCGGCCATGTGGAAAAATAGTGCTTTGCCCTTCGCACGATAAAAGCCACCATAACCAATGGTTGTATGTATAGCCGTAACACAACCACACAACATTGAGGGGGCGGCAATGCTGCGTGAAGACAAACAGAGTTTTGACGATATTACCATCGTTACGGTCGGGAAAAGTGGCGGCAATACGCCCAAAAAATCAACGAGCAATCGCTTTTTACATAGCGTGATCGCCATTTTGGGAGCGCTGCTCCTACTCGTCATTGTCTATGCCGCCGGCGTTAGGGCGGGCTATTTTTCTGCGCCGAAATATTTGTGTTGCTACGGCATCCTGGAACTCAACTTTGATTTCGAGCTGCAAGGCGCGAAGCGTTGACGAGCACGCCCCAACAAAACCCACCACACAATAATTCTCGTATGCCGCAGGGAGGCAACCATGAACGCCAGAAATTTAATCCTTTCGATTGCTGCGCTAAGCGCTACAGCCTGCACCCATAAAGTCGCCGTTGACGATATTGTGGTGCGCAATCAGCGTGTCGGCGGGCCGCAACAACCAACACTTGAGGAGCGCAAAAAAGTCGCCGCAGAAACCTGCGAAGTGCAATTTGAGTATGACCGGCAAAACTATCTGTCCGCCGTCCAGTCGATTATTTCGAAGTCAGCCCCCTTTCCAATTATGGCCGGCATACCGCTTGATGGTTTCCGCGCTGAAATTAATGCCAGCTACAACACCGTCGTTGCACGATGCAAAACCCATACGAACTGCCTGGAAGTTAAACTCTATGACGAGGCGAGTTGCTATATGGCGGCCAGCGACCGTAAAGACGCCGAACGGCGGTTTTCAGATTTGGCCGAGCGATTGCGCGAGATTGAACGCAACTTCAACATGAAGGTCGCGGGCCATAAACGAAAAAAACCGGTCACCAAGGTCAATGTTCAGACCACCGTCACGCAAACAAACGACCAGCGCCAGACCAATGACGTGCAGGTCGGCGATGATATCGCCGATCAGGATATACTGATTTTGTGTGGCAATGCGGCCAACTTGCTCGACCGGAGATGTCGCGAGCAATAAAGTCCCTAAAGCGCCGCGCGCGCGGCTTTCAGCTTTGCGAAATCTTCGCCGGCGTGATGCGATGACCGGGTCAACGGCGATGCAGAGACCATAAGGAAGCCTTTTGCCCGCGCCATGGTCTCGTAAGACTTGAACTCGTCGGGATGGACAAACCGGTCAACCGGCGCGTGTTTGCGCGTCGGCTGAAGGTATTGACCGATGGTGATGAAATCGATGCCGGCCGAACGCATGTCGTCCATTACCTGCATCACCTCTTCGCGCGCTTCACCAAGGCCGACCATGATGCCGGATTTCGTAAAAATCTCCGGGTCGCGCTCTTTGACCTTTTCTAGCAACCGCAGCGAATGAAAATAGCGCGCGCCCGGACGGATCGAGAGGTAGAGCCGCGGCGCGGTTTCAAGATTGTGGTTGAAGACATCGGGCTTGGAATCAATGACGATCTCCGCCGCGCCGTCCTTGCGTAAGAAGTCCGGCGTTAAAATTTCAATCGTGGTTGCGGGCGAGCCGACGCGAATTGCACCCACTACCTTGGCGAAATGCTCCGCACCGCCATCGGCGAGATCGTCGCGGTCAACCGAGGTGATGACAACGTGCTTCAAACCCATTTCCGCCACCGCGTCGGCGACATGGCCGGGCTCGGACGCATCAAGCGGTCCCGGCAGGCCGGTCTTCACATTGCAGAAGGCGCAGGCCCTGGTGCAGGTGTCGCCCATGATCATCATGGTTGCGTGTTTTTTGTCCCAGCACTCGCCAATATTGGGACACGACGCCTCTTCGCAAACCGTATGCAGGCCCCGTGAGCGGACAATCTTGCGGGTCTCGGCATAGCCTTTGGAGACCGGCGCCTTGACGCGAATCCAGTCCGGCTTGCGCAATATCGGGCTGTCAGGACGGGCTTGCTTTTCCGGGTGGCGCGGGCGCGAGGCTTCGCGCTTCGGACCGCCAGCGGGGCCGCCATTGGGATTGTCGATCAGGGTCGTCATGCATCGTCATGTAGCAGCGGCGCCGAACGAATGTAAGGGGCCGAAATCGCCGCTAAACCAGCCGCTCAACCATCTCGACCAGCTCATCAAACGGCCGGTGAATAAGCGAGCCGTCAAGCGGTTCTCCGAGCGCGACATTGACCGCTTCCCAGGCTTCAATTGAGCCGATCATGGGCGGCGCGCCGGTGCTGGCGAGTTTTGAGCCCTCGGTGGAGAATTTGACCACCTCGCGCGAGACCGGCAGGCGCAGCCATCGCCATACCCGGCGGTGCAGCTCGCCATCGCAATATTGCTCCCAGCGCGGATCGGCGCCATCATTGGGTATGTCGAAGAATAGCGTCTTCAAATCACCCGCATCAGCCATGGCGATGACGCCGTGCTCATATTCAAAAAACCGCGGGCTGCGACCATTGCTGAGAAAGGATGATTCGCCAAACCCGCAACGCAGATCAGCGATAGCACGCTTTTTAGCGCGCGCGAGGGTTTGAAACTCAGCCACAATGTTCGGCCATTCCTGCTTGCCTACAAAATAGACGCCGGCGCCGACAATCACGGTAATCATAGCTGCAATTTTCAGCGCCGGAACAGCGCCCTCGCCCTGATAAACAAACGCCATCGCCACCGGCGCAATCAACGCAAACGCCGCCGCAATCGGTCGCTTAAATCCGATTAAATCATCGCGCGCATAATCATTCACATTATCGAAAAACGCGGCGTCAGTTTTAAGCCTAACGGCGACGGGAACGGGGATGGCAACGCGGGCGGTCGACAACATTTTATACAACTCCAACAAAACGGGCAGAAAAAGACTGCGCCGGAGGGTTTGCCGTCGTCTTAACCTTTGCGGATCAAATTGAATCGTATTTTCAGGGTTTCGCCGCCAAATCCGCGCATTACCGCACTTCTATCTAAGTCTTAATACGCCAACATCATATGCCGTCAGAGCTGCACCGCGGTGCGGCGCAAAACCTTGCGGATGGAAAAATTCGTAATCACCCGGTCGACGCCCGGAAGCCTGGTGAGGATGTCGGCGTGGATGCGTTCATAATCGGCGCCATCGCGGCAGAGGATGCGCAGCAAGTAATCTGAAAGACCCGCCATCAGATAACACTCCATAATCTCACGATGTTGCGACACAGCTTTTTCAAAGACGGAGAGCGTCGCCTGTCGCTGGTTTTTCAACGTCGCCTGAACAAAAACGGATGTTTCCATCCCCAGCTTGCGCTCATCAACAATAACGACTTGTTGCGCAATCACGCCCGACCGGCGCAGCTCCTTAACGCGCTTGTGGCAGGCCGACGGTGAAAGCCCGACCTGTTCGCCCAGTTCTGTAAAAGGCGTTTGCCCATCTTCCTGAAGCACGTTCAAAATCGCGGCGTCAAACTCGTCCATAAATTCGAACCCTGTTCGTCAAATGCTTACAATATGGAATAATGTTCTTTTATATCGCATGATTTCGACAAATTATCAAACCTATCCACGAAAAAAGAGAATAGAATGCGTCTGAAACCGTCTAGAGGAGGATATCATGCAGGTTGGCGTCCCTAAGGAAATCAAAAATTCGGAATTTCGCGTCGGCCTGGTTCCGGGCAGCGTTCGCGAATATGTCGCCAATGGGCATACCGTCCTGGTCGAGACCGGCGCCGGCGCCGGCATAAAAGTCAGCGATAGCGATTATCAGGCCGTCGGCGCCAAGATCGCGCCCGACGCCAAGACGGTTTTTGCAACCAGCGACATGATCGTGAAGGTGAAAGAACCGCAGCCGAGCGAATGGGCGCAGCTGCGCGAGGGACAAATTCTTTATACCTATCTTCACCTGGCGCCGGACCCGGATCAGGCGCGCGGATTGATTGAGTCTGGCGTGACGGCGGTTGCTTATGAAACCGTAACGGACGCGTTTGGCGGTCTGCCTTTGCTGGCGCCAATGAGCGAAGTTGCGGGCCGGCTTTCGGTGCAGGCCGGCGCCTATGCGCTCACCGCACATCAGGGTGGGCGTGGGCTGTTGATGGGCGGCGTTCCCGGCGTTTTGCCGGCGAAAGTCGTGGTGATCGGCGGCGGCGTTGTCGGCACGCATGCCGCGCGCATGGCTGTCGGGCTGGGCGCGGACGTGACTATTCTGGAGCGAAACCATCGCCGGCTGACCGAACTTGACGATCTCTTCGAAGGCCGCGCCAAGACGCGTTATTCAACCTTCGAAGCATTGGAAGACGAAACCAAAAACGCCGATGTTGTGGTTGGCGCGGTGTTAATCCCCGGCGCCAGCGCGCCGAAGCTGGTAACCCGCGAGATGCTGAAAAGCATGAAAGAAGGCGCCGTCTTAGTTGATGTCGCGATTGACCAGGGCGGGTGCTTTGAAACCTCAAAAGCGACCACACACGAAGACCCGACCTATGTGGTCGACGGCGTGTTGCATTATTGCGTCGCCAATATGCCGGGCGCGGTGCCGCTGACCTCGTCCCACGCGCTGAACAATGCAACGCTGCAATATGGATTACGCCTCGCCAATAAAGGGCTGGACGCGTTGAGAGATGACCCGCATCTACGCAACGGCCTCAATATTCACCGCGGGCTGGTCACCTATAAGGCCGTCGCCGAGGCGCTGAATGTGCCTTTCACGAAAGCTGTTGATGCGCTCACCTGAACGCCAATGCATGCGGCCAAGGCGGATTTGGTGCGCTGCAAGATTGTAAAATCTGCGTGAGCCCCCAAATCAGCGTCGAAAACGCCTTAATTGTTACGTCATGGTAAGAGTATCAGGCCTATCAGAGAGGGGCCGGATGGTTGCTATTGCACTGCAACAGCGTGCATAAAGGCGAGAGGAGAGACCGACTATGATGAAATTAGCAACCGCTGCAATCGTTGCTGGCGCGCTTGTCCTAACCAATGCGGCCGCTGGCCCACTGGGCGGAACGATGACAGCAAGCCAAACCGCCGACGAAAAAGCGCCGCGCAAAGGCGCCGGTATGCTCGCCTATTTCGTAGATCAGCTTTCAGTGTCGATTTCCACCGTGGCGGGATCGGTCGGATATTCCGACGAAGAGGCTGACGATCAAGACGCCCACTCTTCAAATGACGAGTGCAACGAAGACGCAGACGAGAGCGAAGGCGCCAAAAGATTTGAGCAGTCCGGACCGGAGCCGATCTATTTCGGCTTTTAAACTTTTTACATCCCCCAAGAAACACTCACGCGTCGCGATTAAACTTGCGGCGCGCTTTTTATGATGAGCGGTGCTTTCGTCCGGTGATGAACAGCAAATCCCTTGCGATTTGGTTTCTTCCCTTTTTCATCACCACCAAAACCAGGCCGGAAAAAGCAAATAACAGACCGGCGGCGGCGAAGGCTCTGAGCAGCAGGCTATTGGCATTCGTCCTGTCAACATAATCCATAATATGCAGCATCCAGAAGAAGTCATATATCCGCCAGACATCGTTGCGACGAGATATGACGCGGCCGGTCTCTGGCGAGATATAGAGCCGCGTGTGCAGACCATCATCAAAATCAGCGCGCCATACCGGTTGTTTGTCGCGATATTCATGCGGCGCATCCGTCATCAGCTTCAACTGTATAATTTTACCGGCGCCGACATAATCACCTTCCGCCACCTCACGCGCGGTTTTTTCTTCAAGCGGCGTAATGCGCTCTCCGGTCGATGCATCAAACAAAGCGCTCTCACCCGCCGCCTCGGCTTCATAAACCGGGCGGCCAAGGAAATGACGCAACGAAACCGTGATCGCGCCGTCCATCTGCGCGATCACGCCGCCTGGCGAGGCGTAGCCTTTGGCTTCAAGCTCCGGCGCGGGCGCGGAAAATGCACTGCGGTCACCGCGCACCAGATCGATATGGAACCAACTCATAACAACGCCGCTCATCATCCAGATAATCACCTGGATGCCGAGCAACAGCCCCGCCCAGAGATGAACCCGCTGGATAATTTTCGCGAACATCATTGCGCCGCCTCAATATCCGATGCGGCAAGCGGTGTTGTCAGCAGCGTGCGAAACGCTAACCAAGTATCCACACGCCCAACGGCTTTGCGATTAACGTAATTTTCCACCAGATCGCGCCCAAGATTATAGTTGATGACATATCCGCGATAGGTCTCGATGAAGCGTACGCTTTGTTCAGCGCGTTTGCGCGACTGAAGCCCGAATTCCATCGACATTTGGATTGCTTCTTCGCGGGTAATATCGCCATCAAGATAGGCGCGCGCGATATGATTGCGTGAATGGGATAGTTTGCGGCGTAACTTATTCAAGCTATCCAGTCTGTCCGCATCCTCCGGGTTCAAGCCCGCCAACGGAAACAGTACATCGCGCTCAAAGGTGATTTTCTCATCGCCCGGAAAGGCCAGCTCAATGCCGTAATTGGCCGAACCCTCCGCCGTTACTGAAAGCGGCGAAAACAGGGGGTAGACGGAATATTCAATCCATCCATTGCCGTTTAAAAAATCGCGCTCAATCATCACGTTCCAGGTGTGGTGCCCCGGATAGCCTTCATGGCAACCAAGGTCGACCGCGCGGTCGATGATGATTGGAAAGTCGGTATTGACCTGGATCAGGCTTTCATAATCGCCCTGATACCAATTGTAACCGCTCCAGGGTTTGTCGGTCACAAACTCCAGGCGAAAGCGCTCATTGTCCGGCAGCTTGTAATGCGCCAGCGTCCGCTTGCGGCATTCGGCGATGGCGGCGTTGAAAACCGGCAGCAATTTGTCTTCTGCAATGGCAAGAGAGTTGCGAAACGCATCCACACGCTCATAGAGCGGCCCCTCGCCCGGCAGCAGCGTGTCGATTTCGCCAAGCGCTGCATAAAATTCATCGACATCATATTGCGGCGCGACGGCGTCATAGAGGAGCCGCGTTTCTTCGTCGAATGGATAAAACTGTTCTTGGGCAATGTTGATGCGCGCGACGCTGGCGCGAACCAGCTTTTCGAGCATCGCGCCGCGCAGGCTCGGCGCATCGGCATTGGCGCGGGCGACTTTGATTAACAGCGCCTGCGCGTCGGCGGCGAGCGCCTCAAAGGACTGCTCCTGGCCAGCCGCGGCGTCGGCCCATTCTTTGGGGCCGTGATAGGCGTCAACAAAGGCAGGATCGAGAACGCCAATGGCCAGCGAGAGCTTTACAAACGCTTCGGCCATCTCATCAAGAGCGACGGATGCGTCCAGGGTTTTTGAGGCGTTGTCCGCCTCCACTTCAATTGCCGGTGGAGACGTATTTTCTTCTGGCGAAGACGCAGTATCAGCCTCGCCGCCGCAGGCCGCGAGCAGAAAACTGGCGACAGCGACGACGAGATATTTCATCGATCAGCTCTTAAGCCGGCGTGCCGGAAAAGGTCGATGAGCCGAACGCGCCAAGCTTGACGCTTCCCGCAAGGTTGCCGTCGTCGATTTTGCCTTCAAATTCGAGCGTGATCGGCATTGGCGAGGTAACCTTCGCATGCCATTTCAAAACGTCGCCCTCAACGGCGCCGTTCTCAATCGGAGCGTTGCCCGAAGAGCCAGACATCTCGCCGGTCAGCGCGTCGCCGTCCTGCTTGAGGGTTAAAACACCGGTCTGGTCGCCCATCGGTGTTTTTATTACAAGGTTCCATTTGCCGTCGACTGCCATCAGTTTCTCCTGTTCAGTCCCACTAAAGGGATGGCCAATAAAATTCCGGGCAGACCTTAGCGAATGCGGGGGGTGGCGCAAGGGTTTGGTGCAGGTGTTTTGACAGCGCCGGCCGTTCCAACATGCTGATGCAGCAGCTTTAAATCATGACGCGCGGAACCCGCATTGCGGCGGCGCTAGCGCCCTCTGCGCTAATGCCCCTTTCGCTAAGAATTGTCCCGCCGCCAGACCTCCATGGCCTGCGATATAGTGAAGGTCTCACGATATTTTGGCGAATCCGAAGGGCGTGGCGGACGGTCCGCCACAAGCGACATGATTTCAGCAAGCTTGTTATGGGCAGCCCCCGACTGACCGGCGCCAATATAGGCGTGAAGCTCAACCAGCGAATCCGACAAGGGATCATCCGCGCGAATAACAAAATAAGGCTCGTCCTCAGCGAGATCGCTATAGCAATCAAACTGCGACGGGTTGGCTTTTGATCCTGTGGGCGCGGTCATGGGTGGGAATTCCTTAGTTTCGTTCTCGGCTTTGTCATGCGATTCGCAATTACACCTTTTAGGTATTTTGATTCAACCGGAATGTCGCGAATTGACCCAAAGCTTTCATTGACCGATTGCAGAAATCAGCAAGCACAATACCGAACTTCGTACTGGAAAGGATATGACCAATCGGTTCATACTCCAAGGATAGGGCGACACACAAAAAGGAGGCGGTATGCTCAGGTCATTCATCATAAGAGCATTATTGACAGGGTGGTTGTTGGGTTCAGGATTGACGCAAGCCGCTTTCGCAGAAGATGCGACAGAAATCTCAAATATTGGCTTTGTTTTTTACACCAAGAGCTATGCGCCGGGAACGCTAAACGCCCGATGGATGTTCACGACCGAATATGGCGGGCCAGGTTTAGCCACCGGGGGGCCCGTAGAAGGCTTTGCGGGAAATTACCACGTTCGCTATTTCTATGAAAATGGCGAGTTCTCGGATGAATATGATCTTGTCATCGAGAAGACTGGGGACGCCTACAAGGCAAAGTGGCTCGTCAATGGCCAAGTGCAGGCGATCGGCGTCGGAATGGAAGTTGAGAACGGCTTGGCGATCGGCTGGCGCAGAGTTGCAGATTAACTTCT
>JAADIQ010000032.1 GCA_013151255.1 Alphaproteobacteria bacterium
TGATGTTGCGCGCGGTGTTTTGCGCCAGGTTATAAATCCACAAATCCTGCGCCCAGCCGCCCTGATAGCGCTTCCATGTGCGAAAGTCGCGTGTCAGCGGGGAATATAATAGGTTGGCGCCATCGGGTGAGAGGGCGCCGGCGCCGGCCAGCGGCGGCGCCAGCACTTGCACGTCGCCATCATCAATTGAGACTTTATAGAGTTGCGACTGTGCGGCATTGAAGTGATCGCGCAAGGAACGGAACAAAACCGATTTGCCGTCGCGCGCCCAGCCTTGCACCTGATTATCAACGCCCCAACGCGGCGTCAGCGGTCCGCGCGCCGGGTAAAATGTCAACTGACGCGGTTCGCCACCGCCGGCGGGCATGAGATAGATCTGGTCCTCGCCCTCATATTGGCCGGTGAAAGCGATCCATGCGCCATCGGGAGAAAATTTTGGAAACGCTTCTACACCCGGATGCGATGTCAGCCGCACCGCGTCGCCGCCATTAGCGCTGACGGTCCAGATGTCGCCGGCATAGGTGAAGACCAGCCGTTCTTGATGGATATCAGGGAAGCGCAGCAGCCGGGTTTGTTCAGCGGAGACGCCAGAACTGAAGAACACGGCTGCGAGGCTTGCCAAAACAAAACTTGGAACGCGGATGGCGTTAATGAATGCTCTCATGGGTTCAGCACATCGCCTTCCGTAAACGTCCGAATGAAATGATCGTAGAGACTATCTGGGTGATAGTTTGATAACGCCCGAGCTGTGACGGTCAACGCGGATATTATCAGCCAACTCCAGAAATTCGATCAGGGATTCTGGATCATCAGCGTCAAACACCCCGGAGAACTCTGTCGACGCCAGCCTGTCGTCGGCAATGACAATTCGGGTGCGATTATACCGGTTAAACTGCTTGGCGATCTCAGCCAGGCTGTCTCCTTCGAAAATCAACTGGCCGACGCGCCAGGACGTTACAGCTTTGACATTCGCCGCCGCAATCCGAACGGTTTTTGCTTGCGGGGTGATGTCCGCTTTTTGACCCGCCGCCAATAATAACCGGCCATCGTCGGTCCGCCCGATATCTACAGCTGCGACTCCATCAGGGGCGACTGCGCTGACGAAATCTTTCTCGGTCATCACCGCGACTTTACCGTCGATGACCGCAACCGTCGTCTGATCGCCGGTCCGGTAGACATTGAACGTCGTGCCGATCGCTTCGGCGATCGTGTCGCCGGCGATTACCCGAAACGGGCGGTCGGGGTTATGGGCAACCTCAAACAGCGCTTCCCCGCGCAGGAGTTCAACAACCCGCTGATGCTCTTCGTAGCGGATAACCACTTCTGACTGCGTGTTCACATGGATGATGGAGCCGTCTTCCAGCGTCATCTTGCGTTGCTCGCCGAGCTTGGTAGCGAAGCCTGACGACCCGTCATTGCTGGTATTGGCGATCTGAACGCCATCGATAGACCGCGCTGCAAATTGCGGCGCGACAGCAAGGCTGATTATGGCAAGCGCCATTGAAGCGGCGGCCCCAACGCCAACCCATTGGAGCCAGGGCAGGCGCGGCGCCGGAACATCGCTCGAAACCGCATCGTCGTTGCGGGGTGATTGCTGAGCGTCCTGCACAATCGACACAACCTCCGTTGGGAGGCTGGAAATCAGTGCATCGACCGAGCGGGATTTGTCTGCATCGACGCCGTCAAACGCATCGAGAAGGGTTGCGGCAATCAGTAATTCTTCCACATGACGCGGGGATTCCAGCAACCAGTCGGCGAGCTTCAGCTTCTGGTTTGAAGACAAGTCGTCAGCATCCAGCGTCACCGCCCAATCGGCGGCCTCTTCTGCTATCTGCGGATTTTTAATCTTAGCGTCCGACATTTCCTCTACTCCGACCAGCGCGCACGACATTTCTTGAGGGCGCGCTTTAAATAGGTATGCACCGTACTCGGCGCGATACTCAGTTTCTCGGCGATTTCCGAATGGGAATAGCCGTCTCGTTTGCGCAGCAACAACACTGCACGATAGAGCGGCGGCATCTCATCGAGTATCTCTTCCAGCCGGACAATTTCAGCGCGTTGATCAAGCGTTCCTTCGAACGCCGCGCCATCGCCGTCTTCGCCGGCTTGCTCCAGACCGTCCAGGGGGACAAAGGCCGGGTCCTGGGCGCGTTTCAACAAACGCTCATTGGCAAGATTGCTTGCGATCCGGAATAAATAGGCTTCCGGCGAACGGATTAATTCAGGGCGGGCGACGCGGGTGAGCCGTAAATATGCTTCCTGCGCTAAATCCTGGGCTTCTGTTTCACTATTAAGGCGCGACGACAGGAAATGGTGCAATTGCGGCGCATACTGTTTAATGACGCCGCCAAAGCGTCGGTCCCGTCGATATGCCTGTTCAGGCCTCTTCAAGTAAAACCGTCCTTTATCTGTCCAAATCTGGCCAAAGTTCCGCTGCCGGAACAACTTATGCGATAAAACCACTCATACTATAAAGAGTGGTTCCGGGCCGCATTTTGGGGACTGATTTCGCGAAAATACTTCGTGGTAAATATGTCACAAAATCGTGTGCGGCGAAAAAATATTAAAAACCCATGAAAATCCGGTCCCCAAAACACCGCGCAAAACCGCTCTTTATTATAGGGGCGCACTTTATATCAAAGGGGCGCAATTCATCGCGCCCTCGAGTGAAAAAAGCGTTTATTCTCGGGATATCACCGAGAGGGGCCTAAAAACCAAGGGAGCGGGATACATTTAATGACTAACGCATCAAACAAACAAGGCTTTAAGACCCGATCAAAGCTGTTCGCGAGCACGCTGGCGATCACGGCGGTGATGGCGGCTGCGCCGGTGCAAGCCCAGGCTGCGGCAACCTCTGACCTGGTTATAGAAGCGCAATCGATGGAGACCGCGCTCAACCAGCTTGCGCAAAATTACGACAAGCAGATTGTGGTCTACTCGGCTGATGCAAAAGGCATGACCGCCCAAAAGCTTGAAGGCGCCTATACCGAAAAAGAAGCGCTCGACACAATTTTAAAAGATTCCGGCCTGGTGTTTAAATATGTCAATGACCGCACCATCGCCGTCGGCTCGCCCGAACGCCTCGCCGCTAATTACAAGTCGGATCAGGGGGTGTCCTCGTTTCGCGTGGCTCAGCTGGCTACGCAAGAAGATCGGGCTGTAGAAAGTGTTCCTGATGCGCAGGGCGACTTTGCGGGCGGACAAAAACGCGACGAAGTCATCGTCACCGGCTCGCGCATTCGCCGCTCGCCTTTTTCATCGCCAACGCCAACTACAATTATCGACAGCACCACCATCGAACAGTCCGGCCTGACCCAACTGTCAGACATTATTACACGGCTGCCTTCAATTTCCCCTGGCACGGGTCTGAGCACATCGACCGGCGGCACTTTTCAAAGCGGCGCTTCGTTTCTTGATTTGCGCGGGCTCGGCTCCAACCGGACGTTGACCTTGATCGACGGCAGACGCCGCGTTCCTGGCAGCCGGTTTTCTGCGGCGGTGGATATTTCGAGCATTCCGCCCAGCATGGTTGAGACCGTGGAAGTCATCACCGGCGGCGCATCAGCCGTATACGGCGCAGATGCGGTGACCGGCGTTGTCAACATCATCCTCAAAAAGGATTTTGAAGGGCTTGAATTTAACGCCGAAGGCGGATGGCCTGGACAGGGCGGCGGCGCCGACACCAAATGGCTTAGCTTGCATGCGGGTCTGAACTTTGACGATGATCGCGGCAATATCAGCATTGGCGGGTCTTATTCCAAGCAAAATATCCTGATGGGCAATCAGCGCCGGTTTGGTCAGCAGGCGCAAGGGTTCTTCGCTAATCCGGACAACACCGGACCCAATGACGGTATTTCCAATTTGCGCCGCTTCGACAATTTCGTCTTTAGCGGTTTCGCAACAACAGGGACATTCTACGTCGATGGGACGGAATATACGGTCAATCCGAATTTACAGGCCAAAACTTATGGCGACGGGCCGTTTGCACCGGGCTTCTTTGTCGCCACAGCCGGCGACGACAGAGATATTGATTTTGACCTCGCCAAATATGATCAACTGCGTTCCGGCCTCGACACTTATACCGGCATCGCCAAACTCACCTATGAGGTCAACGATCACATCAATTTCAACTTGTCCGGCGAATATGGAAGAACCGAATCGGAAGACCGGTTCCAACCCTTATTCGATTCTGGTCTGACGATTTTCCGCGAGAACCCTCTGCTCCCGACCGATGTCACGGTGCTGATGGATAACAGTTATTACTATTACAACTATATCTACGTTTACCGTACGCATGAGGATTTGGGCGTTCGTCCGACCTTCAACAATCGCGATACGTTCACAATAGCCGGCGGTTTTGACGGCGAGTTAGGAAATGACTGGCTGTGGGACGCTTTTTACCAATATGGCCGCAATGACTTCTCGTCACGCACCGAAGGCCAGACCATACAAGCGAATTTCCTGCAAGCAGTTGATGTGATCTCCGGACCTGGCGGTGCGCCGGTTTGTCGTGATGTCGCGGCCCGCGCCGCGGGGTGTTTGCCGTTTAATCTCCTTGGCCCGTCGATGAACAGCCAGGCATCGAAAGATTATTTTCAGTACACCAGCAGAACAGAAGTGCGGACCACGCAGTCCGTTGCGGGGGCCTCCGCTAACGGCCCATTATTTTCCGTGCCGGCCGGTGATGTCAAAATGGCGGCGGGGTTTGAGTATCGTAAAGAGTCCCTCAGGCTTGTTGACGACGAGTTGGCGAGATCAGGGCAGCTTTCATTGACGGCCGGCAGCCAGGACGTTGAGGCGGACTTCAACGTCTGGGAAGTCTATGGCGAGGTATTGGCGCCGGTTTTGGCGGATAAGCCATTCGTTAAGTCTTTTGAAGTCGGTGCGGCGGTGCGTTATTCCGATTATAACACCACGGGAGCATCCACCGCCTGGAAGGTCACCGCAAACTGGGAACTTGATTCCAACATCAGGCTTCGCGGATCACGCGACCATTCAATCCGAGCGCCAAACCTCATCGAACTCTTTGATCCGGGTACGGCTTCCTTCGTGTTTATCAATGATCCGTGTAGCGCCGCGTTCATTAATCTCGGCTCGTCAACCCGCGCGACAAACTGTGCGGCGCTGGGTTTGCCTGCCGGCTTTGTCGATCCGTTTAGCGGCAGCTCTAAGCAGACCCTGAGCGGCGGCAATCCGGACCTGTCGCCGGAAACGGCCAATACCTGGACCGTTGGCGGCGTCTTTACACCGGAGTTCATGTCCGGCTTCTCGCTCGCGGTAGATTACTGGACCACCGGGATTGACGAGGCGGTGGAATCGATCGCCATCACCGATATCGTTGACCGCTGCGTTGACGCTGACAATATCGCCAACTCTTTTTGCGGACTCATCACGCGGCGCGCAGACGGCGCCATTATTGAGGTGCAAAACAGCCCCATCAATGTCGGTAATCTGCGCGCATCGGGGATTGATATTACGACCCAGTATAGTGTTCCGGCGCCGGGTCTTTTTGCCGATGAAGCAGGCGAATTGAATTTGCAGATTTCCGCCACAAGACGGTTGAAAAGCCAGGAGCTGGTGGATGCAGGCGACCCGTCTACGCTGATTATCTTCGCCAATGAGCTCGGCTCGTCCTATTGGGAGGGAACGATGAGCGCCAGCTATTCGTCGGGCCCAGTGAACTTCAACTGGTTCAGCTATTATGTCGGCTCGGCCGTACTCGACAGGCAAGCCGTGACGGAACGGTTCCCAATCGGCTTAGACAGGGTCGGCGCGAAACTCTATAATGACCTCTATATCGGTTGGCAGATTGAAGAGCGCGCGACAATCTATGGCGGGATCAACAATGTCTTCAATGTTGAACCGCCGAATAATCCAAATACCTATCTCGGCGGCTTTGGCGTTTATGATAATGTCGGGCGGTTCTTCTATGCCGGAATTAGGTTGAAACTCTGAGACTAGAGCA
>JAADIQ010000049.1 GCA_013151255.1 Alphaproteobacteria bacterium
CATCCTGTCTGATGGAGCTTTTACCGGCAATACCCCCGGCAAATTTATCAAGGCCGTTTTCCTCAATGAAATTGAAGAATGCCGTTTGATCGAAGCCAGGCGCAAAGGTGACCAGTGGGTCACTTGGTCCGTCCGGAATATAAAGCAGGCTACGCGCTCTATCGCTCGGGTCGCCAAACCTTGGCTGCTCAAATGTCGGGCTCAGCGACGTGCCGCCGCGATAGCGGAAGAACGCGGTCAGGCTGGTTGGGTAATCAGTCATGAACTCGTGGGAGAGCGTCGATGATAACACAAAATTATTGGTGACATTCCGCGGCGACTGGCCAAGCGGAACATTGTTGAAATCAGAGGTCGGAACTTCACGGAAGTTTTCGTCCGCCGTAAAGAGAGAGCCTGCATTTCCAATTACGGATTCGTTATAGGCGTAACCGATGTTCAAGCTAAGCGAAGTGCGATCGGATATTTCAAAATCTTTCGCCGCTTGAGCGGAAACGCTGAATGTGTAGCCGCCGCCATTTAACGTATTGGTGAGCAAAATGGCTTGTGGGCTGCCGCCACAATTTGTCGTGTCGCCTGAATAGCCTTGGCGTATCCCGTTAAATGTCGCGAGGCACCCGGCAGCCAGCGGATCGACAGTTTCGAAAAGTGGTCGACCGTCCGGTGCTGTGCCGTTTTGATTTAGCCGCAGATCGACGAAATCGACAGCATTAAGAAGGTCAGAGTAGATCACATCGAACCGCAGGTCCCAGTCGCTGAGGAATGAAGAACTGAAATCGGTCCGATGGGAAAGATTACCGCTATAGCGGTGGATCGTTGGGATTTTGAAATCCGGGTCCGTCGCTGCAACATTACCGTTAAAGTTCAGGGCTTGCGCCTGGCCTCCATCAAGGACGCATTGCGGTATTCCCCCGAAGGAGCCGCCGCTTAAGACCATGAGATCGGCCGGGTTGCACGACGTCAGTGCATCACCGACCCCCAAGGCGCCGCCGAAGTTCTGGAATGAGTTAGCAAACCAGACGCTCGGATCGCCGCCGGAGAAGGCTGCAAAACCAGCGGAGACGCGTGTGTCGCCAAACCGTTCCGGCAGCGTATAATTCAGGCCAATCCGCGGTTGCAATGCATCCAGCCCATCAAACGCCTGGGTGTTGGAGAAACCGTAACGGGAGATGAAGTTCGGGTTTTCTAAAGGTGCGGACCCAGACTTATAAAAATCGTAACGCAGACCGAGCACTACCTCCAAGTTATTGGTAACAGACCATTTGTCCTGCGCATATAAGGTATGAACCGTGCGCTTATATTGTGCGGCCGCGTCGCTCGGATCTTGTGTGAACGAAACGCCCGCGCGGATATTTGATGCGTTCCCGGCAGCGAGGTCTGCTATATTACTGAAGAAAACTGTGCCTGTTGCGTTGATGATAAACAGGTTGAAGACGTCAACGCGTTCAAGTTCATATCCAGCCGTAAATAGATGGTTCCCGGTTGAATAATCAGCTTTGAATTTGAGTTGGTCGGTTGTGTAGTTCAACTGGTTCGCTGAACGGAAGGTGCCGGGACCGGAGACGAAATCTTGCCCGAAGAATTCCCCGGGGCCGCCTGAGAAAAAGCCTGAGCTAACTGCGATCCGCGGAATGTTGTCCAGTTGCGCTTCGCCGCCGCCAAACGGGTCCTGAAGGTCATCGACGTCTTGTCGCGACACTCTAAACTCAGTCGATAATTTATCCGTCCAGTTCGAGAATATCCGCAAGCCATAGGTTTGCGACATTGACCCCCGGCGGTGGAAGTTATCAGAAAACGTAAATCCTCCACGACCGCTATTAATGTCGTCGCCGATGATGGTTTCTTCGTTGAGGCGTGCATAGGTCGCCTCAAGGCGGTGGTCTTCGTTGATGTTCCAGTCGACGCGGCCGAAAATACGGCGCGAAGTTTGCGGCAGGTTACGAATAAGCTCGCCCGGATCGCGGCCATAGGAATTGATCAAAATATTGCGAATTTGTTCGGTTTCAGCGCTTGTTAGCGTTGTTTCAATTGGGAAGCCGCTTCCCGCCGGGCCGACGCTGCTGACTGCGGCGGTGTCGGTTTCTTCATAGGAGCCGTAGAAGAACAGTTTGTCTTTGATAACCGGGCCGCCAATTTCAGCACCCCAATTGTAGCGGTCGAAGCTTCCTTGATCGAACTCAACGCCTTCAACGGAATTACCGGTGAGGGAGTCGTTATTGTATAAGAAGAAACCCGAGCCATGGAATTCGTTGGTGCCGGATTTGGTGACGACGTTGATGTTACAGCCGCTGAATTGTCCGTACTCTACGTCAACCGGTGAAAACTCCACTGCGGCGGCTGCGAGTGAATCGAACGGAATGGGAAATGTATTCCGGGCGAGGTTGCCGGATGTATTCAAGCCAAACCCGTCATTTGCGCGCACCCCGTCAATGGTGAAGGAGTTGGTGCGGTTGGAGGAGCCAAGGCAGCTGATGCCGGTGCCGCGACCAGCTGACGGGTCTTGTTGAGAGCGACCGATCGTTACACGCGGGTCAACACGGATGATGTCGCGGATTTGCCGTGACGTTGACGGCAGGTTGGTGAGGTCTTCCAGATCAAAACTGGAACTTGGCCCAAGGGCGACATTAGAAAGGCGCAGCGCAGTCGCGGTGACGATGATCTCGTCGCTTGTTGCAGCGCCGGGAGACAGAACCACGGGAACGGAAACATCGCTGGATAGGTCCGCGCGAAGGTCTGTGATCCGCTGGTCTCTATAGGACGGTGCGGAGACGCGTAACGTATAGGGCCCGCCAACGATGAGGCTGGAAAAGCTGAAGGCGCCTTGCGAGTTCGTTGTTGAGGTCCGCACCCTTCCGGTGCGCGTATCAGTTATCGAAACCGTTGCGTCCGTGACCGCAGCGCCGTCGCTCGATGTGACCCTGCCGCCAATAGTTGATGTAGTTTGCTGGGCGAGAACAACCGGCGCGGCCATCATTGTAGCGAGCGCCACCGACGTCATTAATCCGTATCTTTTAGAAAACATAATACCCCTCAGCTAATTTTAAACTTGAGAACGAAACCGCATGAAGCGACCCATTTCGTCGCCTCCCAAACGCAACCGAATCGTTATTGTGGCATTATTAAGGCTAATATCAAAGGTGCATGCGCAACTAAGACGAAATTGTAATTTGAGTGTTGCGCAGCAGCAGCAATTGCAAGTTTGATGACAGCCAAACGCTGCGGGTTGTTTCGGTTTTATGACACACATTCAACGCACAAATATATGCGGTGATCGGGCTTGACGCCTTGCGTTGGCCGTTAGGGGAAAGTTTCAAAAAACTGAAGTCGCCCAAATGGTTGCGCCCGCACTCAAGCGCAATGCCGTTCCGGGCGGCAACTTCAACTAAGTAAGTGGCGCGCGCTGTCATCGCTGCCGCCATCTGCCCGGCGGTTATTTTGCTAAACGAGGCGGCATAACCGAAATGCTCTATATATATTTAAAATCAATAGGTTACCCTAGGCTAGCGTTTGTCTCGCGGATTTCGGACAGTCCGCCTATCTTTTCAGCATTCAGTTGCAGTGCGAGATAGTTCCGCCAGTCCTTGACGACGCGCGGAAATGGTTTACCTAAGCGCATATCTTCTGAAAGCTTCTGGAGACTGTCAGCGTCAATACGGCGCACGAGCCCTGGTATCTAGAATTCTGGGTATCTGCAATTCTGGAGATAGTCGGGGCGGGCGATTTTAGACGGCGAAAGCGTGGCGGAAAATGGCGAAGAAAAAGAAATCAGGCGGCGATGCGCCGGTAATCGAAGGCAAGGCTGCCGAGGCGAAAAAAAAGAAAAAGACCAGCCCGTTCGAATTTATTCAGCAAGTTCGCAACGAAGCCTCGAAAGTCACCTGGACGTCGCGCAATGAAACCATGGTGTCGACGATTATGGTGTTGATCATGGTGTTGATCATGGCGGTGTTTTTCTTCCTGGTCGACCAGGGCTTACGGTTTGGCGTTTGCAACCTTCTCCCCATCGATTGCGTTTCGCTGGATAATTAACAGACAATAACGGACTGCGACATGACTGCGAAATGGTACATCGTTCACGCATATTCGAACTTCGAAAAGAAGGTCGGCGATGCCATCCTGCTTTCCGCCAAGGAAAAAGGGCTCGAAGACCTGATTGAAGAAATCTATGTGCCGACCGAAGAGATCACCGAGATGCGGCGCGGGCGCAAGGTCAATACCGAGCGGCGGTTTTTTCCGGGCTATGTTTTGGTCAACATGGTGATGACGGACGATACCTATCACCTGATAAAAGACACCCCCAAAGTTACTGGATTTTTGGGTTCTGGCAACAAGCCGATGCCGGTGCCGCAAAAGGAAGTCGATCGCATCCGCGGCGTTGTCGAAGACGGCGAGACCGCGCCGCGCCTGACGATTACTTTCGAGATTGGCGAGACCGTTCACGTTACGGACGGGCCGTTTGCTTCCTTCTCGGGCGTAGTTGAGGATGTCGATGAGGAAACCACGCGGCTTAAAGTGGCGGTTTCGATCTTCGGCCGGGCGACGCCGGTAGAGCTTGAATTTACGCAGGTTGAGAAGTCAAACTAGAACGCTGAGGATTTTTTAATCCTCGGTGTTCTAGATTATTTGCTGCGCGCCGGCCCGCGCGTGAAGGCGCGCTGATAATGATCTGACCGCCTTCGCGGTCGGGTGCGAAAAACCGGTTTCCACTTTTTCGCCCGGCGCTCTAAACCCGCCTAAACGCACCCAGATTTTGACGGCGCACGCGCTTTAACATCACGCGATCATACCAGAAATTCACCGGGTCAAGGCGCGGGCGCAATTGGCGAACGTTGTCGCTTGAATAAATCTCGTAAATATTGTCCGGCATCGCCGTGACGCCATTTTGTTTCAAGAGACGATAGAGAATAACTTTTTGAAGGTGGCGCTCGGAATATCGCAACAGGCGATGATGGTAGGTTTTTATATCGCGCCAGTTGAGGGTCAGTGAGTCATATTCAAATGTCGCCTCTTCGGCGACC
>JAADIQ010000065.1 GCA_013151255.1 Alphaproteobacteria bacterium
TTTGGCGGCGCGCTCACCTGGGAAACGCCGCAACGGCTTGATGCGTTTCCGGCCGACAGCCCGTTTGCGGGGCTGACCCCGCCTGACGATGTTTTCATCCGCCAACAAATCCTCGCCCAGCCCGGCGGCGAGACCACGACGCGCAGCTGGGCGCGGCTTGAAGACGGAACCCCGCTGGTCACCGGCGAGCGTTTTGGCGCCGGCGTCATCGTTCTGTTTCACGTCACCGCCACGCCGCAATGGTCGGACCTGCCGGTCTCCGGCGTGTTTGGCGAGATGCTGCGCAGGTTGATTTTCCTCTCAACGCTCGGCCCCGAAAACGCCGACGGCGACGTCGCCGCGCGCCAGCCGCCTTTGCGTTTGCTCGATGGTTTTGCGCGGCTCGAACGGCCCGGTGATACCGACCCGGCGCTGACCCCCATGGAGCTTGCCGACCCCGCCGGGCCAAACCGCCGCCCGGGGTTTTATGGCGCGCCCGAGGCGCCGCTGGCGCTTAACGTCATCACCGCTGAGACAACATTTGCGCCGTTGAAGGTCACCGGCGTTGCGCGCACGGCTTACGCGGGCGACCCGCCCCGGCGGCTCGGCCCGTTTTTGTTTGCCGCAGCGCTGGCGCTGCTCTTAATCGACGGGCTGGCGACGCTGATCCTCGCCGGCAAGCTTCGCCTAGGCCGCATCGCCACAGCCGCTATCATCGCGTCGATGACGCTCGCGCCATTGGCGCCGGATGCGCGCGCGCAACCGCTCGATCCGGAAATTGACGCCAAGACCATAGCCACAACGCTGACCACCAGGCTGGCCTTTGTCGAAACCGGCGATCCGGCGATGGACAAGCTTTCCGAGCAGGCGCTGGCCGGGCTCAGCCGCGAGCTATACCGCCGCACAGCGCTCGAGCCCGGACCGCCTGTGGGAATTAATCCAGAGACGGATGATTTATCGGTCTATCCGTTTTTGTATTGGCCGGTGGTCGCCGGCGCGTCGGCGCCGTCCGAGACGGCGCTTGCTAATATTGAAAACTTTATGCGTTTTGGCGGGCTCATCCTGTTTGACACCCGCGACGACGAGCGCGCTATCAGCGCCGGCTCAACCCCGGAAGCGGCGGCGTTGCAACGTATTCTTTCACAACTCAACACGCCGCCGCTGATCGCCGTCGACGCAACCCATGTTTTGACCCGGTCATTTTATTTGCTCAACGATCTCCCCGGCCGGCTCGACAACAACCCGGTATGGGTGGCGGCGCAAACCAGCGGCGCCAATGATAGCGTTACGCCGCTGATCATTGGCGGGCGTGACTGGGCCGGCGCCTGGGCGAGCGATTTTCTTGGCCGCCCGGTCAAACCCATGGGCCAGGGCGGCGAACGCGCGCGTGAGTTTGCGTATCGCGCCGGGGTCAACATCGTCATGGTGGCGTTTACCGGCAATTATAAATCGGATCAGGTCCACACGCCGATCCTTCTGGAACGGCTCGGCAAGTGAATATCGTGTTTGATCCCTTCCTCGCCAACTGGGCGCTTATCGCCGCCGCGGTGATCGCTGTGGCGCTCGCCGGGGTGAGCCTCATTATGAGCTGGAAAGGCGGCGTCTTTCGCACCATCGCGATTGCCGGCTTGTTCGCGCTGTTGTTGAACCCGCTGATCCGCGTCGCCGAGCAAACTCCGCTCGATGATATCGCGCTCATCCTGGTCGATAAAAGCGCCAGCCAATCGCTCGATGGCCGCGATGTCATCACCACTGAGACGGCCGCGAGACTTGAAGCGGCAATCACCGCACTTGGCGGTGTTGAGCCGCGCATCATCGAATTTGATGGCGCGGAAGAAACCCGCACCGTCGCGGCGCTGAAATCGGCCCTCGCCGATACGCCGCGCGCGCGCCTTGGCGGGGTGTTCATCATCACCGACGGTCAGGCGGCCGATGCGCAAGACGCCAACCTGCCGCTCACCGTTGACGCGCCGGTGCATCTCCTCCTCACCGGACGCAAGGGAGAGCGCGACCGCAAGATCACCCTCACCAATGCGCCGCGCTACGGCATTGTCGGGCAGCCGGTGCGGGTCTCGTTCCGGATTGATGATCTGGGCCCCGATGAAACCATCATCGACAACCCCGCATCGGCCATCGTCGTCCTGCGCATCAATGGCGAGGAAGTTTTGCGCCAGCCCGCACCGTTCGGCGTTGAGGCGAGCTTTGACACGCCGCTCGGCCGGCCCGGCCGCACTATTGTCGAGTTGGAAGTCGCACCGCTCGACGGCGAGTTAACCACGCGCAACAATATTGCCGTCCTGCCGATCACCGCCATTCGCGATCGCTTGCGGGTTTTGTTAATCTCCGGCGAACCGCATCCGGGCGAACGGGTGTGGCGCAATCTTTTAAAATCGGACCCGGCTGTCGATCTGGTGCATTTCACCATCCTGCGGCCGATAGACAAAAACGACGGCACACCGGTCTCGGAACTGGCGCTGATTCAATTCCCGCAAAACGAGCTTTTCATCGACAAACTGATGGAATTCGATCTGTTGATTTTCGACCGCTACACCTATCGCGCCGTTTTGGATTCGTTTCACTTCGACAATATCGCGCGTTATGTGGAGCAAGGCGGCGGCATTCTAATTGCGGCGGGCCCGGAATATAATGGCGCGCGCAGCCTCGCCTCAAGGCGAAACCTGTCCTTTATTCTCCCCGCCATCCCCGCCGGCGGCGCGGTGGAACGCGCCTACCGCCCGCTTGTCACCGATCTTGGCAAGCGCCACCCGGTAACCGACAACCTGCCCGAAGAAGGCTTCTGGGGCCGCTGGCTGCGGATCATGCCGGTGACGCAACTGCGCGGCCAGGCGCTGCTGTCGGGGCCAGACGACGCCCCGCTCCTTATTCTTGACCGCGTTGGCAAAGGCCGCATCGGACTCTTGCTGTCCGATCATGTGTGGCTGTGGGCGCGCGGGTTTGACGGCGGCGGGCCGCATGCGGAGCTGTTGCGGCGCATCGCCCATTGGCTGATGAAAGAGCCTGAACTTGAAGAAGAGGCGTTATCGCTGACCGGCGCGGGCGAAGCGCTGGTGATCCACCGCCGGACAATGGGCGAGGACGCGCCGGCGGTCGTCGTCACCGCGCCGGATGGAAAACAGTCAGACTACGCCCTAACGGAAACCTCGCCCGGGATTTATGAGGCGCGGATTGAAAATGCGCCGCGCGGGCTTTATCGCGCCCGCTCGGACGCCCTGTTTGCGGTTGGCGCTGTCGGCCTTGCCGCGGCGCCGGAATTTGTCGACGTGGTCTCAAGCCGCAAACCGCTGGCGGCGCTGACGCAAGCCTCCGGCGGCGGCGTGTTTTCAACCCGCAACGGCGAGCGCGCCGCGCCGCCATCGGTTCGTAAAGTCCGCGGCGCCTCCGCGCGCGCCGGCGCTGATTGGGCCGGCGTCGTCGCCCGCGGTGCGGCGCGCATCGACACGATAAAAGACAAACCTCTGGCCCCGCCGCTGGCCTGGCTGGTGCTTATCGCGGCAGCCTTATTGACCGGCTGGCTGGTCGAGGGCGGCCGTTTTCGTCGGCGGCGGCCTATATAGCGCCTCGCATTGAATGTAGTTCTAAACGACTGCGACCGCAGTCCGGCGCTTATGCGCCGCGCCCGCGCAGGCCCTCGCGAAGCGAGGATTAGCCGCGAGCGCAAATAACGAGCCAGACCCTACGGCGCATCGATAAAATTTAACCATTTGTTTAACGCCGCCTAAAAACCATGGGGGGTAATCTGTCCTTCAATACCGACATTCGAAGGAGCAGAGCCGCGTGGCGTTTGCAGCATCAAAATCACCCGAAGAGGGCAAACCGGCCAAGCGCAGCCCGCTTGCCGGCTGGCTTGGCAGAAAAAAAGACGACAAAAGTAAAGACGCCCTACCGGAGATGGATGTCGCCAGCGGCGTCGACCGCGCCTTGCGCAAGCCGGCGATAACCGTTGAAGCCCCGGTCGAGAACGACAAAGAAAATCCGGTGCGCGATGCGCTCGGCGCGATTGAAGCCGCGCTCTATGCAATTGACCGCATACGCGACACGCTGGAGCAGGCTTGCGAGGTCGCGATCTCGGCCAAAGATATCGAAGACGCTGGCGGGCGTGCTTTGCTGGCTGAACATTATGACGAGTTGCGCCTGTCGGTCGATTACACCATCGAACAGGCCGACCCGCGCGCCGCTATCCTCATCGGCAAAGGCCAGCGCCATCTTGATGTCAATCTCGGCGGCACCACGCGCTATTCCGTCTCACCGGTGCGCCTTGACGCCAGCGAGCGCGGCCTCGGCCTGTCGCCGCCCCGCGATGCGTTCGCCACCTATGAGGAAATCACCCAGGCGCTTGGCGAACTTGACCATGCGCTCGCCAGAGCCGACCGCGCAGCAGCAAATTATTGCCGCGATGCGCAATATCTCATTGCACGGATGAATGACGACGCCGAAGGCTAGAGCACGCTACTCTTCAACGTCAAAAATACACATCTCGCCATTTGACGGGCGCGATACGCGGATTTGTTTGAGGCCTTTGAACTTAGGTTTCAGCCGCGCCGCCGCCCACTGACAGATATTTTCAAGCGTCGGACGCTCCAGCCCTTCAACCTCGTTGAGCAGGCGATGGTCCAGCGCCTCGCGCAACTCTTCCAGCGCATCAGCGACATCGCCGAAATCCACCACCCAGCCGGCCTCCGGGTCCGGCTCGCCGGCAATCTCCACATCCATGGTGAAGGAATGCCCATGCAGGCGCGCATAGGGCCGTGCAGCAGGGTCATGATCTAAGAAGTGCGCGGCGTCGAATTTAATCGACTTGACGATGCGCATGGCGGGCCTCGTTTTCTTCATCCGGCAGGGCGCGTCTCAGGCGATGCCCAGCACTTTATGGGTCTGGACACTGAGGCGCCATTGCGGATTGCGTTTGCAATAATCGACCGCTGCGGCGGTGTTGGCGCCGAGCGAAGGGCCGTCCATAGGCTGCAAAAAGAAAAAGTCAAATCGAAGGTCGGTAAAGTCCTCCG
>JAADIQ010000084.1 GCA_013151255.1 Alphaproteobacteria bacterium
CGATAATGAATGCGCTGAACGCGCCAAAAGACCGCCAGTCCCTGGCCGATTGCGGTTTGGCGAAGCTGAACGCAAATATGATGAAGATTGCGGCGTTCACAAACACCAGCACCCATAATCCGTAACTCGCAAGATTGGTTTCATCGCCGGTCATTTCTTTTCTCCGCCGCCACCGCCATGCCCACCATGGCCGCCATGCATAAACAGGTGGACGCCGATGCACGCGGCTAGGAGCCCGAACAACAAAGCGTTCCCCGTAAGAAGGTGCGCGCGGTGTTCATAGGCCAGCAACAGCCCGATGGCGCCCGCAAATACTGCAAAGGCGGTCCAAACCCGCGACTTTTTCGGATAGTTTTCATGTTCTTCTGACATATTCTATATCCTCCGTGTAGCGCTCTTTAAAAACCATCGAAGTCATAACTCGACGTAATCGTCACTGACACCACATCAAGGGCGACACCGACGGCAAGCCCTTTTTCCTGTGAGATTAATGCGCCCGTTTTCCATTTAGCCTCTCTCGTGATACTCTTACGCAATAGTTTGGTCGGTCCCTCACGATGGTGTTCACATTCGGATATCAGTGCACGCCATGCATCCGGCACCAGGGGCAGTCGCAGTCAATATGGTCGCAACCAGGATGGTTTAGCCGCGCGGCGCGGCGCCAGGCCACACCCGGATAAAGAAGACTGTGAAAAAATGACCCGCCATAAAGCCGGCGCAACCCGCGCCGCGCCGCGCCCTTCGACAGTTTGCTCAGCGCCCATCCGCGCCGTTTATTCCCGAGCGTTTGAAACACGAACCGGTTGACGATGCCTGCACGATGAATGGAGCGCACGCGGCGGTTTAACAATGAGGCGTAAGATTGCCCGCTGATCTTGGCGCGCGCCGCCAAGGCGCCGGAAACAAGCGCATAGCGCATCCCAAATCCAGCAAGCGCATCCTGCAAACCGGCGCGCTCGCCAACCAGCAATCGCCCGCCGCGCTCCACACGCGTCATGTGCGATAGCATGCCATAGCCGCCAAAGGGTTTCGGGTCGGTCATTTTCAGACCCGTGAGGCGTTCGAAATAAGCGACCGCCTCCTTCAAATGTGCGGCGTGGTTCTTGAAGTCGCGAAACATGCAAACCGCGAGCGTGCCAATACCGTTGGCGATTAGCAGATAGGCATAGCCCCACGGCGCCAGCCGATCATCGAAGCTGACATGGCTGGCGTCCGCCATATCGGTCTCAAAAATATATCCTGTCGCGATAGCGTCCGCACGGCGCGGTCCGGTCGCAACAATCGCGTCGGGCGGCACGCGCTCGACCTTGTCGCCAAAGCGTATCTCCGCACCGGCCTCTTTGGCGGCCTGCAATAGAGCGCTGTCAAGCGTATCCGCGCCGGGGCCGCGGCGGACGAGATAATATAGAGGCTTCTCGTCGCGCACTTCATACTTGCGCCCGTCAGCGTCATAAGCAGCGCCGGAAAGGATCGGATGAACTGAGAAATCCGTAGCAATGCCAAGATCACGCAGCTCATCCAACACGTCGGTTTTAACGCTCCAATTCTCAAGTCCCTGAAAATCACCGTGAAAGCGTGCGCCGACACTTTTGTGGCTTTCGCGCACAACAACTTTTTTACCGGCGCGCGCCAGAACGATGGCGCTTGCAAGACCTGACGGGCCGGCGCCGACAACAGTGATGGGCGCGCTTGTGTCCATCAGCCGGTTGCCCTTGCTGGAAAACACGCCTCTTCCGGCATCGGCGCACAACACCCTTGTGGTTCGTCGGAAAGGTCGGTCTTGGTAAAGCGCGGGGCGTAATGTTCGCTCGCTGACGTCAAAAGCCGGACGAGCGCTAATGCGGCAAGACGTGCAGACGGCGGATCAGCGCGAGACGACAGGACAATCGGCGCCTGCAACCCGATAACCAGTCCCGCTAGAGTCGCGCCGCTGAGATATTCGAGGTTCTTCGCGAGTATATTGCCGGAGACAAGATCCGGCATGAGCACAATATCCGCCTCCCCGGCCACGGTGGATTTTATCCCCTTTATCTCCGCCGCTTTGATTGAAACAGCGTTGTCAAACGCAAGTGGTCCATCTACGTCGGCGCCTTTGATTTGCCCGCGCCGCGCCATCAATGTCAGCGCTGCCGCGTCCGTCGTCGATGAGATCAAGACATTGATGGTCTCGACAGCGGAAAGGATCGCTGCCTTTGGTCGTTTAACGCTAATCCCATGCATAACGTCGATTGCGTTTTGAAGAATTTGGGCTTTGGCCGCCAGGTCCGGACTAATATTAATCGCGGCGTCGGTAATTGCGAGGAGCTTTGGATAGGCCGGGATATCTGCAATAAAAACATGGCTGACGCGCTGGCCCGGCAGGCGCAGATTGGTGTCCTTACCTAATAGCGCCCGCATGAATACGTCTGTATGCACATGACCCTTCATCAGCGTATCGACAGCGCCGCCGGCCAGGAGGCTGGCGCCTGTCGCCGAGGCCTGCTGCTCCGTCCATGCCGCCGCAATCGTGTCGGGGTCAACATCCAGCCCGAGCGCTTCGGCCTTTTGGGTAATGAGCGCAGGATCGCCAATTAACAACGGCTCAATCAGACCTGACGCCTTGGCGCTGCGAACCGTTTCAAGGACCGTTTCCTCTTCCGCGCAAACAACGCCGACGCGCAATGGCGGCTCGTCTTCTGTAAGCTTGCGAAGGTCGTCCAATGTTGAAACATGTTGCATCATGAGATCATTCACACGTTGACGCTTCTTTTTAATACTGCAGTGTGGCGGCAATCCGCACAGCCGATACAAATATCCGTCGTGGACATAATCTCACCCTGCGCCGTTGTCTTCATGACGGGGCGCTTGCGGTGAAAACATCCATGGTTGCGACGGGGGGTGATTATAAAGCCGGTCAAAGATTTGCTCGCCAGCGTTGTCGCGGGCGATGCGTACACGCTTGATCCCAGCCTCAACCGCATCAACCGCGTGGCGCTCAGCCTTCCGGTAAGGATTATGGGGGTCAACGCGCCAGCGTGCTTTTTCGGCCATCTCTGCGGCGGTCGCTACAATCGCCATGAAAGGATTTAGCTTTTCGGAATACATGTAGCGGGTGGTCCGCATCGGGTGCATCCATCTGAACGCTTCGGCGGTAGCAGGGTTGGCCCATGCGCGGACCCATGGGCTGAAAAAATGCGCATAGATGCTTTCCCCAACCTCGGACACGACCTTGACATTTTCAAAGGCGTCTTTTGGATAATCGAAAGATATATCCTCGACCCGGCGCGGCTCAAAACGAACCATATACTGGTCCTTGTCGCAATCGGGATCGCCCGTCGGATTATCGATCCGCATTTCATAAAGGCCAGGCTCGAGCGCTTCTATCTTGTCGAGGCTTTCCAGGATCGCGCGGTGTTCAAAGCGCGCAACCTTTGCAGAGACAAAAATCCCGAGATGTCCCGCATGCTGATTGATGAGATAGACGATGCGCTGGTCCGCCGCCTTCAACTCTTCAGTCGTTTTATAAACAACCGGGAGCCAGCCAAGCGCTTGATGCGGCGGCGTAATGTTGTCGCCAAAGGATGCGAAGATAACCAGCGGGCTCTGGATTTTCTTCAAATCGACAACACAGCCATGACAGAGTTCGACCAACCCCTGTTCCAGTTGATTGCCGATAAACAGGTTTTCGACGATGGCGAGAATTTCCTCCCGGCTCAAACGATAAAACCCGCCCCACCATCTCTCGAACTCTAAAAAGCGATCCCTCTCCTCATCAACGTCGAGATAGAGGTCAGCATATTTGCGCCAGATTGCCGATTCTGGCTTGAGATTTTCAAAATTTTGGACGAGCCAGGCGCCGTCAAAGACGCCCGCCCCCATATCGCTAAGAAAATGCGTTATCCATGAGCCGCCGAGCAGCCCGCCAGCCAGCCGCATCGGATTGGCGCCCGGCTCGCCCGCCCAGTAAGACAGCGGCGAGCCGTTCATCACCACCGGACCGGAAGTCCCGTCGCAATCCGCCGCCAGCAACGCCGCCGCCCAGCCGCCCTGGCAATTACCATAAAGGATTGGCGCCTTGCCGCCATGCAAAGCACGAAGCGTCTCAACAAATCTCCGCAACGAATGCAGGACGTCCGCCAAGGTCTGACCCGGCACGGGTTCAGGCGCAAAGACAACAAAATAGACCGGGTAGCCCTCATGCAATGCAATGCCGACTTCAGAGTCGCGTTTGAAACCGCCAATGCCGGCCCCATGACCAGCGCGCGGTTCGATAATCATCACCGGCGGCTTTTCAAGATCGAGGCACTCCTCGATGCAAACGTCATCTACTTCGAGGATTTTCAGCAGCTTGTAATTTGTCGGCGGATCAAACTCCGTAGCGTCGGCGATTTCCTCATATTTAAAATTCAACAGCGGCGGTAATCCCTGGCGTTCATGTTCCAGCATGTTGTTCGCGCGCTGGCGCAGCGTATCCAGAAACAAAATATTGCGCTGCGCGGCGTCAACCAGGTAATCGGCGAAATTGGTCATGCTTTGCATATCGGCCTGCGGCGCAGATTTGGCCGCCGTGTCCGCTGCCTCCGGGCGGTCTGTGGCCGCCATCGGTTTTTGTGAAGGCTTTGTGGAATCGCTTCGTTGAATTGGTTTCGCTAATACTGCGCCATCATCTGGCATGATCGTGTTCCTTATTTTCATGAATAATCAGACAGTTGTGCACTGTCCGGTTTATTTAGACGTATGTTCGCAAGAGTCCTGATGCGCCACTTTGGCCGCCGAACTTGCAGCAGTCTCGGTCATATGATCCATCGCCTCGCAACAAGACTCGGAGACCGTTTCAGTAACCGCGGAGACATGATCCACGGACCGCTCCATGATTTCACGATATAACTCGCTTTGCCGGGCAAGGCGCTTACTGGGATCCGCCCCGCCATAGGTGGAAGTAACGTTCTGCATCGCTTCGGCATTCGCTTTCATGAAGGTGGTCTGCTGTGACCCCAGCTCCTGCGCAGTGCGCG
>JAADIQ010000039.1 GCA_013151255.1 Alphaproteobacteria bacterium
GCATCGGCGGATGTGGTTTGCGTGCATCACGTCTTGCATTACCTCGCTGAACCCGGCGCGGCAGTGGACGAGGCGGCGCGATTGTTAAAGCCTGGCGGGCGTCTGATTATTTCCGATTTTGCACCGCATGATCTGGAATTTCTGCGCGATGAACATGCTCATCGCCGGCTGGGTTTTTCAGATGATGAGGTGCGTGACTGGTGCGCGGCGTCCGGATTGCAGCTGGAGCAGATTGAAACCCTGTCGCCAGCCTCGGGCGAGAAGAAGAAGCTCACCGTAAAAATATGGCTGTGTCGTGCGCCGGCGGATGTTCGTCGCTTGCGTGCGCGCAGTGCTGCGTGATGATGGAGAAGTAAAATGTCAGACCTTCATGTCTCGTTTGAATTCTTTCCGCCCAAGACGCCGGCGATGCACGAAAAGCTGTGGTCGGCAGTGAATAAACTGGCGCCGTTGCGGCCGGATTTTGTCTCCGTCACATACGGCGCTGGCGGCTCAACGCGCGAGCGTACCCATGAAACCGTCACGCGCATCATTAAGGAAACCAATATTCCGGTGGCCGCGCATTTAACTTGTGTCGCCGCGACGCGCGATGAGATTGATGCGGTTTTGAAGTCCTATTGGGCGGCGGGCGTTAAACATATTGTCGCCCTGCGCGGCGATCCGCCAAATGGCGCCGGAGAGCCCTATATTCCGCATCCGGACGGCTACGCCAACGCAGCTGAACTCGCCGCCGGGGCGATGAAAATTGCGCCGTTTGAAATTACCGTTGGTTGTTACCCGGAAAAGCACCCCGATTCGCCGTCGATGAACGCCGATATCGAGATGCTGAAACGCAAGATAGACGCTGGCGCGACACGGGCGATCACGCAGTTCTTTTATGACAACACTGCTTATCTGCGCTATCGTGATACGATCCGGGCGGCGGGCATCGATATCCCGATTGTGCCCGGCATCATGCCGGTGACGAACTTCAACGGGATGCGGCGGATGGCCGATATTTGCGGTACGACAGTACCGGGCCGGTTGGTGAAGCTGTTTCAAAACCTCGAAGACGATCCGTCAACGCGCCGGCTGATTGCGGCGACGGTCGCGGCCGAGCAATGTCAGGAACTGGCCGAGCACGGTGTCAATCATTTCCACTTCTACACGCTTAACCGCGACGACCTCGCTTATGCGCTGTGTCACATGCTTGGCGTCCGGCCCACAGTCAAACCTATTGACCATGCAGCATGAGCGATCGGCGCTAAAACAACAAAAGTAAAAAAGCGATTTAGTTTTATGGGCAAGACCTTTGAAGCATTAAACGACAGCCATGTAGATTTCATCCGGCGCCAGAAGGTTTTCTTCGTCGCCACCGCGCCGTTGTCGTCCAGCGGGTCGGTCAATCTGTCGCCGAAGGGCTATGACAGTATTCGTATTCTCGATGCGCGCACCATCGCCTGGATTGACCTTGGCGGCTCGGGCATTGAAACCCATGCGCATCTGAATGAAAATGGCCGCATCACGTTGATGTTTTGCGCGTTTGACGGCGCGGCGAGTATTTTACGGATCTATGGTCGCGGCGAAGCGGTGGCGATGGATACGCCTGGCTTTGCAGAGCTAAAAGCGTTGTTCCCAGCTTTCGACCGCGCCCGCGCGATTATAAAAATCTCCATCGACAAGGTCGCCGATAATTGTGGCTGGGGCGTGCCGTTTTTTGATTTCAAAGGCGAGCGCGAGCAGTTGCATCGTCATCTGGAACACAAGCCAATCGATGAGTGGAAAGAGCGCCGTTATCAGGCCAATGCGGTGTCGATAGACGGATTGCCGGGGCTTGTCCGCGGCGATGGGGCGGGCCCGAAATGAGCGCCGCCGCGCGCGCAACATTCGTCAATATTGGCGAGCGAACCAATGTCACCGGCTCGGCAAAATTCCGTAAGCTGATTAAAGATGGACGCTACGAGGATGGCCTCGCGGTGGCGCGCCAGCAGGTGGAAAACGGCGCCCAGGTGATTGACGTTAACATGGACGAAGGCATGCTTGACGGCGTCGAAGCGATGCAGACCTTCTTGCGCCTCATCGCCTCGGAGCCGGATATCTCGCGTGTGCCGGTGATGATTGATTCCTCCAAATGGGAGGTGATCGAAGAGGGGCTTAAAAATGTTCAAGGTAAAGCCATCGTCAATTCGATTTCCCTGAAGGAAGGCGAGGCGGCGTTTCTGGAACACGCCGGTAAGATTATGCGTTATGGCGCGGCCAGCGTGGTGATGGCGTTTGACGAGGACGGGCAAGCCGACACCGCCGACCGCAAGTTTGAAATCTGTGCGCGCTCCTACAAACTTCTCACCGATGCGGGGTTTCCGCCGGAAGATATTATTTTCGACCCCAATATTTTTGCGGTAGCCACCGGCATTGAAGAGCACGACAATTATGCGGTGGATTTTCTTGAGGCGACAAAGCGCATCAAGGACAATCTTCCACATGTGAAAGTCTCCGGCGGGGTCTCCAACATTTCGTTTTCGTTTCGCGGCAACGAGCCGGTGCGCGAGGCGATGCATTCGGTGTTTTTATACCATGCCATCAAGGCTGGCCTCGATATGGGCATCGTCAATGCCGGACAGCTAGCGATTTATGACGAGATTGAACCGAAGCTTCGCGAGGCGGTTGAAGACGTAATTTTAAACCGGCGCCCGGATGGGACAGAGCGTCTATTGGAAGTCGCCGAACAATATCACGGCGAAGCCGGTCAGGTGACGGTCAAGGATTTGTCGTGGCGTGAGGCCCCGGTGGAGGAGCGGCTTCGCCATGCGCTGGTCAAAGGCATTACGGAATTTATCGTCGAGGACACCGAAGAGGCGCGCGCAAAGCTCGGCCGCCCTTTGCATGTCATTGAAGGCCCGTTGATGGACGCAATGAACATCGTTGGCGATCTGTTTGGCGACGGCAAAATGTTCCTGCCGCAAGTCGTAAAATCAGCGCGGGTGATGAAGCAGTCGGTGGCTTACCTCACGCCGTTCATGGAAAAGGAAAAAGAGGAGCAGGGCCTCGAACAGGGAAAACCAAACGGCGTCATCTTGATGGCGACGGTGAAGGGCGATGTGCACGACATTGGCAAGAACATCGTCGGCGTGGTGCTGCAATGTAATAATTACGAGATCATCGATTTGGGCGTGATGGTGCCGACCGCGAAAATTCTCAGCGAGGCGCGCGCGCATAATGTCGATATTATCGGCGTTTCCGGATTGATCACGCCGAGCCTCGATGAAATGCGCAACCTCGCCTCGGAGATGAAGCGCGAGGGTTTTGACATACCGCTGCTGATCGGCGGGGCGACCACCAGCCGCGCCCACACTGCGGTGAAAATCGCGCCTAACTATGACCATGGTGTCGTCTATGTCACCGACGCCAGCCGCGCGGTCGGCGTTGCCGGCTCGCTGGTGTCAGAGGAGCGGCGCGGCGATTATCTTGACGGCGTCGCGCAAGAATATGTCAAAATCCGCGCGAGCTATGCAAAAGGCGCCAGCAAAACCAAGCGCATCACCATCGCAGAGGCGCGCGCCAACAAGCCGGTGATTGACTGGTCAGGTTACACGCCGCCCAAACCTTCCTTCACCGGCGTTAAAAGTTTCCGCGATTATGACCTGGGAACGCTAGCGCGCTATATCGACTGGACGCCGTTCTTTGCCTCCTGGGAGCTGCACGGGCGCTACCCGCAAATTTTGGATGACGCCAAAGTTGGCGAGGCGGCGCGGGGGCTGTTTGACGATGCGCAGGTGATGCTCCGCCAGATTATCGATGACAAAGCACTGACCGCCCATGGCGTTGTCGGGCTGTGGCCAGCGAATGCGCGCGGCGATGATATCGTTCTTTATAAGGATGAGGCCCGCAACGAAGAGCTTGCCGTGCTGCATTGCCTGCGCCAGCAAATCGCCAAGCGTGAAGGCGGCGTCAATTATTGCCTGGCCGATTTTGTCGCCCCGGAGGAAACCGGCATCGCCGATTATATTGGCGGCTTTGCGGTGACGGCGGGGATTGGCGAGGAGGAATTTTCAAGCGCTCATGATGCGCGCCACGATAATTACTCGGCGATCCTTTCCAAAGCGCTCGCCGACCGGCTGGCGGAGGCGTTTGCCGAGCATATGCATGAACGTGTGCGGCGCGAGCATTGGGCCTTTGCGAAAGACGAGGACTTTGCGCCCGAGCAGCTCATCAAGGAAGCCTATCAAGGCATTCGCCCGGCGCCGGGCTATCCGGCGCAGCCGGACCACACCGAAAAGGCGACGCTGTTTCAGCTGTTGGACCCGGAGACCAACGCCGGCATGGCGCTGACGGAAAGCTTCGCGATGACCCCGCCGGCCTCGGTGAGCGGGCTCTATTTCTCCCATCCGGCCTCGCTTTATTTCGGTGTCGGTAAAATCGAGCGCGACCAAGTCGCTGATTATGCGAGGCGCAAAGCCATGTCGCTGGCGGAGGTGGAAAAATGGCTATCGCCGATATTGCACTACGACCCGGATAAGAAATGAGCGCGGCGCGAGGCGTTAACCATTGGCGCCTTCCCATCCACGCGCTTGCAGATTAAACCGTACACATGACGCTTTGGGACCGCATAGAAACCACCATTCTCGAAGCCGGCAGGCGCACGCTTGGCGGGTTGTTGGAAACGCTCGCCGCACAAAAACAGCGCCGCAAGGAAACCGAGTTTTCCATCGCGCTGATCGCCCTGTCGGCAAAGATGGCCAAAGCCGACGGCGTCGTCACCGACGATGAGGTTGAAGCGTTCCGGGACTTTTTCCAGTTTGATGAGCAGGATGCGGGCAAAGTCCGCATGGTCTATCAACTCGCCCAGCAAGACGTCGCCGGCTTTGACGAATATCTAAAACGCGTCACGAAACTTTTCGCCGATGCGCCGGCGGTGTTGGAAGATGTGCTGGATTGCCTGTTTCATATCGCCGTCGCTGACGGCGTCGCGCATCCGCGCGAGCTTGAATTGCTGGA
>JAADIQ010000034.1 GCA_013151255.1 Alphaproteobacteria bacterium
CTTACTCGCCTCACTCGAACCCAAAAACCGCACACACTTTTTGTGAATGCGCTCTAGCGCAACCAATCGGCAATCGCTTCGCCATCCATAATCTCATCGAGGGTTGGCCGCTTGCGGATGACCGCATAGCGTTCGCCGCTCGCCAGTATTTCAGGTATCAGCGGGCGGGAGTTGTATTGCGACGTTTGCGATGCGCCATAGGCGCCGGCGGACATGATGGCGATAAGGTCGCCGGCATGTTGGCCGGGCAGGGTGCGGGCTTTGGCGAAGCGGTCGGTGGATTCGCATATCGGGCCGACCACATCATAGGCCTCGCTGGCGTCGGAGCTTTTCACCACCGGCCAGAGTTCGTGATAGGCGTCATAAAGCGCCGGGCGCATTAAGTCGTTCATGCCGGCGTCTAAGATGATAAATTTGCGGGTTGCGCCGTCTTTGACGTAAATAACGCGAGCAATGAGCGCGCCGGCATTGCCGGCGATCATTCGGCCGGGCTCGAAGATCAGTTGCACGCCGAGCGGGGCCGTCACCCGTTTAATCATTGCCGCATAAGCATCAGGGTGCGGCGGCGTTGCGCCCTCGCCATAGGGAATACCGAGCCCGCCGCCAAGGTCGAGCCGTTCAATCGCACAGCCATCGCTGCGCAGATCGTTAATCAGCACGGCAACTTTTTTAAACGCCGCTTCGAATGGCGCCAGATCATCGATTTGCGAGCCGATATGAACATCGACGCCCTTGATTTCAACGCCGCCCATGGTGCGGGCTGTAGCGTAGAGGGCCCGTGCGCGCGACCATGGCACGCCGAATTTGTCTTCGGATTTGCCAGTTGAAATATTCTCGTGCCCGCCGGCCGCGACATCGGGGTTTATCCGTAACGCAATTGGAGCGCGCTGGCCTTTGGCCTGTGCGATCTCGTTGAGGGCGACGAGCTCCGGCTCGGATTCGACGTTGAACTGATAGATATTTGCATCCAGCGCGAAGGACAGCTCGTCACGGGTTTTGCCGACGCCGGAAAAGACGATTTTTTCTGGCGCAATGCCGGCGGCGCGCGCGCGGTGTAGCTCGCCGGCGGAGACGACATCCGCGCCGGCGCCTTCGCTGGCCAGGACTTTCAAAACCGAGATGTTTGAGCTGGCTTTGACCGAATAGGCGATCAGCGCATCGGTACCCGCAAAGGCGTCGGCGAAGATGCGCAAATGCCGCCGCAAGGTCGCCTCGCAATAGACATAGAACGGCGTGCCGACTTCGTCCGCCAGCGCCGTCAAGTCAACATCTTCTGCAAACAGATGATTTTCTCTATAGGTAAAATGATGCAAAGGGTTGGCTCTTGTTCAGCGCCTTAGCGCAGCGATTGTTCGGGCGGCTCTTCCGGCGGGCGCAGGGGCGCCTTCTTGCCGCAGGCTGAAACCGCAAACAGGATGGTCATCAAGATAATCAGGGCGCGCATATTTATGTCTCCTTGGAAAGGGCGGCGATCCAGCGGTCCGCTTCGCGTTTTACATTTTTCGGCGCGGCGCCGCCATAAGATGTCCGCGAGGCCGCTGATGCGTCAACGGACAGCACAGAAAAAACTTCGTCGGTAATGCGCGGCTCGATTTTTTGCATCACCTTCAGATCGAGCGCCTCCAGCGCGAGCCCGCGCTTTTCGGCGGCCGTAACCACCGCGCCGGTAACGTGATGGGCCTCGCGGAACGGCATGTTGAGCATGCGCACCAGCCAGTCGGCAAGGTCGGTGGCGGTGGCGTAACTGCGCCCGGCCGCGGCCTTCATCGCCGCGCGATTGGGGGTTAAGTCGCCGATCATGCCAGTCATAGCGGCGAGCGCCAGCGCCAGCGCGTCAAAGCCTTCAAAGGTCGCGGCTTTGTCTTCCTGCATGTCTTTTGAATAGGCCAGCGGCAACCCCTTCATGACGATCGCCAAATTGGTGAGGGAGGCGATTATCCGCCCGGCCTTGGCGCGCACCAGTTCGGCCGCGTCCGGGTTGCGCTTTTGCGGCATGATCGACGAGCCGGTCGAGAAACTGTCGGACAGGCGCACGAAATCAAAATGCGGCGATGTCCATAACACCAGCTCTTCAGCAAGACGCGACAGATGCGTGGCGGCGATCATCGCGGCGCTGAGCGCCTCCAATGCGAAATCGCGCGCCGACACCGCGTCGAGCGAATTGGCGCAAGGGCGTTCAAACCCAAGCGCTGTGGCAGTGGCGTCGCGGTCAATCGGGAACGACGTTCCGGCAAGCGCGGCCGCGCCCAGGGGGCATTCGTTCATGCGCGCGCGCGCATCGGCAAAGCGCGTCGCATCGCGCGAGAACATTTCAACATAGGCAAGCAGGTGGTGGCCGAAGGTCACTGGCTGGGCGGTTTGTAAATGCGTAAAGCCCGGCATTACCGCGTCGGCATTGTCGCGGGCTTTTTTCGCAAGGCTTACCATCAACAGTTTCAAACCGGTCTCGGCCTGTTCGCAAGCTTCCCGCACCCAGATGCGAAAATCCGTCGCCACTTGGTCGTTGCGCGAGCGCGCGGTGTGCAGGCGCCCCGCAGGTTCGCCGATAATTTCCTTCAGCCGCGCCTCGATATTCATGTGAATGTCTTCAAGCGCTTTGGAGAAAGTAAATTCACCGCGCTCAATCTCGCCGGCGATCTGGTCGAGCCCGTTCTGGATCGCCTGGTTGTCGTCGCTGGAAATAATCCCGGCGGCGGACAACATGTCGCTATGGGCGCGCGAGCCGGCAATGTCTTCGCGCCACAGCCGCCGGTCTATATCGATGGAGGCGTTGATTTCCTCCATGATGGCGGCCGGGCCTTGCGAAAATCGCCCGCCCCAGATTTGGCTTTCTTTGTTCTTGGTCTTATCTGTCATCTTAAATCTTCAATCGTCTTGAAAAGGAGCACGGCTGTGGCGGCGTTTCGGCAACCGCGATTTTGGCTACTCTTGTGGGGCGGGGCAGGCTCGCTTGCGCTCGTCTACTTTATTATAGCCGCCAGCGTCCAGCCACGCGGGGATAATCAGCCATCAGCGCTCAGCCATGACACCGCGCTTCTCACCGGTGAAATGGCCGATTTTGTCTATGCTTTCCCGCCCCGCGGCGCGCCGAAGATTTCATTCGACTATGAGGGGCGGCAAATATCGCTGGCGGATTTTCGCGGGCGCGCGGTGTTGGTCAATTTCTGGGCGACGTGGTGTGCGCCCTGCCTGAAGGAATTGCCGTCGCTGGATGCGTTGCAGGAAGAGCTGGGCGGGCGTAAATTTGAGGTCGTGGCGATTGCCGCCGACCCGCGCGGGCCGGTGGCGGCAGCGGAGTTTCTCGACCGCCTTGAAATTACCAATCTCAAGCTTTACGCCGATCCGCGGCTGATTTTTGTAACATCCATCGGCGGCGCCAATGTGTTGCCGGTGAGCATTTTATATGACGCCAAAGGGCGCGAGGTCGGCCGGCTGGTCGGCGAGGCGGATTGGACCAGCCCGGAAGCAGTACGGTTGGTCAAATCGGCTATTCCCTGATTGGCCGCATATGCCGGCGGGTGAATAGCGGGGGCGCCGCAAGGCATCCTAGATGAAAATACACTTCAGATTAGGAGTATATTAGTCTACGACTTTGGCGGATATGCGCCGACCGTTGTGGGTGTTGGGAAAATCAAAGAGGGAGCAGAAATTCATGAGAATTTCAAAGATACTTATTGCCGGCGCCATCGCCTTTGCGCTGGTCGCGTGCGGCGATAAAGATGCGGGCGGCGAAGCGCCCAAAAGCGCGGCCAGCGCCAAGGCGGCCAAAGTCTCCGCCGCCTCGCCACTGGATGCTGACTTCCGGCTGAAAGACGGCGAGGAGGTCGATATTGCCGCGCTTCTGGCGATGATGCCGGACGAAGCTAACCCCACCTATGACAGCGTTGCGTTTGATAAAAAAATCGGCGCGACGGTGGTTTCTAATTTGCGGTTTGCCGATGACGATGGTGGTGAAGGAATTCTCATCAAGCGCGCGGAATTTTACGGCGTTGATGTGGATGCGATTGCGCGCATCAACGATGCAACGGACGCTGGCGCCGATGCGCCGTTTGAAACGGTGTTTCAAAAAGTGCGTCTCCTTGATGTCAGCGCCGAAGGCGTTGAAGAAAAAGAGGGTGCAATGTCGATTGGCGGGATCGAGTTTGACAAGCTCGCCATCCGTCAGGGCGGGCCGGAAAGCGACGGCAAGGGCAATGAAGCAGCCCGGTTCTTTAATGCGGTGAGCCTTGCCGGGCTTTATTTCAAAGATATTTCTTTTTCCGTAGAGGAGAGCGAAGGCGCCAGCATAGCGATGGTTGCGCCCGATCTCAGATTTGTTGGAATGGCTGACGGCAAGCTCGGCGCCATCATCGCCAATGGGCTTGATTATAAAGTATCGCAATCCGACAAAGCGATCGCCAATCTCGGCCAGGCGTTTGGCCCGCAGGGTGCGGCGTTGATGAGCGGGCCGTTGAAACAATTGCTGGCGCTTAGCGATCAAACCACAGTCGCCGCGCTGGCCTGGCGCGACATCGATTTTTCAAACTTGCTGAGTTGGGGATTGAAAGGCGAGGCGCCGCCGATGACGGAGCGTAACCTGATTGATTTGGGGACGATGAAAGCAACGGATATGGAAACCTTTGTCGAGGGGCGCCGCCTGGCGACGATTGAGGAAGCGACGATTTCTGCGGCTGAATTCACCTGGTTGATGCCGTCGAAAATTCGTACAGACACAAAAGGCGGGGTTTATGATTTTACCGCCTATGTGCCGGAAACCGAAGAGGCGGTGGTTGAGATCCTCAAGCGCCACGGTCTCGATGAGGTGAAAGGCGACGGCTATGCGGAATGGAACTGGAATGCCGATAGCGGCGTTGGCGCATTGGAGTATGTCGTTAATGCCGATAGCGCGGCAAATATTTCCATGGGCCTCGGTTTCAGCGGGCTGAAACTTGATGATGCGGCTGAGGCGATGGAAAATGGCGAGGACAACCCGCTTGCGGTGTTGGGCGCGTTCGATAATTTTTCGCTGAAGCTTGAAGATAAAAAAGCGCTGGATGCGATCTTTGACCTTGCCGCCCTACAGATGGGCGGATCGGGGGAAGACTTGCGCCAGTCGGCGCCGGCGATGATCCGGTTATCCGGCATGCAACTGGCGCAGTTCAACCCGCGGGTGTCTGGCTATGTTGAAGCGGTGGCCAATTTTGTCGCCAAGGGCGGGACGCTGGAAATCAGCGCTAACCCGGCCGAGCCAGTCTCGTTCTCGGAGCTGGAATCGGGCGGCGCTACGCCCCAGACCTTGCCGGATGTGCTGGACCTAAAAGTTACGCACACGAAGTAATCTAAGGCGCATACAATAAACGGCCGCTCATGCTGGGCGGCCGTTTTTTTATGCAATCGAAGCCGGTCAGCCTTTAAGGATAAAGGTGACCTTCAAGATGACGCGATATTCCTTGATTTTTCCATTGTCGAGAATCATCGACTGGTCCTTCACCCAGGCGCCTTCAATATTGCTGAGCGTTTTTTGGGCGCGCTCCAGCCCCTTCTCGATGGCGTCTTGAAAGCTTTTTGACGAGCCGCAGATAATTTCGGTGATGCGTGCAACGGTCATGATGGTCTCCTCCCAGATAATGGCGCGTTGGCCGCGCTGCGGGAGGTTAGATCAGCTAACCGGCGCAAGATCAAACACCTATCGTGTGGGCGCAGGCTCGGCGCCGGAATAGTCGTAAAACCCGCGCCCGGTTTTGCGCCCCAGCCATCCGGCTTCAGCATATTTTACAAGCAACGGACACGGACGATATTTGGAATCGGCCAGCCCCTCATACAAAACCTGCATGATAGCGAGGCAGGTGTCGAGGCCGATAAAGTCGGCAAGCTGAAGCGGCCCCATTGGATGATTGGCGCCAAGTTTCATTGCGGTGTCGATGGCCTCAACCGAGCCGACGCCTTCATAGAGCGTGTAAATCGCTTCATTGATCATCGGCATCAACAGACGGTTGACGATGAAGGCGGGAAAATCTTCCGACACCGCCATGGTTTTGCCAAGCTTTTCGACCAGCGCTTTTGTCGCCTCAAACGTCTCGCTTGAGGTTGCAATGCCGCGAATAATCTCGACCAGCTTCATCACCGGCACCGGGTTCATGAAATGAATGCCGATAAATTTCTCCGGCCGGTCGGTAACCGCCGCGAGGCCGGTGATGGAAATCGACGAGGTGTTCGACGCCATCAGCGCGTCCGGCTTCAAGATTTTTGACAGCTTGGTGAATATCTCTTTCTTCACCGCTTGGTTTTCCGCCGCCGATTCAATCACCAAATCGCAATCGGCAAGCGCATCAAACGCCGTCGCCGGTGCGATGCGCGACAGAGCGGCCGCCGCGTCCTCGGCGCTGATCGCGCCTTTGCCGGTCTGGCGGTCGAGGCCTTTCTTGACGCCCGCGAGCGCGGCGTCGATTTGCGCCGCATCAATGTCGTTCAGCATCACGTCATAGCCAGCCAGCGCTAAAACCTGCGCAATGCCTGCGCCCATCTGCCCCGCGCCGATAATGCCTACCGATTGAATGCCCGTCATGGCTCGCTCCTCATTTGGGAGTGCGATACTGCACCGCAACATGAGGTCAGGCAAGCGTTTTGGCGCTTATGACGCGCGCCTAATCTCAGCGGCAAAGCAACCATGCATGGCGTTGTGGGCGTGAATATAGGCGGCGTCGGGATTGTCGAAAGCGTGCTCGATCTTGGCGGCCAAGTCGCCGGTGGTGTCGAGATCGGCGCCGATCAGATTTCCGCCCTGGTCGAAAATGCGCAAAGCGATAGGCCGCCCCTTAAAAACCGGCGGTAATTCATCAGTGAAAGTCTGCGCGGCGCTGGCATTTTCACGGACAAAAATCGCGTAAGACGACCGATAAGGGCTGTCGGTCTTGTGGCTTTCATAGTTAAGCAACAAGACGGTCTCGCCGGGTTCGGCATCTTCCAGCGTGATGCGGCAGGGAAAGCCGGGCTTGGCGCTGACCGTTTTCCGGATGACGCCGCGCGTCTTGAGCGCCTCGTCAGACAGGCTAAATAAGGGTTGGAATTCTTCAGCCGACAGGCCTGAAATGATAAAAGACATGGGGGTGCTCCGTTGTTACGGGAGCGAGAATGGCGGTGCGTTGCACGCAGCGCGACCCGTTTCTTGCGCAAGAAAAAACCCCGCCGGGGCGGGGTTTCGATTCGTGAAAAACGACTGCGCCTAAAGCATCGGGCGATTAATAGAAATCGCCCGATGCTTTAGATTCTTTATTGCGCGCGTTTTGCGAAAAACCGGTTTCCACTTTTTCGCCCGGCGCTCTACCCCAACGCCTCAACCAGTTCCGGCAGCGCCTTGAACAAGTCCGCTACCAGCCCGTAATCGGCCACCTGAAAGATCGGGGCTTCTTCGTCTTTGTTGATGGCGACAATGACTTTCGAGTCCTTCATGCCGGCCAGGTGCTGGATGGCGCCGGAGATGCCGACGGCGATGTAGAGGTCCGGAGCGACGACCTTGCCGGTCTGGCCGACCTGGTAGTCGTTGGGGACATAGCCGGCGTCTACCGCTGCGCGTGAGGCGCCAACCGCGGCGCCGAGCTTGTCGGCGACGGGGAAGATATATTGCTCGAAATTCTCATAACTCCCGAGCGCGCGGCCGCCGGAAATAACGATTTTGGCGCCGGCAAGTTCCGGCCGGTCGGATTTGGTCAGCTCCTCGCCAACGAAAGACGACAGCCCCGGATCGCCGGCAGCCTCGATCTTTTCGATTGCAGCCGCGCCACCCTCTTCAGCGGCGGCAAAGCCGGTGGTGCGCACCGTGATGATTTTTTTCGCGTCGTTGGATTTTACCGTCAGCATCGCATTGCCGGCATAGATTGGGCGCACGAAAGTGTCGGGCGCCTCGACTGCAACGATTTCGGAAATTTGCATCACGTCAAGCAAGGCCGCGACGCGGGGCATGACGTTTTTGCCGGTGGTGGCGGCGGTTTTTAAAATCGCATCATAATCGCCCGCCAGCTTGACGATGAGATCGGCCAGCGGCTCGGCCAGGCGGTGGGCATAGGCCGCGTCGTCCGCATGCAGGACTTTGCGAATGCCGGTGATTTTTGCCGCTTGTGCAGCCGCATCATCCGCGCCCTCGCCAGCAATTAAAATATCAACATCGCCGCCGATCGCCAGCGCGGCGGTGACGGTTTTGTGGGTGGAATCGTCAATCGAATTTCCGTGCACGTCGGCAACAACAAGAACCGCCATCTTAAAGCACTCCCGCTTCGTTTTTCAGTTTATCGACCAGTTCAGCAACGCTCTCGACAATAACGCCGGCTTCGCGCTTGGGCGGTTCGGTGACTTTCACCGTCTCCAGCCGCGGGGCGACATCAACGTCGTAATCGCCGACCTCTTTGATCTCGAGGGGTTTTTTCTTGGCCTTCATTATGTTTGGCAAGGACGCATAACGCGGCTCGTTAAGCCGCAGATCGGTGGTGACAACCGCCGGCAATGTCAGCGACACGGTTTGCAACCCGCCGTCAATCTCGCGGGTGACGTTGAGCTTGTCGCCGTCTTTTTCAACCTTGGAGGCAAACGTGCCTTGCGCCCAGCCGAGCAGGGCGGCGAGCATTTGCCCGGTCTGATTGGAATCATCGTCAATCGCCTGCTTGCCGAGAATGACCAGCTCGGGGCTTTCTTCATCGACCACGGCCTTTAACAGTTTGGCGACGCCGAGCGGCTCAACCGCGTCATCGGTCTTGATCAACAGCCCGCGATCGGCGCCCATGGCCAGCGCCTGGCGGATCTGGTCTTTCGCCTTTGCCGGGCCGATGGAAATCGCGATGATTTCGGTCGCAATGCCGGCTTCCTTCAGACGGATCGCCTCTTCGATGGCGATTTCGTCAAACGGGTTCATGGACATTTTGACGTTCGCGAGATCGACGCCGCTTTCGTCCGACTTCACCCGGACTTTAACATTGTAGTCAATCACGCGTTTGATCGGCACGAGGATTTTCATTTTCAGCTCCAGACCCGTCTTGGACAATGCGGGGGGTTATGCAGCTTGTGCGCTTGTCGCGCGCCGCTTTTGGTAATTTCGCAGCACCATAGCCGCGCGCTAGCGGGCTTTCAATGCGCGATGGCGCCCGAAATCGTGAATTAGAATTGGTTTCAAAATCAGCTGCCGGGGCCTTTGCCGATCAACATCAGGAACAGCACCATCAGCGCGATCGCGACGGCTTGGGCGATCACCCGCATGCGCATCAGCCGGTTGGAATGCTCCTTGGCGAACGCCCCGCCTCTGGCGAGTGAGTAAAGGCCGACGCCGAGAATAATCGCGGTCGCGGCGAGCGCCAGCGGGATCAGGAAGAAAACAAAGCTGCTCATGGGGCAAACCCTTTCGAGATACTCATATAGGCCCGCCTTGGAGAAATTACCACGGCCCGGGCGGGGGGATTTTGAGGCCTTGGGAAAAAATCTCAGCCGCGGATCAACGCGGCCGGGTGTGGTTGAACCGGGCGTGCCATGTGGGGAAGGAGACGGCGCCAGGCGCTGCCCCGCCATAGGCGACCGGCGTGATGTTGCGCGGCCCGTCATTCTCCGCCAACACATCGCCGCCGCCCAGCCGGGCGATATAGCCGCGAATATCGGCGTCCGCCGGCGCTTCCACGCCGAGGCCGCCTTTGTCGGCGCCGGCGATCATCGGCGATTTCAGCTCATCGAGGGAAAAGTCCATGCGTACATCATAGGACCGTTCCGCCTGATAGCGCAGGAACCGCAACGCATTATACCACTGGGTTTTAACCGCATCATCCGTACAGGTCTCAAGCTCCGCGCCGCGCGCCCCCCAGCGCCGTTCCGGGCATTGGTAGGGATTGAATGAAAGGTCAAACAAGCGCTCCATCACATGGGCGAGGTTTAACCGCATCCGGGTTTTGTCCGAGCGCCAATAGGTGATGGTGCAGGCGTTCTTTTCCTCTTCAAAGGCGGCGGCAAGATCGCCGGCGAGATCGTCGCCATTGTAATGAACGCCGGGCGCGCCGCTTTCCAGATCGCCGACCAGCCGCTGGATGTCGCGGCGCAATTCGATGAAGCTAACCTTCAGCCGGGCGTCGCGTGAGGGCGTGGAATATTCCTCCCATTCGCCATAGGTCCCGTAAATGTTGCGCGGCAGGCGTTTGGGGTGGGGCTTCAGATAGATGCGCGACGTCATCGCCTTATCGACGGCAATTTTGCGCGCTTTGACGGCGCCGCAAATGGTTTGCAGGCCGAAGCGCAATTCATCGACCGGGTCGTATGAAAAGCCCGGAGCGGCCAGTTTGCGGCGGACATAGTCGTAATATTTGTAAGTCCGGTCATTGTAGCGAAACTCGCCATAATGCCAGACGCCGGACGGGTGGGGCGTATTGCCCATATATTGCTCGAGCGAATAATGCGGCAGCTCATTATTTGCCGCCGGGCGCAGCCGTCCGCCGCGTAAGGAACCATCAGCGTTCGTCTCGGCGCCCTCAATGGCAATCGGCCGCCAGGCTTTCAGCCCGGCGCCGAGCGCCGGTTTGGAGCGCATGAAATTCGGCCCATAGGTTGAGCGCGTCACCGATTGGTCGGGGTGCGCTGCAATCACCAGAACCCGGCCGTCTTCGAGCACTTCATAGACAATGCCCACATGGCCATAAATGTCATAGGCGATGACGCCGGGCTGTATCGCCTCGCGCGAGATTTCAACCGGGTAGAAATCAT
>JAADIQ010000057.1 GCA_013151255.1 Alphaproteobacteria bacterium
ACCTAGAGCCGCAGGCACAGTGCGTGAAGCCCTGGATCCCGGCCTTCGCCGGGAAGAGCGGGGCTGGGGGTACGCCTTATGCAGAGCAGTCGCGTCAGGGACGCAAAACCTTGTTGCGGATTAATTGCTCGATGATCTACCCGTCCGCGCCGCCGGTTAGCGCTTTCAACAAGATTTGCCAATGCTCAACAGCGGCGTAGTAATCTTCAACGCCAACCCGTTCATCGCGGCCATGGGCGCGGCCATCATCAATGTCGCCAAATAGTCCGGCTACGCCATAAGTCGGGATGCCGGCGTTGCGCACATACAGCCCGTCGGTGGCGCCGGTTGACATGTCGGGCACGATAGCAAGGCTCGGATAGCGCGTATCAACCGCCAGCCGAACGGCGGCCAGAACATCATCGCGCAGCGGAGAACTCGGGCCGAAGGTCGGTGAATATGAGACTTCCAGCTCCAGCGCCGGATCGTCCAACACCTCGCGCAATGTCGCTTCAATGCCCTGCGCGTCACTATCGGGCAGCATGCGGCAGTTGATCGTCGCTTGCGCCATTTGCGGCAGCGCGTTTTCCGCGTGCCCGCCTTTCAGCATGGTCGCCACGCAGGTGGTGCGCAGGAGCGCGTTAAAGTAAGTATCCTCTGACAACAGATCAAAGGCTGCCGGCGTGGGGTTTGGCCCGGCGACATCCGCCATCGCCTCGCTGATATCTCCCTCAGACAGCTTGGCTTGCTCGGCGAAGAAGGCCCGCGTCACCTCGTTCATTTTTGCCGGAAAACGTTGCGCCGACAACCGGCCCAGCGCCGCCGCCAGATGATAGATGGCGTTGTCTGCAACCGGGACGGATGAATGCCCGCCGGCATTGCGGAACCGCGCAATAAAGGTGATGTAGGTTTTCTCGCTCGCCTGCACCGAAAAAGAAACCGGCGTATCGCCGCGCCGGGAACCGCCGCCGGAGTCCGTATTGAGGGCGTACTCGCTGTCGACCAGCTTACGCTTTTTCTTCATCAGCCATTTGATGCTTGCAGCAGTGGTTTCCTCATCTGCCGTCAGCACCATGATCAAATCGCGGTCAGGGACATATCCCTCTGCTTTAAATCGAAGGAAGGTAGCCACCAGCGCCGCTGCGCCGCCTTTATTGTCGCCGGTTCCGCGGCCGTAGAAATACCCGTCACGTTCGGTAAATTTAAATGGGTCGAGCGACCAGTCCTCTTTCAGGGCGTCAACCACATCAAGATGCGCCATCAATAAAATCGGTTTTTTACCGGCGCGCCCGTCGCCGCGATAGCGCGCCACAAGCATGCCTAACCCGGCTTTATGGCTGAGCACTTGAACATCACGGTCAGGAAAGCTCGCCGCTTTTAATCTGTCGGCCATCGCATTAGCGGCGTTTAGGGTCGTGTCGGCCACGCCCGCAACCGTGCGAAACTCGATAAGCTCTTGAAAAATCTCGCGCGCTTCTTGTCGCTCTGGCGACAAAGCCTCGCCCGCACTAACGGCGCCAGCTGAGAAAGCGACTATAAGTGCAAGCACGATTGTGCGGCGGATTGTGATGAACGTCATGCGTGTTCCCCTGATAAAAAGTAAATTGAGCGCGCTAATATATTTGTTAATGGCAAAGTTTTTTGAAGCGCGGGCGGCGTGAATCTTTCAAGGAAATAATAGCCGATTTTCCCGCCCTGGAGAAGCAAAACTATGGACGCGCGCGTAGTTTTATCATTTCTCAGCAGAGGGCCAAACTGCTCGGTCTATTTAATTTTCCCGGCCAACATCGGCAGCAACGCCAGCGGCGTAAAGACAATCCCGAACACGGCGCCGTAGACGCCTTTGGCCCAGATGAAATTCCCCGGCGAAAGCTGTGCGGTTCCGGTCGCCCAAAACAACCCTAAAATAAGCGGCGCTATGAGCGCCATACCGCCCAGCCCCATCACCGCGCCGCGCAGGAAGGTATTTTGCGGCAGCAAACCAAGCGGCGCCGGGAGGCTGGCTGCCGCGATATTCGGCATGCCGCCTTTACGAATGCGCCCGCGTAAGATCGGCGTTACGATCAACGTCAACAAAAGTCCGATTAGAAAAGCGGTCGCTAACACGTCGATGACGATGCCGCCCGCGCCCGAAAACGGCACGCTGTGACCGCCGCGCACGATAAGCCAGCCAAACAAAACACCAAATGCGCCATTGATCAGCGCAGCTACAATAATTTCTGTGGTCATAAATTTCTGCAAAGACATCGTTGCAGAAACCGCCTCCGGGCCAGCCGCGTCATCTGTCATGGTGGTATCGCTCCTCGTTTCATCTTTAGTACACCAATTTTGCAGCAAAGGGTGGCCTTTATCATTCCCCGCCGGCCCCGGTGATCGGCGCCATAATAACAATTGAGAAGAAATCGCCCGCTTCAACATCAACCGGTCAAATATCGCATGATGTTTGACGCCGAATATGCCAAAATAACGGTTCTGTCCTGTCCATATTTCATAGCGGAGCGTGCTCGTGCCGGTCATCAACCTCAAGCCAGACAATCTCAACGAGAAAAATCGGGAATTTGCACAACGCGACCTTCGCAAACCGGTTTTCCTGAACAGCGTGCCCAAATGCGGAACCCACCTTATCCGCAATATTGTCAGAATGTTTGTGCCGGTCGAACAGCAATATGATGAGGTGTTTATTCAGCATGTGACTTTGAAAAACCACCTCAAAGCGTTCGATCTGCCTAATCCGCGGGTAAGCTGGGGCCACCTTCTGTTTTCCGCTGATGCGGCGATCGCGCTGCAACAGGTCAATCATATACTGTTGATCCGCGACCCTTATGACTGGGTGCCGGCGCGGGCGCGGTTTTTTCTTTCCGAACAATTTTTGGGAAACCTTGATGAGATCAAGGGCGGCGCGATTACCGCGGAAGAGGTTTTGAACATGATGATTATGGGCGTTCACGCTAAGGCGCCGAGCCTTTTGTCTGTATTCATGTTCAACGCGGTCAGCTGGTATGGGACGCGCGCCAGATTTGTGCGATATGAGGACCTTATTAAAAACCTGAAGGGTCTGGACGGGCCTGAAGCGGAAGCGTTTTTCGTCAGTCTTCTGAGCGATTGCGGCATTGATCCTATCCCTGAAGACTGGCGCGAGCGGGTTCGGATCGGGTCTGACCGGCGTCAAAGCAGTACGGCGCGGGAGAATTTGACCTTGCCGACCAGCGTTGAAATTCCCTCTGTCCTGCCCCCGGCGCAAAAGGCGCTGGTCGATTATGCAGCGCCCGGCCTACGCAAACTCCTCGGCTATGAGTGATCGCAATCGCGCAATATGCGCCGGCGAGGTATCGCAGCACCCACCGATGAGGCTGGCGCCGCGACGAATCCATGCCAATGCCATCTGCGCATAGTCATCCGGGTCCAGCGGCGCGGTCGGAACAATCTCCGGTTCGCCGCCCGGCGGTTCTGAGTGCACTGGATTGGCGTATACGCCGACCTTCATGTTTGTCGCCGCAATCAGGTCAGGCAAAGCATTGTCCACCGCATCGCCGGCGCTACAGTTAAACAACACCGCCTCCACCGGGAGATCAGCCAGAGCATTAAGCGCCTGCGCCGAGGTTTCACCGCCGCGCAACACATCGCCTTGCGGCGCCAACGTCCACGACACCCAAACAGTTTTACCGGTTTCGGCAGCGGCGGTAGCGGCGGCGCGCGCTTCTTGCGCCGTCGTCATAGTCTCGCATATGAAAATATCGACGTGCGGGGCGAGCAGTGCCGCGACCTCGCGATAGGCGGTGAGGTTTTCGTCAAAACCACCAACCAAGTCGACGCGATAGGTTGTATCGAGAGGCCCAAGCGAGCCGGCGATGCGCGCTTTGTTCTTTGTCCCATCCGCACGCGCAGTCTTGTCGCGCGCCTGGCAAGCGAGCTTTGCGGCGGCAAGTGTAAGTTCGCTGAGACGGTCTTCCATACCTTCACGCGCCAGCAATTTACGCGTCACCGCATAATTGTTGACCGTGATAATATCGGCGCCGGCCTCAATATAATCCGCATGCAACCGGCGCACTTCGTCAGGTGCCTCAATCAGAGCTAACGCCGACCATATCGAGGATTTATAATCAGGAACGCGAACCCCGCGTGCGCGAAGTTCCGTCCCCATCGCCCCATCGAGGATGAGGACGTCACTTGCTTTCGCCACGTTACACTCATGAGTTCACGTCGTCACCAGATAGGCGACTATAGCAAAATGCGTTTAATATGAATCGCTGCATTATGCTATAGTCTTTTGGTGGTCGCATCGCGCGACGCGAAAACCGTTGCACACTTTTCGCTCGATGCTCTAGTCTCAGAGTTTCAACCTAATTCCGGCATAGAAGAACCGCCCGACATTATCATAAACGCCAAAGCCGCCGAGATAGGTATTTGG
>JAADIQ010000044.1 GCA_013151255.1 Alphaproteobacteria bacterium
GCGTTATCGCGCTCTCCACCGCTGGACCGGGCGCATCTATGTTTTGGCGGTTCTGGTTGGCGGCGTGGCTGCGCTGGTGATGGCGCTCGGCTCATTTGACCGGCCGGTTGCGGCCATCGGCTTTGGCGCGCTGGCGATTTTATGGCTTGGGGCGACGGGACAGGCTATCCGCCTGGCGATGGCGGGGCGCACCCCAGAGCATTGCCGCTGGATGATCCGGTCTTACGCGCTGACCCTGGCGGCGGTGACGCTACGGATTGAATTGCCGTTTTTCTTCATCTTCGGCGCCATGGATTACGCGCAAGCCTCCAGCTACGTCGCCTGGCTCAGTTGGGTCCCGAACCTCATCATCGCTGAGTTGTATTTGCGGCGCCGGGATTAACCCGCGCGCGCTATCGCGCTATTGCAACACGGATTTTTTATTTCCGCCGGAAAAAAGCAGTTTCATAATTTTGCCATAGCTCTGCGGGAACAATCGTTGGATAAATGAAATCATCCGTGCGTCACGCCCGACAATCACCCGGCGTTTGCCTTTGGCGGCGCCGTGCAGGATAATTTCTGCGGCGCGTTCTGCGCTGGTGATCGCGAGTTTGTCGAAATTATCCTCAATCGCGCTGCGGTTATCGACGTCGTCGGGCAGGTGATCGATGGCGGCATTTTTTACAATCCGGGTCGCAACCCCGCCGGGATGGACTGAGGTGACGCGCACGCCGTGTTCTTCAAGTTCCTGAGCAATCGATTCATTAAATCCGCGTACGGCGAATTTTGAGGCGCAATAATGCGATTGTCCGGCAACGCCAATCAACCCGAACAGGCTGGAGATATTGACCAGCCCGCCTTTGGTCTCGAGCAGCTGTGGCAGGAAGGCCTTCGTCATCCGCACCACGCCCCAGAAATTGACGTCCATAATTTGCTCAAACGAAGACAATGGCGAGGCCTCAAACGAGCCGATGCGGGTGAGCCCGGCGACATTGAAGAGATAGTCCGCCGCGCCAAGACTGGCGCGGACGCTCTCGGCATAGGCGGTAATCGCCGCGGCGTCAGCGACGTCGAGCCGGTCAAACCGGATGCGGTTGGTCGGCGGCTCGCCGATCAGCCGTTTGGTTTCTTCCAGCCCCGCCGCATCGATGTCGCTAAGCGCCAGCGCCGCGCCACGCGCCGCCAAATCCAGCGCCAAAGCCCGGCCAATGCCGGAACCGGCGCCGGTGATGATGCAGAGTTTTTGTGAAAACGGGTTGGTCATCTGTTTACGCTCTTCCGTCGTTTTGTTCGCCGCACTGCGGGCCGGCCCCCGAGGGGCCTTCACTGTCATGCAGGCAAATCCATGGGTTGAAAAGGACTGGTTACAGCGCGACTTTTGCGCAACGCTCCGCTCAAAAGCATAGTCGGCGCTAACAAATCGTCACAACGCCCTCAACTTGCCGCGATTTCACCCCAAAAGGGGTAGAGAATTTCAGACGAGGCGCTAGAACAATCAGCCACCGTGCGGCGTAGCGCCAGTGAAAGTACTGAGAAAACACCGGCGAAATGTTGGTCCGCGCGGGCCTAAAAAATAATGTTAAGGGGATTTCCCATGGCTGTTGAAACGCCGCTCTTGGACACCGTCAACTATCCGGCCGACCTCAGGAAACTGGAGAAAAGCCAGCTGCGCCAGCTTGCCGATGAGCTGCGCGCGGAGATGATTGACGCGGTCTCGCAGACCGGCGGCCATCTCGGCTCCGGGCTCGGCGTGGTCGAACTGACGACAGCGATCCATTATGTGTTCAACACGCCGGACGACAAGTTGGTGTTTGACGTCGGCCATCAATGCTATCCGCACAAAATTCTTACCGGCCGGCGTGACCGCATTCGCACATTGCGCCAGGGCGGCGGGCTGTCCGGGTTCACCAAACGCACCGAGAGCGAATATGATCCGTTTGGCGCCGCTCACGCCGCCACCTCGATTTCCGCGGCCACCGGTTTTGCCGAAGCCTCAAAGCTGCAGGGCGAAAACGCCACCGCCATCGCCGTCATTGGCGACGGCTCGATGTCCGGCGGCATGGCCTATGAGGGCCTCAACAATGCCGGCCATCTCGGCTCCAAGCTGGTGGTCATCCTCAACGATAACGACATGTCGATTGCCCCGCCGGTCGGCGCCATGAGCGCCTATCTCGCCAGAGCCTCATCCTCCGGCGTCTATCAGGGCTTCCGCTCATTCGGCAAACAGCTCGCCAAGCGCCTGCCCAATGCGGTCTATAAGCAGATCGCCAAGGCCGAAGAATATAGCCGCGGCATGGTTTCCGGCGGGACATTGTTTGAAGAGCTGGGCTTTTACTATGTCGGGCCGATTGACGGCCACAATCTCGATCAGCTGATCCCGGTGCTTGAAAATGTCCGCGATATGAAAGACGGCCCGGTGCTGGTCCATGTGGTCACCCGCAAAGGCGCAGGCTATCCGCCAGCGGAGCAATCGGCGGATAAATATCACGGCGTTGCGAAATTCGATGTCGTCTCCGGCAAGCAGAAAAAAGGCACGCCCAATGCGCCGGCCTATCAAAAAGTATTCGCCAACACGCTGATAAAGGAAGCCGAGCACGACGACAAAATTGTCGGCGTCACCGCGGCGATGCCGTCCGGCACCTCGCTCGATATGTTCGCCGAGGTTTATCCGGAACGCTGTTATGATGTCGGCATCGCCGAGCAGCATGCGGTGACGTTTGCCGCCGGGCTGGCGGCTGACGGCATGCGGCCGTTTGCGGCGATTTATTCGACCTTCCTGCAGCGCGGCTATGACAGCGTCGTTCACGACGTAGCATTGCAGAACCTGCCGGTGCGTTTTGCGATGGACCGCTCGGGGCTTGTGGGCGCTGACGGGGCGACCCATGCGGGCGCGTTTGACGTTGCGTTTCTCGGTTGCCTGCCAAACATGGTGCTGATGGCGGCGGGCGACGAGGCGGAGCTGGTGCGCATGACGTCGACCGCGGTGGCCTATGATGAGGGCCCGATCGCGTTTCGTTATCCGCGCGGCGAGGGCGTCGGCGTTGATTTGCCGGAAATCGGCCAGCTGCTTGAGATTGGCAAGGGCCGCATCGTCCGCGAAGGAACCAAGGTTGCGCTTCTGGCCTATGGCGGACGCCTGGCGGAAACCCTGAAAGCGGCGGAGATGCTGGAGGCGCAAGGGCTTTCAACAACGGTTGCAGATGCACGCTTCGCCAAACCGATTGACCACGCGCTGGTAATGCAGCTGGTGCGCCATCACGAGGTGCTGATCACGGTCGAGGAAGGCTCCTGCGGCGGTTTCGGCGCGTTCGTCCTGCATTACCTTGCCGATACGGGCGCGCTCGATACAGGGCTGAAAATCCGCACCATGACGTTGCCGGATATATTCCAGGACCATGACGCGCCGGCGAAAATGTATGATGCGGCGCGCTTGAATGCGGCGCATATTGCGGCCCGCGCGCGCGAGGCTTTGGGCATGTCGGCGGAAGTTGTGAACCTGCGAGGGTAAAAGGCTCGCCGTTTGCAGAAAACCTATGGAAAATCGCTGGCGGCGACATAATTTGCCCATGGTTTTGCCGCATTGATGACACATTATAGTTAATCCGCAATCGGAGGTTGTTTTAACCGTCGAAATTCGTGTCGAAGGCAGGAAAACTGCGGATTATTTTGAAATAGCAACAGATTTTTGTTGCGTTGCGGCTTAGCGTTGATGTAAACAAATAATTAATGTCGGAATTGGCCGGCAGAGTTATTTTTTTTTGGGGGTTCGTATGATGAATCTTAAACGGGCCGGCATTGCGGCTATCTTTGCGGGCATGATGGCGTTCGGTTCGGCGAATGCTGCTACTATTACAGCAGGCGACGAAGCCGATGCGAATGGTAATGTTGACGACACGTTAACATCACAGTTTGGCGGCGACTTGCTGGTCACTTTTATCAGCCGTAGCGCAGGCTTCACTAGCGATCTGTATCTGCAGATCATGGCTGGTGGTGAAAGCTTCCTTTTCGACAACACCGTAGCCGGCGGCACATCTGTTACTTTGGCTGGCCCTGCGGCGGCTGGCGAAATCTGGTTTCGTCTATCGGTCGTCGATAGCGGTGATTCATGGGAGTCTGGTGATCTTGGCCGCAATACCGATGGCTTTGTTCACGCGGTGATTACTGCTATGGGCGGCGGCATATTCAATATTGGCTTTGAAGACCTTCCAGGTCCTTTCTCAGGCCTAGAGCCGGATTATAACGACTTCATCTTCTCGGTTCAGGAAGTTCCGATCCCTGGCGCAGCGATCCTTCTGCTTTCGGGTCTTGCAGGCCTCGGTTTTGCCGGACGTAAGAAAAAAGCCTAACGCTAGACATTAATTGTCTACTTTTCAGAAAACCCCGCTTTTTAGCGGGGTTTTTTGATGCGCGAGAATATTGAACGACGAACGCGCGTCTTGCATCCGTATGCGTCCTTTTTCGCCTGGAACATGGCTGCGCGCTGTAGATCGCGCAGGATTGGCGCGCTATGAAGCTTGCGTGACGCGGCTTGATCAATATCTTATAGACACGGGCCGGTTTCAAAGCCGGGCGCGGGCGCAGGCGGCGATCCGGGCGGGGCTGGTGCGCATCGCTGGCGTGGTTGCGCAAAAGCCGTCACAGAAGGCGGCGCCTGGCGCGACTATCGAGATTGACGGCGAGGTTCACCCTTACGTCTCGCGCGGCGGCGTCAAGCTCGCCGCAGCGCTGGGCGCGATGGAAATTGATCCGGCGGGCAAGGTCTGCCTCGATCTTGGCGCTTCGACTGGCGGCTTTAGCGATGTCCTGTTGCGGCGCGGGGCGGCGACGGTCTATGCGGTCGATGTCGGAACCGGACAGTTGGACGCCAAAATTGCGGGCGACCCGCGGGTGGTTAACCTGCAACAAACCCATGCCAGGGACCTGTCGCCGGCGCTGATTGCCGAGCCGGTCGGTATCATTGTCTGCGATGTCAGCTTCATCTCGTTGAGGAAGGCGCTGCCGCCGGCCCTGGCGCTTGGCGCTCCCGGCGCGCGGCTCGTCGCCCTGGTCAAGCCGCAATTTGAGGCCGGGCGGGCGTCGATCGGCAAGGGCGGGATTGTCAGGTCGGGAATTGAGAACACGGTCGGCGTGGCCCAGTCGATTGGCGAATGGCTGGCCGCCCAACCGGGTTGGCGTTGGACAGATTATATGAAAAGCCCGATCAGCGGCGGTGACGGCAATATGGAATTTTTGCTCGGCGCCGTTAAGTCCGCATAGAGATTATAGGAAATACTGGCCGTCACTGGCGATGAGAAATTGCTCAATGCGTCGCATTCTCATAACGCGTCTTCCAGCAGGCGTCTGATTTTACAGCTCTTTTTAGCGTCCCAATTGGTCGCACAAAATCTTCCAAACAAGCGCTTTGAATGTGCGCAATCTTGTTCTAGCTTTCACCCATCACGCGCCAGCGGGCGGCGCGCCGATAAGACGGCGGACCGTCTCCGGCCTAGAACAAATCCGAGGTAAATTGAATCACGGATTTGCTCTAGATTCTTTGTTTGTCGCATTTCTATCGGATAACCGCGTCATACTTATCCGGAAATGCTCTATTGCGGGGAGACAGGCTATGACTGCAAAATTTTCAAAATCCATTGCGTTTGCATTGGCGCTGCCGGCGATGATTGTCGCGGGCGCGACCAGCGCTTACGCCGACATCGCTTATGCCTGGGCCAACCGGCCGGCAAGCGCGACCTATACGCCGGATTCAAATTACGTTTTCAATAACGGCCAGCCGGTGCAAGTCTCGCGGCAGTCGCTGGGGCGCTACAGCGTTGCGTTCGGCCGTGTCGCCGGGCCCGGCGCCAATGTTCAGGTGCAGCTCTATGGCGCCGACGCCGGCTATTGCAATGCGCAAAATTGGAACAATGGCAGCGTCAATGTGCGTTGCTATAACGCCGCCGGCGCGCCGGCGGATCGGCGGTTCGTGGTTCTGGCGATCAAGGCGGCGGCGGGCGAGGAAGCGAAAATCGCTTATGCCTGGCTCAACAATGCCAGCGCGGCAAGTTACAGCGCCGACGCCGGCTATCGTTTCGGTCCGGGCGATATGAATGTCACGCGCACCATTGCGGGCAACTACAAAGTCAATCTTGCGACGAATGTCCGTAACCGTCGTATTGCTCTGGCGACCGGCTATGCGACGACGGCGCGGTGTAATGTGACGTTGAACACGCGCGGGCGGGTTCAGGTGACGTGCATCAATCCCAGCGAGACGCTGGTCGATGCGCGCGCCTCGGTATTGTTATTGCGCGAGGGTGTGCCGCGCATGTCTCTGGCGTTCAATGTGGCGATGGATGGCGAGCTTGGCGCCGAATACGGGCTCGCCAGCGACGGCTCCGCGCAAAGCGTTCAGCGGATTTCGCAAGGCCGCTACCGGGTGGTGATCGGGCCGGAGGCCAATCCTGGCGGCCATGTTCAGGTCGCGGCGATTTTAACCCGCGCCCATTGCTGGCCGGAGAGCTGGGGCGGCGGCGCGGTGATGGTGCGGTGCGCGCGCAATGGCGCGCTGACCGATGCCGGTTTTGGCGTCGTGGCGCTGGCGCGCGGCGGCGCACTGACGCCGACCATTGTTGTACCGCGGCCTGTTGAGCCGAACCCAACCCTGCCGCAGGTCGGCCCGGTCATCGTAGCGCCGCAACCGACCACGCCGACTATCACGCTGCCTACAGGGCCGGTTATTTTGGGCGCCCCCGGCGGCATCATCATCAATCCCGGCGTGCTTATGCCGCGCCGCGTTGAAGAGGAGGCCTATGCGCCGGATCGTTCGGGCCCGCGGGCGAGCGTTGCTTATAAGCTCGCCGGCAAAGGCCAGACGGTCAACATCAATTACGAGGTCATCGACGGGTGGGCGGTTACCGAGGGCGATATCATCCTTGGACGCCACGATGAGATGATGAGCGCAAGCGCCGAACGGCGTAGCTGCCGCGGCGAGGTGTGTTCCGTGCAATCGCCGCTGATCCGGCGCTCAGGCGAGAATTATCTCTGGCCCGGCGGCGTCATCCCTTATGAAATCGACAGCGCCTTTCCTGCCGATGAACGCCAGGCGATCCTCGACGGCATCGCGCTGATCGACGGGCCGACCAACCTGATCTTGAAGCCACGCGCGGGCGAAAGCGATTATGTCCGCGTCAAGCGGGTCGATAAGGGGTGCTCATCAAAAGTCGGTCGCAAGGGCGGAAAACAGGAAGTCAATATCAAAGACTGGACCACTGACGGCTGGTGCCCGCCGGGTTCTATCGCCCATGAGTTCCTGCACGCAGCGGGGATATGGCACGAGCAAAGCCGCGAGGACCGCAACAGCTTTGTGCGCATCCTGCGCGATAATATTCGTAGCGGCAAAGGCGGCAATTTTGACCAGCATATCAGCGACGGCGTCGATATTGCCAATTACGACTATGGCTCGGTGATGCATTATGGGCGAACCGCGTTTGGTAAAGAAAATCCCGATGGCACGAAGATGACGACCATCGAGGTGTTGACGCCGGGCGCAGCGATCGGTCAGCGCGCCGCGCTGTCGCCATTGGATGTCTCCGGCGTTAATGGTCTTTATGCGAATGAAGACTGTGCCTACTTCAACCCTGACCGTGTCTCAGTCTCGCGCCAGGGCGGCGCCTGGCGTTTGGATGAACGGCTTGCCGATGGGCGGACGCATCAAATTATCCCTGCCGGCGACAATCGCCGGGAGGCCGACATGACGTTGGCGTTGGTGCGCCATTACCGGCTTGATCAGGTGTGTTTCGTTGGCCGACCGGACCCTTCAGCGATGTACTTCCTGTCGCGCGGGGCGGCGCCATCCGGCGCCTATGGCGGCGAGGACTGCGTGCCTATCAATCCGGCGGGCTCGGCTGTGGTCAAGGATAACGGCACATGGAAAATCGTCGAAGATACATCCCTAGGACGGCACGCGATCTTACCCTTCCCCAATCCGGGCGAGGCCTATCGCACGCTCGATATCTGGCGCCAGCGCGATTTCCGGTTCAGCTGCTATGTCGGCCGCCCGGACCCGGCGGTGCGCTATTATCGCCGCTAGAGGGGGGAGAAGTGCAAGGCGGGCGCCCAATTTGGCGCCGGCTTTTGCATGCCGCCAAGGCCAAGCTGTCGCGGGCGTTGGTGCTTGAACTATGCGAAGATCATGGGCAGTTTAGCTGTGTCATTCGGAGGGGCTAACCATGGCGCCGCTAAACACCATGATCGCCAACAGCGCCAAGCGCGCCGCTTATGTCAGCGCCCAGGCGGCGAGAATTGTCTGGTATACCGGCCATTACGCCGCCGGCCGCCGGTTGATGGGCCCGCTCACCGAACCGGGAGAGGCGCCCTATGCGGAAGAGTTTTTACCACTCGACCGCCAGCGCCTGAAGGATAGTTTTCGCGCCGCCTTCCGTCAGGACTGGAAACATATCGAAGCCGGCCGCTACCGGATGCCGGCCGAGCTGCGCCGGCTGCCGTCACTGCCGGGCCTCATCAAACAAAGCCGCGACTATATCCGTGATTCCAAAAAAGTCGCGCGCCGCAAACATGCGCGCGGCCATTCAGAAGTCTTGACACGGACGAATACGGAAAAATATCCGCGCTATTATTTGCAAAACTTTCACTACCAGAGCGATGGCTGGCTGACGGCGGCGTCCGCAGAGCGCTATGACATGCAGGTTGAAACCCTGTTTACGGGTGCTGCCGGGCCGATGCGCCGGGCGAGCCTGCCGCTGATCGGCGATGCGCTGCGCGGCAAGGATGTCGCGTCTGCGGCGCTCTTGGATATCGGTTGCGGGGGCGGGCGTTACTTGCAAGGGGTGAAAGAAAACTGGCCGCAATTGCCCGTCACGGCGCTGGATTTGTCGCCGGCCTATATCGGCAAGGCGCGCGCCAGCCTCGGGCGCTGGAGCGATATGCGCTATGTTGAGGCCAACGCCGAGGCGACCGGGCTGGACAGCGGCGCCTATGATGTGGTGACTGCGGTCTATCTGTTCCACGAATTGCCGCCGAAGGTGCGCCGCATAGTGGCCGCAGAAATTGCCCGCCTCATAAAACCCGGCGGCGCCCTGATCCTCACCGACACCATTCAGTATGGCGATGAGCCCGGCTTCGATATTTTGTTGGAAAATTTCCCGCGCGGTTTTCACGAGCCCTATTATGACAGCTATTGCCGTACGGCCCTTGACGGGCTGTTCGCGGATGCTGGACTAACACCCGGCGGCGAGGTGGTTTCCTTCCTCACTAAAGCCAGCGTGTTTCACAAGCCAGTTTCGTAAGCACAAAAAAATCCGCGAAAGCAGGCATTGACTTAGTCTTTCAAAACTCAAACGAAAGTTTCGCTCTGTCCAGTTCGCAAGGCGCTATTTCGCCATTACGCTTTCAATTTCTTCAATAGTTCGCGGGATGCGCCTTGAGAGTATGACTGGACCCCCTTTGGTAACCAGCACAACATCCTCAATACGAATACCGATGCCCTCTTCCGGAATATAGATACCCGGTTCGACGGTTACGACCACACCCGGCTTTAGAGGCAAGTCATAATTTCCCGCATCGTGAACGTCCAGCCCCACAAAATGACCGGTGCCGTGAATGAAATATTCACCGTAGCCAGCTTCGTCGAGGATATTTTTAGCCGTCATATGGACATCGTTATAATAGTTCGCGCCGGAACGTACTTTCTTGATCGCCGCGTTCGATGCTTTCAGTACTAATTCGTATAGTTCCCGCTCCCGATCTGAAAACACGCCACTGGCGGGTATGGTGCGGGTAACATCTGCACTGTAGTGCTCCCACGCAGCGCCCGTGTCGATCAGTACAAGACCGGCGTCTTGAATCGCCTGGTCATTCTTCGTGTAGTGCAAAACCGTCGTGTTAGGCCCCCAGGCCAGAATCGTCGAAAACCCAAGAAATTGCGCACCCTCCATTTCGTAGGTGTGATCGACAATCGATTGCAGCTGGAATTCCTGCATGCCTGGCGCGACAGATTGCATGGCGGCCACCAGCCCCTTGCCCGTTACGTCAACGGCCTTTTGAATGCGCTCAATCTCATACGCATCCTTGATACGTCGCATTTCGGGTATCAAGTCGGCCATATTTTCGAGACTGGTTCCGGGAACTTTTGACTGGCCATCGCGCAGTATCGACAATGCTGGCGGCATGTCAGCTGTTGCGCTTACAATCGGGCCAAGAAAAGCAGCCCTTTTACTGCGCTGCATAATACCGGTTAGATCGCCTCCCAACCGGCCGATGCGCCGAACTTCGGGAAACCCCGTTGCCTTTTCCAGCGCGTCTCCAAGAGGAGCGCGTCGGCCGTCCCAGTTTTCTTTGTCAGGATTTCTGGGTTGTAGATAGAGTATTTCCTTGTACTGATTTTCTTTGGGCGCGAGAATTAAAGCGGCGCCGGGCTCCGATATGCCGGTCAGATAGTAGAAATTGGATTCCTGAATAAACAGCAGTTCTGTTGCGCCGCCAATTTGGCGCGGCGCGCCATACAGTACGGCAACTCTACCGTCTAGCATTTCCATTAGAGCGTCTCTTCGCGCCTGGAAGACGTCCCGTTCCGCGGCGGCTGCTTGAGTAGCCATTGCGCAGGCAAAGCTCAGGATGGCAAATCGAACAACAATCTTCATAACTTGGCCTTCGTTACTTGCTGGTTACAGTTTGTGAATTCGAGGCGCTGACGATAACTTAAATCTAACAACAGTCCAGCCTCGCCCTTAGAGCGCCGGGCGCATGTTCAATGCTTGATGCGGTGGGCAGTGTTATTTTAGTTGGGTTATCTGCCGCAGACAGTTTTAGAAGACCCTCAACCGTTTAGGTCGCCAGCGCGCTGATAAGCCGGCCGCGCCATGCAGCGTTCAGCATAGGATTCAAGGGTTTTGCTGTCGGGCAGCATATCAAATTGTTTCAGGAAACAGGCCGACGAACCAACCATGATGTCGGCGGCGGAAAATTGATCGCCCAATATCCAGGGGCCGTCGCCAACGCCTTTTTCAAACGTATCGATCATCAAATCGAAACTGCCCCAGGCATGGCTCAGCGGGTTCGGCTCCGCACCGGAAATTTTCTCCGCCATCGCCGGCTCAATGACGCCAGGCGTAAAAATCATCCACCAATAATATTGCGCCCGCGCCGGGTCGTCGATCGCCGGCGCGAGTTTAGCTTGCGGATATTTATCCGCCACATACATACAAATCGCCGCCGAGTCCGCGAGCATCGCGTCGCCGTCAGCAATCGCCGGCACTTTGCCCATGGGGCTTGCCTTGGCGAAGTCCGGATCGCGCGGTTTGGACGCATCACGAATATCAATCAGCACGCGCTCATAATCGACGCCAGCTTCTTCCAATAGCCACAGCGCGCGCGTGGAACGGGTTTGTGGACACCAGAAAAGTTTCATTGCGGAAGCTCCAATTGCGGTTCAAAAACGGTTTGCAAAAACCCATCGATGTCGCGCGCGGTGCGGTCTGGCGCTTCTTCCATGGGGATATGCCCGACGCCGTCATAGACGATGACATCGGCATTGGGTAGGCGCTCGTCAAAGGTTTGTGCGGCGCTGGGGAAGATGAGTTGGTCTTCCGCGCCCCAGATGATCAGCGTCGGCGTGGTGATTTCGCCCAGCCGATCGGCAAAGGGAAGCTCGATATCCGCAACCCAGCCCAACACAGCCGCGCGGCGATTGCCGGGCAGGCGCAACAGCTCCCAATAGCGGTCGACCGCCGCCGCATCCATCACTAATTTAACGGATACTGATTCCAGTGCAGATTCCTTCACCAATTCTCTCGGCGTGTAGTTTTGCACAATATATCGTCCGACCGGATTGGCGAGCAGCCGGAAACCAATATTCAGCGGCGGTTCTTCTTCGCCATCACGCAGCGGCATGCCGGCGGCGTCAATCAGGATTAACGCATCAACGCGGTCCGGGTTGGCCAGCGCATAGCGCCAGGCAACCCAACCGCCCATGGAGTTGCCGCCAAGCACGAAATGGTCGAGCCCGAGTTCTTCCGTAACCAGATTAAGCCCCTCGGCCATGCCGGCAAAGGAATAATCATCGCGCGGATGCGGGCCGGTAAGGCCATGTCCCGGCTGGGTGTAAGTGATGACGCGGTATGTCTCGCCGAGCGCATCGACCAGCGGCGCGAAAGTGTGGAGCGATGCGGATGTGCCATGGAGGAAAATGATGGGAACACCGTCCGGCGCGCCCTCATCGCGATAATGAACCCGCAAACCTTCAGCGTCCTCGGCAAACTTTGAGGCGGGATTGGTATATTTTTTAGCCATCGCCGCCGGGTCGGTATCGGGCGTGCGCAACAGCCACAGAGCGGCGAAAATCGCAACAAAGGGCAGGGTGAACAAAAATAATTTTTTCATGCACCAAGCATAACGCGCTGTCTGCGCGGTGTGAAATAGTAATCTCTGTGCGTGTGCGCCATGCGCATGGACGCAGGTCTCCGCGCCGGTTAGGGTTTGTATTCGTTTTCAAAGGGAGGCCAGAATGGGCTTAGCAAAAGCCGTGCGTAGAGCTGTCATTGCCGCAGCATTGGTGATGGTCTCGCCATTCGTAATCTCACCACTATGGGCGGGCGATCCGGTGATTGAGGACCCGGTGAAGATTGACCCGAATTATCCGCCGGCGGTGCGTGAGCTGCGCATCGATAGCAATGGCGCAACCATGTACGCGCATATCTATCTCGCTGACGGCGCCGGGCCGCACCCAACTGTGGTGTTGCTGCATGGCTTTCCAGGGTTTGAGAAAAATCTCGACATCGCCCAGGCGATCCGGCGCAGCGGATGGAATGTTTTATTCTTTCATTATCGCGGCGCCTGGGGGTCTGAAGGCGTGTTCAGTTTTTCAAACGGTATAGAAGATGTCGCCGCCGCGCTGGCGTTTTTGCGCGACCCGGAAAACGCTGCGCTACGGGTCGACGCCAGCCGCATCGCGCTTATTGGCCATTCCATGGGCGGGTTTATGGCGCTGCAGGGCGGGGCGGTGGATGGCCGCGTCAAATGCATCGCCGGCATTGCCGCCGCCAATCTTGGCGACCGCGCCTTGATTGCGGAAGCATCGCCGGATGCGCTTGACGGGTTCAAGAAATATTCCGATACGCTCGGTATGCTGAACGGTTTTTCCGGCGACAGCGCCATCGCGGAACTTGCCGCCGCCGGCGCCAGCTTCGACCTTCGCCAACTGGCGCCGCGGCTGGCCGGAAAAAGCATTTTCCTGATCGCCGGCGAGCGCGACCAGGCGGTTAATATTTCGGTGTTTGAAAGCCTGGTGCAGGCCTATAAAACCACCCTCGGCATCGACCTCGCTGAATTGCGGCTCGATGCTGACCATTCCTTCTCATGGCATCGCATAAGGCTGTCAGGCGAGCTGGCCGGTTGGCTTAATCAGTCCTGCCGGTAGGGCGCAGGCAATTTTTTATCGAACCATTCGTGTGCCGGTGTATTTTTGTGCGCTGCACCAGCCCCGCGCTGGGCGCGTTAGGCCAGCCGCAAAGCCAGCAAGAATCGCAAAAAAGCAGGCTAAGGACGAAGGTTTTTGCAGATATGTTCCAGCGCATACAGAATAACCGTCTGGTCGGCAACTTTATACTATTCCAAGAATTCAAAATGACGTAAGTATCTCGCTTCGAAAAGTTGCGGCATAAAACAATTCTTGAAGGAGGGACCGATGGGGGCCATCGCACTTATTTATAGTATTGTTGTTTATCTGATATTTTTTGCATCGTTTTTGTATTTGATTGCGTTTATGGGCGGCGACATGACGTCATTTATTGGCGCTCCGAAAACGCTCGACTCTGGCACAGCAATATTGACGGCGTGGCCTGCGGTGCTCGTCAATATCGGCTTGCTTTTGCTGTTCGGCGTTCAGCATTCGGTTATGGCGCGGAGCGGTTTTAAAAAAGCGCTGACGAAAATTGTTCCGCAAGCGATGGAGCGCAGTACATATGTGTTGACGACCGTAGTGGTTCTTGTTTTGCTTTTTGTTTTCTGGCAGCCATTGCCATCAACGGTCTGGTCCGTGACGTCGCCCTTGTGGAGCGTAGTTTTAATGGCTGTGTTCTTCCTGGGTGTCGGGCTTGTTCTTTTGTCGACCTTCATGATCAATCATTTTGAATTGTTCGGCCTGTTGCAAGGCTGGCTGGGCTTCAGGAAAAAAGAAGCCGCCGCGCCGGTGTTCGTCATGCCTTATCTCTATAAATACATTCGTCACCCGCTATATCTGGGCTTTCTTCTCGCCTTTTGGTCGACCTCGCATATGACGGTTGGGCATTTGTTGTTCTCCTCGATCTGGACGGCGTATATTTTTGTCGCCATCGGATATGAAGAGCGTGATCTGATCGCGGTGTTTGGCGATAAATATCATGCCTACATGGCCAAGGTGCCGGCAATCCTGCCGTTTGGCAGAGGCAAGTAAGCAGGCATCACCCGCACTGCGCCCGGTGCAACAGCGCGTGGTCTGCCAGCACCAGCGCCATCATCGCCGCGCCGACGGGTACGCCCCTGATGCCGACGCAAGGATCGTGACGGCCTTTGGTGGTGATTTCGGTTTCCGCGCCATCGCGGGTGATGGTCTTGCGCGGGGTGGAAATCGATGAGGTCGGCTTGACGGAGAACCGCACGACGATGTCCTGGCCGGACGATATCCCGCCGAGAATGCCGCCGGCATGGTTGGAGAGAAAATGCGGGCGGCCATTCTGTATACGGATTTCATCGGCGTTTTCCTCACCGGTGAGCGCGGCTGCGCCCATGCCGGCGCCAATCTCCACGCCCTTGGCGGCGTTGATGGACATCATGGCGGCGGCCAAGTCAGCGTCGAGCTTGCCATAGACCGGCGCGCCGAGACCGGCGGGAACGCCGGAGGCCACCACCTCGACAATTGCGCCCAATGACGAGCCGGCCTTGCGGGCGGCGTCGAGCTTTTCTTCCCATAGCTTTGCAGCGATGGGGTCGGGACACCAGAATGGGTTGTTGTCAATCTCCGCCCAGTCGAACCGGTCGCGGTCGATTTTATACGGGCCGATTTGAGTGAGGCAGGCGCGGATGGTGACGTCGGGATGGACGAGCGCCAGCGCTTTTTCAGCCACCACGCCGGCGGCGACGCGCGCGGCAGTCTCGCGCGCGGAAGACCGTCCGCCGCCGCGATAATCGCGGAAGCCATATTTAGCGTCATAGGTGAAGTCCGCATGACCGGGGCGATATTTGTCGCGGATGTCGGCATAATCCTTCGAGCGCTGGTCGACATTGTCAATCATCAGGCTGATCGGCGCGCCGGTGGTGCGCGGCCCTTCGGTGCGGTCGTCTTCAAACACCCCGGAGAGGATTTTCACCGTATCGGGTTCTTTGCGCTGGGTGACGAATTTCGAGGTGCCGGGCTTGCGTTTATCGAGCGCGGTTTGAATATCCGCCGCGCGCAGCAAAATCCCCGGCGGGCAGCCGTCAATCACCACGCCAAGCGCAGGCCCATGAGACTCGCCCCACGTGGTGAACCGGAAGACATGGCCGAATGTGTTCAAAGACATTTCGTTTTCCGCTCTAGCGTCTAATTGTCAGCGCGCGTAGTTCTATCATGACGCATCGCCGGCGCAGAAGGGTTAATGCGTCGGATTTAGGAGATAATACGCCATGGCCGACGACGAGCTCATCCCGCCTAGCCCCTCGGAGGAGGCGTATTCGGTCGATCAAGATCAGGGCGAGGTGTTCACCGATGACGATCCGCTCGCGCTGTTTGCTGACTGGCTGGCGCTGGCCAAGAGGGCTGAGCCTAACGATCCCAACGCCATGGCGCTCGCTACGGTCGATGCGGACGGCCTGCCAGATGTGCGCATGGTGCTGCTCAAAGACATCGATGCGGCGGGGCTGACTTTTTACACCAATACGCAGAGCGCCAAGGGCGAACAGCTGGCCGCCAACCCGCAAGCGGCGGTGTGTTTTCACTGGAAAACCATTCGCCGTCAGGTGCGCTTTCGCGGCCCCGTTGCGCCGGTGAGTGATGAAGCAGCCGACGCCTATTTCAAAACCCGCGCCCGCAGCGCCCGTATTGGCGCCTGGGCCTCGGCGCAATCGCGGCCCATGGCCGGCAAGCTGGCGCTCGCCAAAGAAGTGGCGCTAAAAGCTGCACAATTCGGTATTGGCGAGGTGCCGCGCCCGCCGCACTGGTCGGGATACACAATCGTCCCGACACAGATTGAATTCTGGGTGAACCGCCCGTTCCGTCTGCACGACCGTAAGGTATTTCTGCGTGAGAGTGTTGGCGCGCCGTGGCGGACGGAACGGTTGTATCCGTAAAATTTAGCGAAGATAGGAGGTTTGATTTCGCTAACGTCGCGAAAACGGCTCTTGCATGACAAGCAACACCTATGCTCGCCAATCAAATCGCTTTACCTTAGATAGTTGAGCAACTGATTAGGGTTCGCCATGCATATCATTCTCGCAATTCTCGGCGCCGCCGGCGCGGCCTTCTGGGCTTTCACCTATTTCGTCAAGGCCGCCAGCGAAGGCCGCGAGGCTCTCCGTGATGCCAAGGGCGTTATTCGCAGCGGCAAGTGGAACCGGAAGATTGATCAGCGGCTGATTGAGAACCTTTCCGATCCTCGGGAAGCTGCGGCGGTGTTGATCTATCAGGTGATGGCCTATGACGGCGCCGTCACGGAGCGGCAACATCATGCAATGGTTGCCGATATGCGCGCTGGCTTTGACGCTGACGAAGAAACCGCTGAAGGGCTTTATGCGTTTGCACGCATGGCCGTCGGCCAGATTCACGATGCCGGCAACTCATTGCGCAAGATTTTGGCGCCGGTGATGGAGGTGTGCACGCCGGAGGAGAAACAATCGCTCATCGACATGCTGGACCGCGCGGCGGAAATTGAAGCCCCGCCAACGGATACCCAGCGCCGGCTGATCGCAGAAGCGCGGCGGGTGCTGCTTGAGGCTGCATAGGAAAGGCCGGCTATTGTCAGAGCCTGCGTTTCAACGCTGCATAGAGCCGGTCGCCAAGTTCGGGGCCTTGCTGCGGATAAAGATATGGCTCGATGAGTTCCAGCTCCATTAAAAGCAAGTCGCCCGCTTCTCCGCGCAGCATGTCGACGCGGGCATAAAGCGGCGTCTCGCCCGGCGTCGCTAAGAGGGCGCGTGTGGCTGTTGCAATTTCTTCAGTGGACGGTGTGATGGCGACCTCTATGCCGCCATATTCCGATTGAATGCGGTAATCGCCATCGGCGGCGCGTTTCATCAGCGCATGGGAAAAGCCGCCGTCGATAAAGATAAAGCTAAACTCGCCCTCGCTTTGAATGGCGTGAAGAAACGGTTGCGCCATCATCGGCTCGCACATGGCGGGGATCGGCTGGCCGCGGCGCAGACGGTGTTGTCCGTCGGCGCCGGCGCCAACCTGGCGTTTGAAAACCACATCATCCGCGCCGAGCCGGTCAAAGGCGGCGGCGGCCTCCGCATTGGCGTCATCCAGCCACAAGGTGGGGATTAGCGAAATACCCTTAGCGCCAAAGTCGCGCAGATAGCTTTTGTGGCTGTTCCACCGGACCGTGGCGATGGAATTCAAAAGCAGCGTTGCCTCGGCAATGGATTGAAGCGTCCGCAGGAATTCTTCATGGCGGTCCCAATAGTCCCAGGCCGTGCCGATGATCGCCGCGTCATAGGCCTTCCAATCGGCATCGGGGTCGTCCCAGGCGATATCGTCAACCTGCGCGCCCTTAGGCTCAAACGCCGCGCGCAGACAATCCATCATCGCGTCATGTTCATAGGCGTCGCTGCGTCTGCTGGCGGCGGTGGGCAGCGTGACTTGCGAGGCGAGATAGGCGATTTTCATAAGCGCTCCGGTTGGTCAGTTTAGCTTGGTTTGTAAACCGACCGCATGCCCGGCTCGCCGTCGCAAGACACCGTCCCGATACGCACGAGCCGGATGAGGTGTGCGAGGACGTTGAGCGCGGCGGCGCCGTGCAGCCGCGGGTCGATATCGGCATACATCACCATAACGATGTCTTTGATGGCGCTGCGGCCTTTTTTTAACTGCTCGACAATTTGCGCGTCGCGCATCAGCCGGTGGGTTCGAACCGCGCGCACGAAACGATGCGGGGTTTCAATCGGCGCGCCATGGGTCGGGAAATAAATCGCATCATCGCGCGCGAGGAGTTTTTCCAGGCTCTCAATATAGGCCGTCATATCGCCATCGGGCGGGGCCACGACGGTGGTCGCCCAGCCCATCATGTGATCGCCGGTGAACAGCGCTTTTTCCGCCGGCAGGGCAAAGCAAATATGGTTCGACAGATGCCCCGGCGTATGCACCGCTTCAATGCGCCAGTCCGGGCCTTCAATGACGTCGCCGTCGCGGATTAAAATGTCTGGCGCGAAGGTATAATCCGCGCCTTCGTCTAGCGCCGGGGCGTCATTTTCCTTGTCGCTAACCGGGTGCGGGCCAAAAGCGAGGATCGGCGCGCCGGTGCGCGCGGCGAATTTGCGCGCCAGTCCGCAATGGTCGCAATGGGTGTGGGTGATGAGGATGTGGCTCACCGTCTCGCCATCGGTTGCGCGCAGCAGCGCCTCCAGATGCGCCTCGTCGTCCGGTCCCGGATCAATCACCGCAACGTCGCCGCGCCCGATAATATAGGCGCCGCTGCCGGTATAGGTGTAGGGGCCGGGATTGTCAGCGATCACACGGCGCACGCCGGCGCGCAGCTGGTCAGGGACGCCGGGCGTGAAATCAATGTCTTTAACAAACGGGATGCCGGCCAAAATCGGGACCTTGCGGGTTAGGGATTGAGATTGCGCCGGGTATTAGCGTTATTTGGCGATCGCGTCATCAACCATCGCCGCGAAGGCGTCGGCGAGGCCGCGCATGGCGCGCAGCTTGTCCTGCCCGCGCATCGCCGCTGGCGGGCCCATATCGGTTTTGTTGGCGTCGACAATATAGATGCGGCCATTCTCGCGGTCGCGCAAAATGTCTAGGCCGCCGAAATCCATGGCGATAGCTTTGGCGAAGGCGCAAATTTTTTGCTGTTCGTCAGGCGACAAAAACGCATCCGTTTCCACCAGATCGACGCGATGATTGTCGTTTGAAAATCGCAAATCGCGGGTGCGGCGTTTTAAAAATATGTTGGGAATTTTGCCGCCGACAATTGGCGTGCGGATGTCGATATGTTCCTCGCCGTCAAATGTATTGTCGATCAGCCGCTGATAGACAAAGCCCGGGCGCGGCGCATCGATCGGGCACTGAATGACGCGCCCGTCATGTTTGCCGTTGGCTTCCGATTTTTCTACCGCCGGGCCGACATGGGCAGTGGGGTCAATCGCAAACCCATAGCCGAAAGTTTCTTCAAATATCCGCGTGACAACGCTTTTGCGAATGTCGAAGCAACCAATATTGAAAGCCGGCTTGTCGCTCGGCGTCGGATGCGGCGCGATCAGGAATTCGCGGTCCTCGAAATAAAAATGCAAGTCAGCATCAGCCGGATCGTCAACGATTTTAACGTCGGCAAGCTGGCACACCGGCCATATGGCATAATAAGAGCGCGGTTTTTTCGGGTAGAAAGAAATCCGCGCCCGCGGCTCACGGCCCTTGACGATGCGCGAGGCGCGCAAGCCATTAATGAACCACACAAAGCTCGCAATCCGCAAAGCATCGCGGGCAAGCCCTGCCGTCAGCGGAATTTGCGTACCGGTCTCTTTGGCGACCAACTGGGTTCCGTCGATTTTAAAATCGTCAAATAAAGACATTCAAACTCCGCTGGCCCATACCAAAACCGGCAGGGTATTTACACCATGGCCATTCCCGCGCTGACAAGGAAATAAACTGCTCGTGAGCATCAAAAACAACTACTGCCGGCGCCAGACTGTGCAAATACGCCTATAACGGTGCGCAAGGCCCCGCAAATAGCTGATGCGGTCTTGGTTTCATGATTAACCAATCAGGGGTCTTGAGGCGTCGAAAATAGCCCCCAACATTGGCCAATATGGCGTGATCGCATCCCTGGACATAGGGCGTGGAACCCCAAAAGCGGCGGGCGGCGCGGCTTTTGCGATGAAACGGGCATGTGTCCCAAGAGTAAACAAAAGCTTAATGCGGCAGGCCAAATTTTAGCGGCCTGGTTGATGATTGGCGCGTCAGCTTTCGCCGCCGAGGTTGACCCGGCGCCGCGTCAGGGATCGGCGGGCGGTGTTGTAGTTGGTGCGGGGGGTGGGGGAATTACCGACCGTGCTTACGTCACCGCCCCGCCGAACTATCTTTATGTGGTTGAGCGCGCGCGCGGCAGTTTTCTCGATTGCGGCGAGGGCCAGGAGATGCGCTCGACCGATGGCGACGGCCGCGATCTGGCGACGCTGCGCTGCGGCGTGACGCTGACGGAGACCATCGTCATCCCCGCCGCCGCCTCAAGCGCGCGGATTATAGTACATTACTAATCGCTAGCCTGCCGCATCAGACATTGATCGGTTTCAAATTCACCGTCTTCAGTAGTGCGCACCGCGACCTCATAGGTTCGCCCGTAATCAAAAGTAACGCCGCAGCTTTTCTCGCTCGTCGTATGCCAGATGCGGGTGCGGCCTTTAATGTCTTCGGTTGATTTTACGACTTCCATAATTGTCGCCTGACGGTCGTTGATGGAGATGCGATCGGGCGCCAGCGTCACCTCGGCGTCAACAATCAGCCCTTCAAGAATGATAATACCCGGCTCGCGCGCATCCGCGCATGTGCATGTGTTCGCCGGAACCTTGCGCAACACCGGCGGGGCGGTCAGCGCATCGTCCGTAGACTGAACGCCAAGCGCCGTAATGAGAAAAACCAAACCGGCGCTAATACTCAACATAAAAACCCGTTCCCGCTAAGTTTAAATTAAACCGGCGGCTCGGTGCGCGGCGCTTTGCTGGCGTCATGCAACAGCGTCAGCGCCGGCTCATGTCCGGAAATATCGTAGCCAGCCTCGGCGGCTTCGGAAATGATCAGATCGACCGGCTTGCCAAAGCGCGCCTCCGCATAAGAGCGCACCAGAATGGAGCGCGTGCCGGAGCGGCAAAACGCCAGCACCGGGCCGTCCTCAGCATCGTTCATGGCTTGTTCAAAGGCGGTGGTGTGGTTGGGCGTAATCCCGGTGCGGTCGACCGGGATATGGACGTAGGCGATGCCGGCGGCTTTTGCCGCGGCCTCAATTTCGGTGCTTTTGGGCTGGCCGAGCGCCTCGCCATCGGGGCGATTGTTGATGATGAGCTTCACCCCCATGGCGGCGGCCTCATTGACATCCTTCACGCTGATCTGTGGCGAGACCCAGAATTCTTCGCTGACTTTTTTGAACTTACCAGTCATTTGCGCCTCCTCCTGCGCCGCCTGTTGAGGCGCTGCTCCAGAATTTTTTGCGGCCGACGCCGCCAGGGCGCTAAAACCTGCAATAGCAACAGATGCAGCGAGTGCTAAAATAGCTATAGATAGTTTTTTCATGGGTTTAATTTCGCCCTTCACCACCGCTGATGCAAGGGCTTATCGCTGTGTCCGGGCGGATTTTATTAAGGCTTTTCTATGACCGCAAATCTACGACCATTTCATCTGGCGATCCCGGTTGATGATCTGGAACAGGCTGAAGCCTTCTATCGCGATATCATCGGCTGTGGCGCCGGGCGGCGCTCAACCCGCTGGATCGATTTTAATTTCTTTGGCCATCAACTGGTTGTGCATCTGGCGCCGGAGGAATCTGGGCGCGCGCGAACCAATGAGGTCGACGGAAAACAGGTTCCGGCAAGGCATTTCGGGGTCGTGCTGGAGCGCCGCGACTGGCAGGCGCTGGCGGACAGGCTGCGCGCGGCGAAGGTCGATTTCATCATCGAGCCAGGCATTCGCTTTGCCGGCGAGGCTGGCGAGCAGGGGACGTTCTTCCTCACCGATCCGTCCGGCAATGCGCTGGAGTTCAAATATTTCGAAGATTTGGGCCAGCTGTTTGTGGCGTGAGCCGCCTTCCCGGGCTGCGTCTCAGCTCGTGAAGGCCGCATAGCCGGTAATCGCGGCGATGGGCAAAAACAACACCCAGGATAGATGTGCGCCGCGCGACAACACCAAGGCCGCGACGCCGCTGATTGCAAATGTTGCAGCGACCATCCACAGGAACGCTCTGCCCGCATGGTCCGGCGTGAGGTGCAGATAGACCAACATCGCCGCCAGCCCCAGCCAGGTGAGGGTTGCGATATGCCACCCGACCAAAAGCGTTAGCCTGGTGTTCTTCAAGCTGCCGAGAATGATGGGCAGGCCCTCCATGCGCAGGATCGGCGCGATCAGCCGTCGGCCGCCGAGAGCTGAATGCATGACGCTAACAAGGATGGTGAGAAGGGCGGCGATGAGCAGCATGAAGCCTCCTTATGGCCCTGCAAACAAAGCCAGCCAGCCGAAGGCGGCGATGACGGCGAACAATGTGGTCGATGGAAACTGCAATGGATTAACGCCGGCTTTGATAGCGACGCCGGCGCTGAGCAGGGACAGAACGGTGGTGAGCGAGGACAGGGCGATGATAATGTCCGCCTGCGGAGTGGTTATCGCCAGCCAGGCAAACATCGCAGCGATAAAGGCGATGACCACGCTTGTGATGTGCCAGCAATAATAATTCAGCCATTTTGATTCTTTCGGCAGGCTTTCATCTGCCAGAAGCGGCTGGGCGACCGACTTGCCGCCGGCGAAAGTGTGTAGTGCGAATGTGATGGCCGCGCTTGCCGCTGCGCCCCAGAGAAAAAATGTCATCAATAAGCCTTTACTAGAATATTTGTTCTAGTATATGTTTCCCATGGGACGCGTGTCAACAGTTCGCGATGAGCAGGTTTTTTCAGCCGTTGGCGCGCGCCTGGTTGGGGATGGCGCCATAACGATAGAAGCAGTCGTCGCTGAGACCGGCGTCAGCGTCGGTTCGCTCTATCATCGCTATGGCTCGCGCGAAGGCCTGCTGGCGCTGACATGGCTTGATGCTGTGCGGGCGTTTCAGACGCAGTTTTTGGCCGAACTTGAAAGCGAGGGCGATGACGCCGGTGAACGCGCAGCGCTGGCGACGCCGCGGTTTTGCAGACGCGAGCGGCAGCGCGCCATCGTGCTGTCGTGTTGCCGTGCGGCGGAATTTTATTCACCAGCGACGCCGCAACATTTGCAACAAGAAATCAGCCGCATGAACAAAGCCGCCGCCGCCGCCATCCGGCGCTACGCCAAACGCTCGGGCTACACGCTGGAAGCATGCCGGTTGGGGCTGGTCGCTTTTCCGCTGGCGGCCGTCCGGCTGTACCTGCCGTCGCGCCCGCCGCCTAAAACGCTGGACGCCTATGTCGCCGCGGCGTTCTGGTCGGCCGTGGAGACCGGGTGAGGCCTAAGTGTCTGACTCAAAAAGAAGTACACATTATCAGTGTTGTCATCACCGGGCTTGTCCCGGTGATCCAGAAACTGTCCGCTATTCGTAGCCCTGGATTGCCGGAACAAGTCCGGCAATGACACGAGGGAGGGGTTCACTGACGCTAACTGATTGAAATGACTCCATCCGTTTTGGAATAGGCTCTTAGATTGCTGGCGGGCGCTTTCGCCAATCTCACCCAATATTCAAAGTCCGCCTTGTCGAATGCGCGCGGTTTCATCCGTCTGTTGGTGGCGCGGGGAATATCCCGCCTCAAGCTTTGTTTCATAACCCAACGAGGAGAGATCAATGCCGAAATTTTTATTTGTCTATCATGGCGGCAGCCACGAAGAAGCGCCCGAGGAAATGGAAAAACTTCTGGCCCAATGGGGCGCATGGTTTGAAAAAATGGGCGCTGCCGTTGTCGATCCGGGCAATCCGGTGCAGCCGTCAAAAACCGTGTTTAAAACCCGTATCGCTGATGATGGCGGCGCCAATCCGGCGTCCGGCTATGGGCTGTTTATCGCCGCCAATATGGATGCGGCGATCGCGATGGCGAAAGGCTGTCCGATCCTGGATGCCGGCGGCAATGTCGAGGTGGCGGAAATTATTGAGTTGTGATGCGTCGCGGGTTTTTAAATCCATAGAATGATGATGCGCCGTTGGATACTATGTCCTGCGGCGCATATTTTTACTGGCTAAAAAACACTTCGTAATTTTGTGAGTGCTTTTCTTTCTCCAAAAGATAGCGGTCGTCTTCCGGATAGTATTTTGCTTTGTCGGGATCGTCGCCGGCAAAGCGGATGACGGCGGCCATGTCGTCCCAATGGGTGACGAGCAGAAAATGTGCGACGTCATCTTCGTTGCGGCGCAGGAAATAAATTTTTTGCAAACCCTTCACCGAACCATAATCCGGCGCGGCGCGGTCTTTCATGAATTGCTCATAAGCATCGCCGTCAGACAGTTTCGTGCGCCCGTGCCAAAGCCTTACGATCATTTTTCCGCCTCCTGATTGGTTTGTAAAAAACCTAATACGAGCGGGCGACATGCGGAAGCAAGGCGTGCGTTGCGGGCAAATTTTACAGCGCGACGCTGGCCCTCACGCTCGCGCAGTTTTGCGCAGCGCTCCGCTTCTACCGAACTACGGGTCGCAATCATCTTCGTGCTAATCGTCATCCCCGATATCGCCAAGGGAGCGGATCACCATCCAGACATTCCACAGCACGAAAACCAACAGCCCGAAAAAGATCAGGAAGTGGACAAAGGGCATCATGGACTACAGATGGGGAGGGCGATGGCGCGGGCAATGCGCGGGGGCCCCAAAATACAACGATTGCGGGAAAAGTGATCGGTTTTACAAGCGACGCGGGGCCTGTAGCGCCGTTTATTTCTCTGCGCGATAAACAATCTCGCCGTCGACCACCGTCATCACCGGTTTCGCGGTGAGGATTTGCGCCTCTGGAACCGTCATGATGTCTTTGGAAAAGACGGTGAAATCGGCGCGCTTGCCGGGCTCGATTGTGCCGAGGGATTGCTCCTGAAACGCGGCGTAGGCCGGCCATAGGGTGAACATTTTGAGCGCCTCTTGGCGGGTTACCGCCTCGCCGGGGCGCCAGTCTTCGGTTTGCGTTCCGTCAAGGCCGCGCCGGGCGACGGCGGCGTAGAACTCAATCAACGGATCGCCGCGCTCGACCGGCGCATCCGACCCGGCGGCGATGATAACGCCGGCGTCGATTAAAGAGCGCCACGCATAGGCGCCGTCAAGACGGTTCGGGCCGAGCCGGTCCGGGGCAAAGTAGAGATCGCCGATGGCGTGGCTTGGTTGCATCGAGGCGATCACCGACAGATCGGCAAAGCGTTTGATATCTTCCGTATGAAGAATTTGCGCATGCTCAATGCGCCAGCGCAGATCGGCGGCATCGGGGTTGGCCGCGAACGCCTCGGCGTACCAGTCGAGCAACAGCGCGTTGGCTTCATCGCCAATGGCGTGGGTGTTGACTTGAACACCGCCGACGAGCGCGCGGTTGAAAAGATCGAGCGCTTCTTCGTGGTGCATCAACGCCAGCCCGCTAGTTTTCGGACGGTCGCTATAGGGCGCCGACAACAATGCGCCGCGCGAGCCGAGTGCGCCGTCCATATAAAGCTTTACCGCTCTGGTAAGGATGCGGCCATTCTTGCTTGCTTGCGGGCCATTAGCGACAAGGGCGTTAAGACCTGACTGGTCGATTGAGTTATAGACCCGAATATCCACCACCCCGTCTTCTGACAAGGCGGCGATCGTCTCTGTATTTGCGGGCGCGACCGACATATTGTGCAAGCCAGTCCATCCGTAGGCGGCGTAAATGTTCGAGGCGGTGGCGTAGGCTTGGCGTTTGGTTTTTTCGCCCGGCGCCTTAATGAGGGCGACGACCAGATTTTGTGCGTTATCGATTAACATTCCGGTGGCGCGACCGGTTTCGTCGCGTTCAATACGGCCGCCATCGGGGTCGGGGGTTGCGTCATTAATGCCGGCCGCCTCCAGCGCGGCGCTGTTGACGACCAGCGCATGGTCGTCGGCGCGGCGCAAAATTACCGGATTGTCCGGGCTCGCCGGGTCGAGATCATCGCGGGTCGGCATCCGCGCCTCCGGCCAGCCGGTCTCAATCCAGCCGCGGCCATAAACCGTCTCGCCTTGCTCAGTATTCTGAATGGTTTCCGCAAGGACTGCGACCAGTTCGTCGATTGAGCCGACAGCCTCAAGATTAAGCGTTAGCTCGCGCATGCCGATCCCGAGAAAATGCGCATGGGCGTCGGTAAAGCCCGGATACATCGCCGCGCCGTCAAGGTCGATGATGGTCGCATTGTCGCCGGCGCTGTCTTCGATCAAGGCTCTGGTGCCGACGCCGAGGATAATCCCGTCGGCGACCGCTACGGCTTCGGCGGTCGGCGCATCATCGAGCCCGGTATAAATCACCCCGCCGGTGAAGACCGTCATGGGCGCATCGCTCGCCGCATCGGCGGGCCTGTGCTTGCCGGGATTGTCCTCGCCGCTGCAGGCAGCCAGGGCGAGCGCAAACAAGAGGGCGGCGGTGTGTCGAAGATCGGTCATGGCGGGTTCCTTCGCGGGCGGCGACATTATGATGCGATTACCCCGCACTCGTATCGCCGCGGCAATTGCCTAGCAAGCATTGGCCGCCAGCAAGGCGGGAGCGCCAGCATTGGGCGCGTCATTGGGCGCATCAAATTATTGTGTTAAATATGGTCGGAGTGAGAGGAATCGAACCTCCGACCCCTGCCTCCCGAAGGCAGTGCTCTACCAGGCTGAGCTACACTCCGATATGGGCCCC
>JAADIQ010000099.1 GCA_013151255.1 Alphaproteobacteria bacterium
CCTTGAAAGGCCGCCCCATTTTCAATTGGTTAACCGTATTATCTGTATTTATGACCGGTAAGTTAGAAAGAGGCGCGCACCCCGCGCCCAACAGGCAATATGATCGCCCATCGCCGACGCAGATTTATGCTCCCTGTCCTGAGCCGCCTGTCGCTGGCGTGGCTCAGCGCGTTGGGCGTGGCTGCGGTCATCATCGCCGGGCTCACCTATTCGATCACCAGCGGCAAGGGACCGGGGCGGGTGTCGCTGTCGATTGACGGGATGGAACGCATCGCCCGCCATGAACCCTCGATGGCGGCGCGCCAGACCCCGGCTGCAAACCAGACCGCTACTGAAACCCCTGGACTGCGCCTGGCGCCGCCAAGCTTACGTGACGCCAATGAGGCGGCGATGGAAACCATCGAAGGCGCAGAGGGAGAAGATTTTCTTCTCTACCCGGAGGAACCTGATTTTGCAGACAGCGGGGAAAACGGCGGCGAAATCATCATCACCATCGCCGGCGGCGGACCAAAAGCAATACCAGCAACAGCTGCATCCCTGACCCGCCGCACACACGCCACAAAAATCGCCGAAATTGACCCGGCCTTGTTGCGCGCAACGCCGTTCGGCAAGGCGCCGCGCATCGCCCCGGACGGGCGCAAGGCCATGCATGTTTACGCCGCCGCCAGCCCGGAACAGGACGGCGCGCCGCAGATCGCAATCATTGTCGGCGGTCTCGGATTGAATTCAGCGCTGACACAACGCGCGATTGACGAATTGCCTGCGGAAATCTCGCTGGCGTTTGCGCCTTATGCGAAGGATCTGAAATTCTGGACCCAAAAGGCCCGTGACGCCGGTCATGAAATCCTGATTGAATTACCGATGGAGGGTTATGGCGCCAATGTTGACGCGCTTGGCCCTGCCGGTCTCCTGACGACGCAGAACCGCGAAGAAAACCTCCAGCGCCTCGACTGGCTGATGTCGCGGTTTGGCGGTTATTTTGCGGCGACGAACTATCTCGGCGCCAAATTCTCAACCCAGGATGAGGCGATGAGGCCGATTTTGAAAAAACTCACAGAAGCGGGCGTTGCCTATATTGACGATACTGGCGCTTCGACCATAGCCGGCGTGCGGCGGGACGGCGGCGCCATCGCCTCGGTCGACCGCATCGTGCCGCCAGCGCCCGACCCCTCGCGCCGCAACGCCGTGCGCCGGGAATTGCGCGCGCTGGAGCTAATCGCCAAGCGCGATGGCGCAGCGCTCGGCAAAACCTATGCTTATGCGACCACGCTTGATGAAATTACCGCCTGGGCCGAAGGGCTTGAAGAAGACGGCTTTGTCGCCGCGCCGGCCTCAACCGTCTTGCAGAGGCAGGCGTCTCGGCGCTAAACATCGGCAGTTACTCACGGCGCACAATTTCATGGACACCCAAACCCTCCTCCAGAACTATCGCCCCAATGTCGGCGTTGCTCTCTTCAACCGTGAGGGCCGTGTCTGGTATGGGCGGCGCGCCGGAGACTTTTCTCTTGAGCTCGCCAAAGACCCGGCGCAGCGATGGCAGATGCCGCAGGGCGGGATTGATCCGGGTGAGGATATTGTCGCCGCCGCCTTTCGCGAACTCAAAGAAGAAACCGGCGTTGCCTCCGCCCGCCTCCTCACCATCACGCCGGGCTGGCTGGCTTATGATTTTCCCGCCGCATACAAGAAAAACAAGTGGCAAGGCCAACGCCAGAAATGGGCGGCGATGCTGTTTGAGGGCGAGGACAGCGAGGTTCGCCTTGACGCCCATGACCACCGCGAATTTGACGACTGGCGCTGGGGCGAATTGGAAGAGGCGCCGTCGCTAATCGTCCCGTTCAAGCGCCACGTCTATGAAGAGCTGATGGCGGCGTTCACCCCCTTGCGAGATTTTTTGCGGGCGCTGTGAGGCAGAAGGGATTGGGGGCGACTGTAGTTGCCGCTGAAGTCAGCCGCCTGGTTCACTGGTTCATTAAACCGTCATCCCGGATGCGCCGCAGCACGAAGTGACGCAATGCATCCGGGATGACGGAATCTCTCAGATGGGCAAACCGCCTAAAGCGCGGCTTGCAGCTCTTTCAGGCGGTCAAGCGCCTGCTGAGCGCTCAATTTCTTCTCGTCGCTGTCAGCGTCAGCGAGGTCTTCTTCCGCGTTTTTGACCCGCAAGGCGATTTTTTCCGCGTCGAGTTCTTCGGCCGGCATCGCCTCTTCAGCCAGAAGCGTCAGCCCTGCGGGCGAAATTTCCGCAAAACCGCCGCGCACAAAAATCAGCTTTTCATCCGAGCCGGTGCGGATGCGCACCATGCCCGGCGCCAGCGTCGCCATTAACGGCGCATGGTTCGGCATGACGCCAATCCAGCCTTCCGTACCCGGAATATCAACCTGGTCGACATCCTCAGACATAAGCTCGCGCTCAGGCGAGACGAGATTGAAATGGAGTTTATCAGCCATCTGTGCCTACGCCGCTTCCGCCGCCAGAACGCCGGCTTTTTCAATCGCCTCGTCTATTGAGCCAACCATATAAAACGCTGCTTCCGGCAGGTGGTCGTAATCGCCGGCAACGAGGCCTTTAAAGCCTTTGACGGTTTCCGCCAGCGGCACCAGCTTGCCTGGTGTACCGGTGAAAATTTCAGCGACAAAGAATGGCTGCGATAAGAAGCGCTCAACTTTGCGGGCGCGCGCGACGACGAGTTTGTCTTCTTCCGACAGCTCATCCATGCCGAGGATCGCGATAATGTCTTGCAGTGATTTATAGCGCTGCAAAATCCCCTGAACGTCGCGGGCGACCTGATAGTGTTCCTCGCCGATCACTCGCGGGTCAAGAATGCGGCTGGTGGAATCGAGCGGGTCAACCGCCGGGTAGATGCCTTTTTCGGCAATCGAACGGTTCAACACCGTGGTCGCGTCAAGGTGCGAGAACGAGGTTGCCGGCGCCGGGTCGGTGAGGTCGTCGGCCGGCACATAAATCGCCTGCACCGAAGTGATCGAGCCTTTGGTGGTGGTGGTAATGCGCTCCTGCATGGTGCCCATGTCGGTCGCCAGCGTCGGCTGATAGCCCACCGCCGACGGGATGCGACCGAGCAGCGCGGAGACTTCCGAGCCGGCCTGCGTGAAGCGGAAAATATTATCGACGAAGAACAAAACATCCTGGCCTTCATCGCGGAAATGTTCCGCCACGGTAAGGCCCGACAAAGCAACCCGCGCGCGCGCGCCCGGCGGCTCGTTCATCTGGCCATAGACCAGCGCGGCTTTTGAGCCCTCGGCCGAGCCGTTATTTTCCTTCGGATCGACGTTGACTTTCGATTCGATCATTTCCCAGTAAAGATCGTTGCCTTCGCGGGTGCGCTCGCCAACGCCGGCAAACACCGAATAGCCGCCATGCGCCTTGGCGATGTTGTTAATCAGCTCCATGATCAACACCGTCTTGCCGACGCCAGCGCCGCCAAACAGCCCGATCTTGCCGCCTTTGGAATAAGGACACAGAAGATCGACAACTTTGATCCCGGTCTCAAGGATCTCCGATTCCGTCGATTGCTCGGTTAAGGGCGGCGCCAGTTGGTGTATGCCGCGCCGAACCGTATGTGGAATAGGGCCGGCTTCATCGACCGGTTCGCCGATGACATTCATGATGCGCCCGAGCGTGCCCTCGCCAACCGGCACCGAAATCGCCTCGCCGGTGTCGGTCACCCTGCCGCCGCGCACCAGACCTTCGGTGGAATCCATCGCAATGGTCCGCACCGCGTTCTGGCCAAGGTGCTGGGCGACTTCCAGCACCAGACGGTTGCCGTTATTGTCGGTTTCAAGCGCGTTCAAAATTCCCGGCAATTCGTCGTCGAACTCAACGTCGACAACAGCGCCAATAATTTGTGAAATCCGGCCTTCTTTGCTCATGACTTATTCCTCAGCGTTTATTCGTCTTGCCTAAAGCGCCTCTGCGCCGGCAATGATTTCAATCAGTTCGGTGGTAATCTGCGCCTGGCGGGCGCGGTTATATTTCAGGTTCAACTTGTCGATCATGTCCCCGGCATTGCGGGTGGCGTTGTCCATGGCGGTCATTGATGCGGCCTGTTCGGAGGCGACATTTTCTAACAGCGCGCGGAAAATCTGCACCGCTACATAACGCGGCAGCAGCGCCCGGAGGATTTCTTCCTCGTCGGGCTCGTAGTCATAGACCGCGCCTTTTAGATCCGGCGTCTCGGCGCCTTCTGGAGCTATCGCGGGAATAATTTGTTGCGGTGTCGGAACTTGCGTCATGACATTTTGGAACTTGCCGTAGAACAATGTCGCGACGTCGAACTCTTCGTCCTTGAACATCGTCAAAACTTTCTCGGCGATTTCATGGGCGTTGGCGAAGCCGATCTGCTTTACCTCAAGGAAATTGGTTTTCCAGACGATCAGCTCTTCATAAAGACGCTTGAGTTGGTCGTCGCCCTTGCGGCCGACGGTGATGACTTTGACTTTTTTGCCTTCGCCCTGCAGGCGGATAATGTGCTCGCGGGCGAGCCGCACGATGGATGAGTTAAACCCGCCGCACAGGCCTTTGTCGGCCGTCGCGACAATCAACAGGTGGGTTTCGTCCTTGCCGGTGCCGGCGAGCAGCCGCGGCGCATTGGGGTTGTCCTTCGCGCCGGCGACAAGATTGGCGAGCACCGCTTCCATCCGCTGCGTATAGGGCCGCGATTGCGTCGCGCGCTCTTCCGCCCGGCGCAGCTTCGCGGCCGCCACCATCTGTTTGGCCTTGGTGATCTTCTGCGTCGACTTGACGGAGGTGATCCGGGTTTTGAGGTCTTTGAGGTTCGCCATTAGTTATTTTCCACCCTCAGCCGAGGGCTTTTCAGCTTCAATACTTAATGACTGGAATGTTCTACATTCTTCATAAGCGCGAGCATCCGCCATACCGAAAAAACCCCTAGACCGCTCATGCTGTACGTTCAATTCCGCCCAAAGGTCTTCATTAACGTTGATGATCGCATCAACATCCCCACCATAATGCTGTTCAAGTTTTGACTGCCAATCGTCTGCGCTTTTACGCACGTCAGCGATTTCTTTTTCTGATCCACCCTGATCACTAAGCTCATGAATGTATCGCTGCGCAACCGCTGCACAATCGATTGCTACACTTACGCTTATGGCGCTATGTGCACGTAAAGTCCCACAACCAACGATGGCGATTGCACAGATCATTAGCGTGAACCTAAACACATTTAAGCAAAACCCTTCGAGAACGCTTCAAGCGCCTCGGTGAGTTTCTTTTCATTTTCCGCGTCGAGCTTGCCGCTCTCGCGAATGGATTTGAGAATATCGCTGTGATCGGCGTGGAGCTTCCTCACCCATTCGGCTTCAAACTCCTGGACCCGGTTTTTCGGGAACTTGTCGAGATAGCCTTGGGTGCCGGCGAAGATGACGCAGACTTGTTCTTCAACCTGCAACGGTGAGAACTGGCCCTGCTTCATCAGCTCGGTGAGGCGGTCGCCGCGATTGAGGATGGCTTGGGTTGAGGCGTCAAGGTCGGAGCCGAACTGCGAAAAGGCCGCAAGCTCACGATACTGAGCAAGTTCGCCTTTGATTTTACCGGCGACCTGCTTCATCGCCTTGATCTGCGCGGCTGAACCCACACGGCTCACCGACAGGCCAACATTCACCGCCGGGCGAATGCCCTGGAAGAACAGATCCGTCTCAAGGAAGATCTGACCATCGGTGATCGAGATCACATTGGTCGGGATATAGGCCGACACGTCATTGGCCTGCGTTTCAATGATCGGCAGCGCGGTCATTGAGCCGCCGCCATTGTCTTCATTGAGCTTGGCCGCACGCTCAAGCAGTCGCGAGTGGAGATAGAACACATCGCCCGGATACGCCTCACGCCCCGGCGGACGCCGTAGCAGCAGCGACATCTGGCGATAGGCGACGGCCTGCTTGGAGAGGTCATCATAGATGATCAGCGCATGCATGCCATTGTCGCGGAAATATTCAGCAATCGCGCAACCGGCGAACGGCGCCAGGAATTGCAACGGCGCCGGCTCTGAGGCGGTAGCCGCAACAACGATGGAATATTCCATCGCGCCATTGTCTTCCAGCGTCTTGACGATTTGCGCGACGGTTGAGCGTTTCTGGCCGATCGCCACATAGACGCAATAAAGCTTCTTGGATTCATCATCCGACGCGTTGATGTCTTTCTGGTTGAGGATCGCATCGATGCAGATCGCGGTCTTGCCGGTCTGGCGGTCGCCGATCACCAATTCGCGCTGGCCGCGGCCGATGGGGATCATCGCGTCGATCGCCTTGATGCCGGTCTGCATCGGTTCGTGTACGGATTTACGCGGCAAAATGCCTGGCGCTTTGACATCCACCAGCCGGCGCTCAGTCGAATCAATCGGCCCCTTGCCGTCAATCGGATTGCCGAGCGGGTCAACCACGCGGCCGAGAAGGCCTTTGCCCACCGGCACATCAACGATGGCCTTGGTGCGTTTGACGGTATCGCCTTCCTTGATTTCACGGTCTTCGCCGAAAATCACGACGCCGACATTGTCAGCCTCAAGGTTTAGCGCCATGCCTTTGACGCCATTTGCGAATTCTACCATCTCGCCAGCCTGAACATTGTCGAGGCCGTAAATGCGGGCGATGCCATCGCCGACGCTTAACACCTGACCGATCTCGGAGACTTCGGCGTCCTTGCCAAAATCCTTGATCTGCTGCTTCAGGATGGAGGAAATTTCTGCAGCATTAAGCTCCATTTGATTCAAGCCTCTTTCATCACTGTTCTTAAACGGTTGAGTTTTGTGCGGAGAGATGAATCGATCATCTGGCTGCCAATCTTGACGATCAGCCCGCCGAGCAAATCCGGGTCGATGCTGGTCTCAAGATTGACGGCCTTGCCGACCATCGATTCAATTTCAAGGCGCAAGGCCTTTGTCTGGTCTTCGCTCATCGCCGCGGCGCTAATCGCCTCCGCCGAGACCTCGCCGCGATCAGCGGCGGCGCGCGCGGCAAAGCCCGCGATCATGGCGGGCAGCGCAAACAGGCGCCGGTTGGTTGCGACAAGCTTTAGAAAATTGGTTGTTAACGCGCCAAAGCCGGCTTTTTGCGCTAACGCCGTCAGCGCTTTGATCTGGTCGGCGCGATCATAGATCGGGCTTTTGAGGAAATCGCGCAGGTCTAGCGAGGCGTCAATCGACGCGCTGAGCGCGTTCATCTCGGCCTCGACAGCGGCGACCGCGCCAGCCTCTTTTGCGAGGTCGAACAGCGCGCCTGCATAGCGTCCGGCAACGCCGGTTGTCGGTGCGAATTCGCCTGCCACCTCGATCACACTCCTGTTGCCAAAGACGCCGCAACGAGGCGGCGCCTAACTCACTGAAATTACTAACTATTAGAACGTCGGACAGACCTGTTCGCCGACGCCCCTTTGAAGATCGCGCGAGGGGGTACCATGGGCCTTGGCGCAACGCAACAATAGCCGCTGCGGCGGAATGACAAAAGGGCTGGGAGAAATGTTTTTGCTGGGGAAATTTGGGGCAATCAGAAACTATAGCCGAGGCGCATGCCGGTGTGGTCGAGGCCTTCATTGTCCTGGCACAGGCCAGCGTTTGAAATATGCGCCCAATAGAACATCGCGCTGACCCGATCGCTGATTTGGTAGCCGACATTGCCGTTGATGCGGAATAGCGCCCGGCAGCCTAGAAACAATGTGGTGGAAATCCGGGCCGCATCGGCGACGGGGTCGAAAGGATCGGTCTCGCCATCGTGGATCGCAACGCCGCCGCCGCCGGACACGAAAAACCGCGGGCTTAATGTGAAGCGCCATTCCAGGCTTGTGTAAATTTGGCTTGTGGCGCCGGTATTGGTGGCGACGCTGGCGCCAACCACCGGCCGCGGCGATCCGAGGACGGACAAAAACTTCGGTGAGGCAAACACAATCTCGGCGTTGATGGCGGCGCCGCTTTCTTTATTGGTTCCCTGACCGCAACAGCCCTGCGCCAGGATGCCGCCGCGCAGCTCCTCTATGGTGAGTTCAGCGCTGGCCGAAACCGGCACCGCAGCGATCAGGATGACGGCGGCAAACACCGCCCGATGAACCAACATAATATGCCCCCTTAGATATGCCCCGACTCGAATATCACACCGCTATAGCGGTAACCGCGTGATTAGGCCAAGGGTTGGCAGGCTTTTAGGGCCGGCGCCTTCAAAGAAAAGAATACGGATCGATATCCACCACGCGCCGGATCGCGCCTTTGATTTTCACCCGGCCAATCCAAGTCTTGATAAACCGTTGAATATCCATATTGCGCCGCGCCTTGACCAGAAACCGTATGCGCGCCTCGCCGCGCAGCCGGTAAATCGGCGCCGGCGCCGGGCCCCAAACCTCGATGCCGTCAGCGGCGGGGATGGCTGCGCGGTGCGCCTGGGCGCAGGCCTGGAGGGCGCGCTCATCCTGGCCGCGCAGAATGATCGCCGCGAGGCGCCCATAGGGTGGAAAACCGAGCCCGCGCCGGCTCATCGCCTCAGCCGCGAGAAACTCATCGCGCGCGCCGCTGACCAGCGCGGTCAGCACTGGCGCTTTGGTCTGATAAGTTTGCAGCAAAGCCCGTCCGGGTTTGGCCTCGCGGCCGGCGCGGCCGGTCACCTGGCTGAGCAATTGGTATGTCCGCTCCGCCGCCCGCAGATCGCCGCCGGAAAGGCCGAGATCGGCGTCGACCACGCCAACAAAAGTGAGGTTCGGAAAGTGATGGCCTTTGGCGACAACTTGGGTGGCGATCAAAATATCGATGGCGCCGTCATACATGGCGTCCAAGATTTCGCGCATCGCCCGCGCGCCGGCGGTGTCTGACGACAGGATCGCAATTGTCGCCTCCGGCCAGCGTTCGCGCGCTTCTTCGGCGACCCGCTCCACCCCCGGCCCGCACGGCGCCAATCCATCGACCGAATTGCAAGCCGGGCAGGCCTTCGGCTTCGGCATGGAAAAGCCGGTATGATGGCACACCAGCCGGTTTTCAAATCGATGCTCGACTAGCATGGTGTCGGAATTTGGCGCCGTCATTTTATGGCCGCAGCGCCGGCACAGGGTGAGCGGCGCGTAGCCGCGGCGGTTGAGAAACAGAAGCGATTGTTCGCCTGCGGATAATCGTTCGTTGACCGCTTCCACTAACGGCGGCGACAGCCAGCGTCCCGGCCCCGCCGGCGTGCTACGCATATCCACCAGCGCGATGTCCGGCATCGCCGCGCCGGCATGGCGCGCCGCCAGGCCGACCGCATCATAGCGCCCTTCATCGACATTAACGACGGTCTCCAGCGACGGCGTCGCCGAGGCCAACACCACTGGAAAACCCGCGCGCGCACCGCGCGCCACCGCCAGATCGCGGGCGTGATAAATCACCCCGTCGCCCTGCTTATAGGCGCCGTCATGTTCCTCATCGACAATGATGAGTTTGAGCTTTTGGAACGGCAGAAACAACGCCGAGCGCGCGCCAACCACCAGCCGCGCCGAGCCATCAGCCACCCGTCGCCATGTGCGCCGTCGCGCCGCGCTGGTAAGTTCCGAATGCCACGGCGCGGGCTCGGCGCCAAAGCGTTTGGCGACGCGTTTTAAAAACGGCAGCGTCAGGGCAATTTCCGGGATTAAAATCACCACTTGCGCCGATGCATCGCGCGCCAGCGCGGCGGCCACCGCCTCAAGATAGACTTCCGTTTTGCCCGACCCGGTAACGCCATCGATCAACGTGGTTGCGTGCTGGCCATTTTCGATATGTCGGCGCAACTGTTCAGCGGCGAATTGCTGGTCCTCGGAGAGGTCATGTCCCGGCCGCGCCAAGTCCGGCTCGGCAAAGGGCGGGTCCGGATCAATTTCCACCCGCGCCAAGGCGCCCAGCTTAGCCAGCCCACGAACCACCGCATCGCTGACGCCAGCCTCCGCCGCCAGCGCCGAGGCGGATTTCGGTTCCGCGCCAGCAACGCCGATTACCGCCTGGCGCTGCGGCGTCATGCGGATCGGCGCGCCTTCAGGCGGCGCACCTTCAGGCAGAACGCCCAGCACGTAGCCGGTCTGACGGGCGGGCGCGGCCAGCCCGTCGCCCGAGCGCATCACCATCCGCAACACCGAGCCGGCGGGAAACATCGTGTAGCGGGCGGTCCAGTCAATAAAATCGATCAAATCCGCGCTCAGCGGCGGCGCGGACAGGACCTCAGCGATGGTTTTGAGCTTCGCTGCCGGGACAGCTTCGTCAGGCTGGCCATGCCAGACGACGCCAAACACCTCGCGCGGGCCGAACGGCGCCTTGACGAAAGCGCCGATCTCAGCCGTCGCGCCCGGCGGCAGCAAATAGTCATAGGCTTTGAAAAGCGGCAGTGGAAACAACACCTTGACCCGCTCACCCGCGCCAGCAGGGGCGTCGCCCAGCGGCAACCGGGAAAAATCTTCAGGGGTTTTAGGTACCGTCATGCTTGCTCGCGCTTGATCCCGGCGTCGGTTTCGGCTGAATTACCGCTTCTTTTTTGGTAAATTGTAGGCAAAGCGCAATGCGTCTCTTCCTGTTTTTCGTATTCCTCACCTGCATCAGCGCAACCGGCGCCAACGCAAAATACTCATTCTGCAACAAAACCAGCTACGCGCTGTCTGCGGCCGTGGGCTATGTTGACGGCGACCGGCTGGCCACAAGGGGCTGGTGGCGGCTGCGCCCCGGCCAGTGCAAGGTGGTGTTAACCGAGCAAACCAATCCCGGCCAATATTTTGTTTATGCCGAGGCGATCCCCGGCCATAAAGGTGAATTGCGCACCTGGTCCGGCGATACCGGACTTTGCGTTGAAAATTTCGGATTTTTCAATCTTCGCAATCAGGATGTCTGCCGCGACGACCCGTTACGCAAGCGTAATTTCTTCGATGTCGACGTCACCGAGGACGCCAACGGCAACTGGCAGACCGACTTTGCCGAGGCCAGCAACTATACCGTCTATTCCGCGGAGGTCGCCGGCGTTCAACGCCTGCTCAGCGACACCGGCGCCAAAATCCAGCGCATCGACGGCGCCATGGGCCGCGAGACCCAGCGCGCGCTGGCGGTTTTTCGCAAACAAAAAGGCCTCACCGAATCCAGAAGCATCGATAACGAGCTTATCGACGCGCTGATAGAAGAGGCCAACGCCGCTGAGGCTAAGCTCGGGTTTTTCTACTGCAACAAAACCGACAGCCCGGTGTGGAGCGCGATTGCAGAGCCCGAAGACGAAGACAGCTATCGCTCGCGCGGCTGGTGGCGGTTAGAGCCCGGCGACTGCGCTAAAATCATCAAGGGCGAATTGCAGCACGACCATTACTATGTTTACGGCGCCATTGAAGAGGGCCTGAATGAACGCCAGATCAACAATGGCGACAAGGCGTTTTGCGTCAACGCGGTGATGTTCAACGCCAAGAATGATTTGAGCTGCGCCGACCAGGATTTGGATGAGACGGTGTTCCGGCGTATCGAAATCGGCGGCTCGCCATCGGCGACATTTGAGTTTCTGCCGGAAATGTTTACCGCGCCGCCGCCGGCTGAGTAGCGCTATATACAAATCGTGTGGTGGACCAGTTCGCTATCAGGCGCGACGTCGCACGACCATCATCCTTGCCGGGAATATATTTTTTGATTGACCTTCGACATATCGACGCCTGGGTGTTTGACCTCGACAACACGCTTTATGACGCCGAGTGTCAGCTGTTTGCCCAGATTGATGAGCGCATGACGGCGTTTATTCAAGACCGGCTTGGCCTGCCGCATATGCAAGCGCGCAAGCTGCAAAAGGATTATTACGTCCAATACGGCACGACCATGAGCGGGCTGATGCGCGAGCATGATGTCGAGCCGCAGCAGTTTCTCGACTATGTGCACGATATTGATCTGACGGTGATCAAACCTAATCCGTCACTGGCGGCGGCACTCGCTGATTTGCCGGGCGAGAAATATATCTACACCAATGGCTCCACCCGGCATGCGGAAAATGTCGCTGGCGCGCTCGAAATCTTGCACCTGTTTGACGATGTCTACGACATCAAGGCGGCGCAATATCGACCCAAGCCCGACCGCGCGCCTTATGAGACGTTTCTGCGGCAGTTCGATCTCAAACCGGGCAGCGCGGTGATGTTTGAAGATATTGCGCAAAACCTAGAACCGCCGCACGCGCTCGGCATGACCACGGTTTTAGTGTGTTCCGACGCCGCCTGGCTCGCCGATGAGCCAGAAGAAAAGCGCCCCGCCAGAACCGGCGACGGCGGCGAGCACATCCATTATCAAACAAACGACTTGACCGCCTTCCTGAAGGCGGCGACGACATCGCAAAGCTTGGCTTAACCCCCTGGACCTCATGACGAAAAATACTGACCTCGAAAAGACAATCAATGACGCCTGGGAGGCGCGCGATAAAATATCGACCGCAACGGCAGGTCCGATGCGCGACGCCGTCACAACGGCGCTGCAAATGCTGGACGCTGGCGAGGCGCGGGTTGCAGAGCCCAGTAGCGACGGATGGCGCGTCAATCAATGGCTGAAGAAAGCCGTTCTGTTATCTTTTCGTCTGTATCCAAACGAACTCATTCCGGGCGGGCCTGCGTCGGCGCATTGGTGGGACAAAGTCCCGTCGAAATTTGACGGCTGGAACGCAGAGGACTTCGCGCGCAGCGGTATTCGCGCGGTCCCGCCCTGCACGGTGCGGCGCGGCGCGTTTGTTGCGTCCAATGTGGTGTTGATGCCATCGTTCGTAAATATCGGCGCCTATGTTGGCGCCGGAACCATGGTCGATACATGGGCCTCAATCGGCTCCTGCGCGCAAATCGGCGCCGATTGCCACATCTCGGCCGGCACAGGCATTGGCGGGGTTCTCGAGCCGTTGCAGGCAAACCCGGTCATCATTGAAGACAATTGCTTTATCGGCGCGCGTTCAGAAGTCGTCGAGGGGGTTATCGTCGGCGAGGGGTCGGTGCTGGCGATGGGGGTTTTCATCACCGCATCCACCAAAATCGTCAACCGCCAGACCGGCGAGATTACCTTTGGCGCAGTGCCGCCCTATTCGGTGGTGGTGCCCGGCGCATTGCCGTCAGACAAAGGCGGGCCCAATCTTTACTGCGCGGTGATTGTCAAACAGGTGGACGAGAAGACCCGCGCCAAAACCTCCGTGAACGACCTTTTGCGGGCTTAATGCCTGACTCAAAAAGAAGTACGCATTATCAGTGTTGTCATCACCGGGCTTGTCCCGGTGATCCAGAAGTTTCCCGTTTTTTGCAGCCCTGGATTGCCGGAACAAGTCCGGCAATGACACGAGGAAGGGTTCACCGGTGCTAACTGATTGAAACGACTCTGTTCGTTTTGGAACAGGCTCTTAGGTTTATTTCCTTATCTGCGGTGAAGCAAAAAACCGCCTTCCTTCACGACGCAGTAATAGTCAGCCCTTCTCCTAATAAGCCCGCCCGTCGCGATGCAGCGCGCGCCACGCGCCGTCTTTCTTTTCAAACACCATATCAATATCCGGGTCGGTATAGGTCGAGACCTCATCGCGGGCGCGGGTTCCAACTTCGAGAAAAACCACGTCCTTGTCGCTACGATTGACCAGCATGTGCCCGGTCGCGACGCCGGCTTTAAACGTCGCGGCATCGCCAGCGCGCAACACTGTCTCGCCATCATCTTCCACCAGCACCGCCTCGCCCTCCAGCACATAGACCAGCTCGTCTTCACATTTGTGCCAGTGCTTTTGCGCCGAGGCCGCACCTGGCGCCAAACGCGTAAGATTGACGCCGAACTGGTCAAGCCCGCCAAGATCGCCAAGCGCAATCTTGGCGCGGCCCTCACAATGCTTGTCATACGGCGCAGGATAAGCGCAGGCGGTTTTGACCGGCGCAGCAACGATATCGACTTTCGGCATTTTAGCCCCGCTATGCTTGTTAAACTTTCGCTATTAGATTAGCCGACACTCATGGCCGAAATCCACCCCATAGATCTTGCCCGGGCGCTGATCCGCCGCCCCTCCGTCACCCCGGCGGATGCGGGCGCGCTTGACGTGCTGGAGGGCGCACTGGCCGGGCTCGGATTTCGCTGCACGCGGCTGAAATTTGACGATGTCGACAATCTCTTCGCCCGGATTGGCTCTGGGACCCCGCATCTTTGTTTTGCCGGCCATACCGATGTGGTGCCGCCCGGCGACGCCGCCACCTGGTCAGCCGAACCGTTCAGCGCCGAGATACGCGACGGCAAATTATGGGGCCGCGGCGCCGCCGATATGAAAAGCGCCATCGCCGCTTTTGTCGCCGCGGCTGCACGCGCCATCGACAACGGCGCCGTCAAAGGCTCGCTATCGCTGTTGATTACCGGCGACGAGGAAGGCGCGGCGATTAACGGCACGCGCAAAGTTCTTGAATGGCTGCGCGATGAACGCATCACGCTCAACCATTGCCTGGTCGGCGAGCCGTCCAATCCGGAGGCGATGGGCGAGATGATTAAAGTCGGGCGGCGCGGCAGCATTAATTGCTGGCTCACTGTCACCGGCAAACAGGGCCATGTCGCCTATCCCGGCCTGGCGCAAAACCCGATCCCCGCTTTGTTGCGCAAATTATTGTTCCTCACCGAAACCCCGCTCGATGACGGCTATGAGCGGTTTCAACCGTCTAGCCTGCAAGTCACCGACATCCATATCGGCAATCCGGCGCATAATGTGATCCCGGAAAAAGCCACGGCGCGGTTTAACATCCGTTTCAACCCGACATGGACCGGCCGGTCGATTGAACAATGGCTGCGCGATAAGCTTGATGCGCTCGCGGCCGAGACCGGCGCCGCCTATGGGCTGGAGGTTATCGTTTCCGGCGAGGCGTTTTTAACCACGGATATGAATTTTCTCGGCCTCATCGCCGACTGCGTTGAGGCCAGGGCCGGCCGGCGCCCGGACTATTCCACCTCCGGCGGCACGTCTGACGCGCGCTTCATCAAAGACTATGCGCCGGTAGCCGAGTTTGGCCTTGTCGGCGCAACCATGCACCAAATCGACGAACATGTTTCGCTCGCCGATATTGAACTGTTGACGGAAATCTATCAGGAAATCATCACGCAGTATTTTATGCATTTTAAGGGCGAGCAATGATCAACTTCGACTATATCGCCCGGCATGTGCGCGGCGTCTGGCGCATGGCGTTTGGCGGCAATGAAAGCGATGGCGGCGGCGATGGTATGGACCGCTCGATGGACGGCGTGTTCGCATCGTTCTGGGCGATTATCATCACCGCGCCGTTTGCCATGGTCGCGTTCACCGCCGACAAACAAATCGCCGCATCCTCGACGGAGTTTTCAAACACCGTCTACGCCAAAACGCCGCTGCCGGTGTTGTTTACAGCCGAAATCATTGCGCTTGCCGCTTATTGGGCCGCCAGCATCGCCGCCCTGGTGCTGACCGCGCGGTCGTTGAACGCAACCCGCCAAGTCGCCGGGCTGATTGTCGCCTATAATTGGGGCCAGCTGGTGATTTTCATGTTATCAACCGCGCCCGCCGCGACGCTTATCTTCACCGGCAATCTCAATCTGTTCGCCCTCGTCGCATTGCCCGCCGGCATTGCCGGCGTGTTCATCCTTTGGCGCGTCTTACGCGTGAGCCTGCCGCTGACGATTGGCGCTACAATATTTTTGATTGTCTTGCTGACCGCGATAAAACTGTTTGTGAACTCTGTCGTAGTGCAGGCGATTGTCTCGTTCTATTTCTTATTCGTATAATCTGCATGCAGAAAGTAAAGCCCGTCCGGCGGCGCCACCACGCCGCAGCGGGCGCGATCGCGCGCCTCGAGCGCTGCTTTGAGGTCGCTGGCGCGCCATCGCCCACGGCCAACCTCAACCAGTGAACCGGTGATTGAGCGCACCTGATGGTGCAGGAATGAGCGCGCCGCACAGCGGATGAAAATATCGCCGCCGGCGCGGCTCACCGAGAGTTCATCAAGGGTTTTCTCCGGCGAATTGGCCTGGCAGACGGTCGTGCGGAAGGTGGTAAAATCATGATGGCCGAGCAGGAGCTGCGCCGCCGCATCCATCGCCTCAGCATCCAGCGGCGTCGCCACATGCCAGGCGCGCCCGGCCTCTATGGTTAGAGGCGCGCGGCGATTGATGATGCGATATTCATAAGCTCTGCGGGTGCAGGAAAACCGCGCATGAAACTCATCATCGACAATTTCAGCGGCCAGAACCGCAATCGGCGCCGGCTTTAATAGATGGTTGAGCGCGTTCAGAACCACGTCGGCGGCAAGGCCTTTGGCGAGGTCGATATGGACCACCATGCCCAGCGCGTGAACGCCGGCGTCGGTGCGCCCGGCCGCTTGGGCTGCAACCGCCTCCCCCGACAAAGCCGTGCAGGCCGCCTCAAGCGCGGCCTGAACCGACGGGCCGTTCTCCTGGCGCTGCCAGCCGACAAAAGGTTTGCCGTAATATTCTAAAACAAGCTTATATCTGGGCATGGGCTGAACTATATGGTCCTTGAGGTCATGAAGGCCTTGGAGGTTTTATCGATGTTGCGAAAACTACCCTGGCGCGAAATCAGATCGGAAACGGTTTTCTTTGCTTGTCTGTTCATCGCATTCATGGTGTTCCGCACCACCGCTTACGGCATGTATCATATTCCAAGCGAAAGCATGCTGCCAACACTCGCCGTTGGCGACCGCATCGCCGTCAATAAATTCGCCTATGGCTATAGCCGCTATTCAACCCCGTTCTCTATCGGGCCGGAACTGGAGACGCCAACGGGGCGCATCTTTGCGCATTTGCCGGAACGCGGCGACATTGTGGTTTTCAAACATCCGCGCACCGGCGAGACTTATATCAAACGGGTAATCGGCCTTCCCGGCGACGAGCTTCGCCTGCATGAGGGGCGTCTATACATTAATGGCGCGCTGACGCAGCGCGACTATGAAAAATCCTATCGCTATCGCCAACATGCGGGCGGCATCGCCCTGGTCGGCCTGTTCAACGAGGCGCTGCCGGACGGCGCGGCGCATGAGATTATTGAGCGCACCGATAATGGCGCGGGCGATGAATATGGCCCGGTGATCATTCCGGACAACAATCTCTTCGTCATGGGCGATAATCGCGACAATTCCCTCGATAGCCGGTTCAGCGATCCCGGCGTCGGTCTGTTGCCGGTGAAATATCTGGTCGGCCGGGCGGAGCGGATTGTGTTTTCCACCAATATCGCCCGGCGTGAAGACGGGCTGACAAAACATGCCGGCAAATGGCTGTCGAAATTGCAGTGAGGCGTTAGCCGAACCGCTCGCCGACCTTGAACTCAAATCCGCGCTGGAATTGCGCCGCGCTTTGCGGCCGCTTGCCGGCGCGCTGCAAGGTGACCAGTTCGACGGCATTATCGCCGCACGCCACCATCACGCCGTCATCAAGGCTTAAAACCTCGCCCGGTGCCGCAGTTGGCGGCGCGGCGTCAACCACCCGCGACATCAAAATTTTAACCCGCGCGCCGTGCATCTCTGACCAGGCGCCGGGAAACGGCGACAGGCCGCGAATGTGCCGGTCGACGATTGCCGCCGGCGCCGTCCAGGCGATCTGCGCCTCATCCGGAGTGATTTTTGACGCATAGACAACCCCTTCGTCAGATTGCGGCACCGCTGCCAGCGTCCCGCCCGCCAGCGCCGCCAAGGCGTCAGGGGCCAGTTGCGCGGCGATTTGCGACAAGCGCTCTTCAAGGCTCGCGGCGGTGTCGTCATTATAGATTGGCGTGCTCTGCGACAGCGCCACCGCCCCGGTATCAAGCCCGGCGTCCATCTGCATCACTTCAACCCCGGTCACCTCATCACCCGCCATAATCGCCCGCTGAATTGGCGCCGCGCCGCGCCAGCGCGGCAGTAGCGAGGCGTGCAGGTTTAAACACCCATGCAGCGGCGCATCGAGCACTGCTTGCGGCAGGATGAGCCCATAGGCGACGACAATCGCGACATCGAGATTGAGCGCGGCGAACGCCTCGCGCTCCTCAGCCAGCTTGAAATTTTTCGGCGTGCGTACATCCAGCCCATGGGCGAGCGCCAATTTTTCCACCGGCGACGGCCGGACTTTCTGTCCGCGTCCGGACGGTTTTCCCGCCCGCGCATAGACCGCCGCCACATCATGGCCGGCGGCCAGCAGGCTTTTTAACACAGCTACGGAAAATTCCGGCGTTCCCATAAAGGCGAGGCGCATGGGCGAAGCGTCTCCTCTGGTTATCGGTTGACGGGCTATTCAGCGGCGGCGAGGCGTTGTTCTTTTTTGAGCTTCTTCAAAATCCGCTCGCGCTTCAGCCGCGACAGATGGTCGATGAACAACACCCCTTCAAGATGGTCGATCTCATGTTGAATGCATGTCGCCAGCAGGCCTTCGGCCTCCAGAATTTGCGCCTTGCCGTCATAGTCGAGATATTTGACGCGGCACGAGGCCGGGCGTTCAACCTCTTCATAAAACTCCGGCACCGACAGGCAGCCCTCCTCATGGAGGTTCATTTCCTCAGCCGGGTTGAGAACCTCCGGATTGACGAAATATTGCGGCGCGGGCTCTTCTTCGTCGCCGGCGATATCCATGACGATCACCCGGATCGGCTCGCCAATCTGGATTGCCGCCAGGCCAATCCCCGGCGCGTCATACATCGTCTCCAGCATGTCATCCATCAGCGCGCGCAACCCGTCATCGACGCTGGCGACGGGTTTTGACACCTGCCGCAGGCGGTCGTCGGGCGCGGTTATGATCGGACGTATGGCCATAGCGATCACCTATGGTTGCGGCCGGCCCGCGTCAAGATCAGCCCAGCCGGGGAGCGGCCGCGTTGGTTAACGCTAACCCCTCGCTTTTTATCGGCTTTTTGCCTATGCTTGGGGCTAGAGTATCGGGCGATTGATAGAAATCACCCGATTCTCTAGATTCTTTGTTGCGCGCCGGGTTATGCGAAAAACCGGTTTCCACTTTTTCGCCCGGCGCTTTGTGTTGAGTATCCGTGGGGGATGGTCATGCCATTGCCGCTACCATCGGTCCAAGAACCGGCCACCGGGCCGGAAATTGCCGCCCAGCCGGCAGAGACGCTGGCCGCCGCGCGCCCTTTCATTGAAGGGCCGGACATGGCGCTATGGGTGGGGTTTGGCGCGTTTATTTTCATCTTTCTGATCGTGCTCCTGGTGATTGTGCGCGGCCGGGTGATCGCGCCGGCGCGCCGCAAGGCGAAGGACGCGACCTTCTTTGAGCCTGCCGGCGAGGATGCGGACATCACCTTTGACGAGCCCGCATTGAGCGAGCCCGAACCGCCGCAATCAGCGCGAGACCGCCGGCGCAAGCGCCGCGAAAGCAAGCCAAAGATTGAAGAGCCGCTGGTGTTTTCCGAGCCAGAAGAGGCCGGCGCCAGCGAAGACAGTCCGCCCCCTGATGAAATCCAAGCGGATGAACACAAAGCCGAAGACATTCCGGCGCCAGTGAAAAAACGCCGCGCGCCCTTTGCAGGGCTGTTTGGCAAACGCGCGCCAAAGGCCGAGCAAGGCGACCTTGGGCAAGCGCCGGAAGACAGCCTCGCGGCGGCGGCAACCGATGCGCCGGATGACGAGGGCGAGGACGGACGCAATACGCCTGAACGCCACCTCGCCGAAGACAACGCGCAGTTTGAACGCGCTGAGGAAAGCAGGCTGGAGGAGGAAGAGACCGAGCGCCTGCGCGCGGTCGATGAACGCGACCAGATATATCGCCAGGCCCGCGAGCAGGCCGAGCGCGAGGCCGAGCTCGACCGCGCCAACGCCGAGGCTGCGCTGGAACAGCGCATGCAATCGGTAGCGACGATGCAACGCAAGCTTGCGGAAAAAGAAGCCGCGCTGAAAAGCGGCGCCGATGCAGGCCCGTCAGAGCAACTCAGCGAGACGCTGGAGCAACGCTTTGCGGCGCTGTCTGATGAGTTGAACGCCAAACTTCAAACCACCGCGATGACGGTTCACGCAAGCCCGCTGACGCAGGCCGCCGCTTTGACGGAGACGGCGCAACCCCAGCAACGCGAAGTCACCGCCGAGCTGGCGGACTTTTTTAGCCGGGAAATCAAAGGCTTGCGCGATATCACCGAAGATGCGCTGGCGCTGCTCGCGTTTAAAATCGACCAAATCAATGTCACGCCGGACGGCGCGGCGGAGCTTTCCCGGCAAATCTCAACGCTTAACGCATCGCTGGCGACACGCACCGCGCCATCGACCGCCGGGCGCATCCAGCTTGGCGACATCGTCCGCAATGCTCTGCCTGCGGACCGTTATGCATTCTCTCACAGGCTGGCCAGCGGGCGCATCGCCGATTGTTTGATTCTCGCCCCGGACGCGACGTCTGATGCGATTGCTATCGACGCGCATTATCCGGTCGAGGCGTTTGACGATTATGTCCGCGCCGGCGTCAGCGCCAACGACAAGGTAAAAAATGAATATCGCCGCACTATCCTGCGCCATATTGCAGCGGTCGCCGAAAAGCTGATCGTCCCTGGCGAAACCGAAAACTTCGCGGTGATGTTTGCGCCTTCCGAGGCTATCTTCAACGATCTCCACACCAGTTTCGCCGATGTGGTTCAGGACAGCTACCGCGCGAAAGTGTGGATATTATCGCCGACCTCGTTGATGGCGACGCTGCATATGATGGCCGCCATCGCCGGCGACGTTCGGCGCAAAAGCGCAAATGCCGCGCCCGCCAATGACGCGCTGCTCTCGGAAATCGCCGAGTTGCGCCAGCGCATGGCCAGCCTGGAAGAGGGGCGCCGTGGGGCAGACCCCGCCGCCCAAGAGCAGGCCGAGGCGGATGAGCCAGAGCCCGAATTGTTTGACGCGCCAGACGACAATCCGGCAGCGCCTGTGCAAGGCATGGCCGCGGATGAAAGCGCGTTTGAGGAATTGCAACGCGAAGAAGCCCTAGAGACGCAAACGGACGAGCGCGCCGCCGCACAAGGCGAAAACCTGCCGCCATTTCCGCTTCGCTGAATCTAAGCGCCTGACTCAAATAGAAGTTCGCATTATCAGTGTTGTCATCCACCGGATTTATTCCGGTGATCCAGGCTCGAAGGTGAGGCATTTGCCTCCCTGGGTTGCCGGAATGGAGATGGATGGGAACCATCGACCTCCAGCAATGACATGAGGGAAGGTTCACCGCCGCTAACGGATTGAAATGGCTCTGTTCGTTTTGAAACGGGCCTTAAGACGCTTTTTTCTCCAGCTCTTTCGGGTCCGCCTCGGGCAACAGCAAATCCTTGTCGGCGCGCAGCGCCCGGGGCGCACCCTCTAGCGGGCTTAGCTCGGCAATCGGCTCTTGCGCGCCGGGCAGCTCGTAATCGGCAAACTTGCGCGCCCGCGGCAGGACGCGGCCCTCAACATTGGCGACCACATCATTATATTGCTTCACGGTGCGCTCAATAGACCGTCCGAGCCCGGACAGGTTATCGCCCATGCGCTTGAGGCTGTCATAAAGGTCTTTCGCCATCGCCGCGATCGCTTCGGCATTCTCGTTCATCTTTTCCTGGCGCCAGT
>JAADIQ010000071.1 GCA_013151255.1 Alphaproteobacteria bacterium
ATCTTGAAAGAGCTGCCGAAGCTGGAAAGCGGCTTGCCGCTGGTGAAAGTGCTGGCCGCGACTGCGCCGTTGCTGGGCCTTCTGGGTACGGTTATCGGCATGATCAACACCTTCCAGGCGATCACGTTGTTCGGCACCGGCGACCCGCAGATTATGGCGTCGGGTATTTCCGAAGCGCTGGTCACCACGGTGCTCGGTCTGATCGCGGCGATCCCGCTGCTCTTGCTTCACTCGTTTGCGGCCGGCGCTTCCAAGCGCGTCAGCCAAATTCTGGAAGAGCAAGCCGCCGGCATTATCGCCGAACATGCAGAAAGCGGCCGGGCCTAGGCCCGGCGGAAAGGGACCTCGAGACATGCTCGAGATATTGAACCCGGTGATAGCCTATGATGCGCTGATGGATTTTCTCGCCGCCGGCGGGATCGTCCTGAAGGTTATCATGGTCACCACATTCTTCATGTGGGCCCTGATCGTCGAACGGCTGATGTATTGGTCCGGCGCCCATTCCGGCGTCACCAAGCGCGCTGTGCGGGCATGGTCCGCGCGGAGCGATCACAAGTCCTGGTACGCACATGCGGTGCGTGACAAGCTGATCTCGGAGGCCATGCAAGAAGCCTCGCGCTTCAACAGCGTCATTCGCGCGCTGGTCGCGGTGACGCCGCTGCTTGGCCTGCTCGGCACAGTGACCGGCATGGTTCAGGTGTTTGATGTGATGGCGGTCACCGGTTCGTCGAATGCGCGGCTGATGGCGGCGGGGATTTCCAAGGCGACCATTCCGACCATGGCCGGCCTGGTGGCGTCGCTGTCCGGGTTGATCTTCATCAACGCTTTTGACGGCAACGTTCAAAAAGCCTCCCACCGCATTTCTGACGATTTGTTGATCGAGTAGGGCGATGAGAAAAAAACCCAGCCATACAGCCGAAGAAGCAGATGTCGATATCACGCCGCTACTTGATATCGTCTTTATCCTGCTGATCTTCTTCATCGTCACCGCGACGTTCCTGCGCGAAAAAGGCATCGATGTCCGCACGCCGGAAGACACGCCGAAAGATGAGAAATCTATTCCGCCGCCGGCCTTGCTATTGGCGGTGCAGGAAGACGGGTTTGTGCGCGTTAATAATGTTCGCGTCATTGATCCGGCCTCGGTCAAGCCGGTGGTGCAGGAATTTGTAGCGCGTGAGCCGCAGGGCGTGGTTCTCGTTAGCGCCGCGCCAGATTCAGAATCCGGCGTTGCAGTTCGGGTGATGGACCAGGCGCAAGACGGCGGCGCGCGGGCGGTGTCGCTCGCGTTGCAGAAAGAACAAAAATAAGCGGCGAGGCGCTTTGCCTCTCCGACGATAGCGTATTTAGTTTGCAAACGGATTAAACATGGCCAGACGCAGCACATTCCAGAGGGAAGAAAACGACGAAGACGTTAACGTCACGCCGCTTTTGGATATCGTTTTCATTATGTTGATCTTCTTCATCGTCACCTCGACTTTCGTTAAAGAGCCCGGCATTGATGTGTTGCGGCCCGAGGCCGTGTCGGCGACGGACCGAAAGGCCGCCTCAATCATCGTTGCGATCTCCGCTGACGATGAGATCTGGATCAACGGCGATCCGGTCGAGCTTGCCGAGGTCAAAACCATCGTTGCGCAATTGCGCGTGGAAAACCCCAAGGGGACGGCGGTAGTGCAGGCTGATGCAGCCTCTAAAACCCGCATGCTCGTAGAGGTCGTCACCCAAATTCGCGCCACCGGCATCAGTGATGTCGCTGTCTCGACCGAAGACGTTTAGAGGAGGGCCGGCATGGGATCTTTCATTCGCTTAATAATGGGCGTGCCTGTGGCCTTCGTTGTCACGGGGCTATTGTTCCTGTTTATGGCGGCGATGATCAAAGGCCCGACGCGGCTCAATGAAGAAAAGGATTCCGTCAATATCAGCATTACCGCGAAGATTGACGATACCGATCTCAACAGCGCCAATAAAGATTTTAAACGGCCGACGCTCGATGCGCCGCCGCCGCCGCCGCCGGCGGTGAACGATCCGTCAAACCGTCCGGCGCTGGACGGCGTGCGCGCGGCCATTCCAACGATTGACGCCAATCTCAGCATTGGCTCCGGGTTCAACCCCGACCGTGACGCGCAGCCATTGGTGCGGATACCGCCGCAATTTCCGGACCGCTGTCAGGGCCGGGCCGGCGCTGAGGAAACGGTGTTGCTGCAATTTGATGTGACGCCGGAAGGCCAGACGACAAATATCAAGGTTATCGATTCTTCCAATACTTGCTTTAACCGGTCGGCGTCGCGATCTGTCGAACGCTGGAAATATCAACCGAAGATTGTCGATAATAATGCGGAATGGCGTCGCGGCGTTGTGACGCAAATTACCTTCCGGCTTGAGGACTGAACCGGATATTTTGAAGCGGCGCCGACTTTTTCAAGGCGGGCCGCGACAACGGGGCAGCCGCATAAAGGCGGAACAAATATAAGGCGACGGGATGTTTGAGATGCGTTGGAAACTGGCTAAAGTCTTCATCACCGCCTCCGCGGTTGCGCTGGCCGTAGCGACGGCGAGCACGCCGGCGATGGCGCAGCAATGCGAAGCTGACGAGGGCGGGGCGTCCAAGACGCTCAACACCCGCGTCGCGCTGGCGCTGGGCAAGGTCTTTGAACAGATGCAGGCCGAGCAATATACCGAAGCGCTTGCCTCCCTGAACCAGTTGATTTCCCAGCGCGGCAGCGGCATGAAGGCTTTTGACAAAGCCACGACCTATGAATTGCGCGGGTCGGTTAAAGCCAGTCTCGAAGATTATCGCGGCGCCCAGCGCGACTTTCAGGTTGCTCTTGATACCAATGAACTGCCCGCCTCTCGTAATAATAATCTGCGCTATTTTATTGCTCAGTTAAACTTCCAGCTGGAGGACTTCCAGGGCGCCATCCGCGGGCTTAATGCGTGGATCCGCGACGCTACGGCTTGCGGCGATAAGGTGGATTCAAATGCATACTATCTTCTGTCTGCTGCTTATGTGCAATTAACGCCGCCGAATTATCGCGCAGCCGTTCGGCCGTCGGAGCAGGCGGTGGCGGTGGCGACGGCGCCGAAGAAGAGCTATTACGACATCCTCAATCTGGTTTATTCGGAAACCGGCGAACGCGCCAAGCGGATGAAGATTCTGGAAGTCATGGTCAATAACTGGCCGGGCGAGAAAAGTTACTGGACACAGCTCTCCGGCGCCTATTCCACGGCCGGTAAAGACCGTGATGCGTTTTCGGTTCTGGAAGTGGCTTATCGCGCCGGGCTGTTGTCGACGGAATCAGAGCTTAGAACGCTGGTTCAGTATTACTCATTTTTTGACAATCCCTATCGCGGCGCGAAAATGCTTGAGCGCGAAATGGCCGCCGGCAATATCAAGCGCACTAAAGACAATCTTGTTTTGCTGTCGCAGCTTTGGTCGCAGTCGCGCGAGCATAAAAAATCAATCCCGATCCTGCGCGAGGCCGCTCGCGGCGCGAAGAAGGGGGACTTGTCCTACCGTTTGGGCCAGGTGCTGGTTGCGGACGAACAATATGCCCGCGCCGAGGCCGCTCTTGTGGGTGCGCTCAACAAGGGCGGCATGACCCGTAAGAATACCGGAGACGCCTGGTTGCTGCTTGGCACCGCGCGCTTCAGCCAGGCTGGCCCGGATAGTACTGATGCCTGGGCCAGTGCGCGCAAGGCCTTCGTTAACGCCCAGCGCTATGAGACCGCGCGCAAACGCGCCACCGACTGGATCGCCTATATTGACGCTGTCGTTGACACCTATGAGCGCGGAATTGCGCTGGCAGAGCGTCAGATACTTGAGCGTTGCGTGCTGGATCAAGGCCGCCTTGAGCGCGATCAGCGCATCCGCGATCTGCAAAACCGGCAGGAGACGGACGAAGACCGGGCGTTTGAAGATGAATTCCTGGAGCGTTGCACGGGCCCGCTCAAGCTAGGCGCTGAAGCGGAGGGCGGCGGTGATGCTGCTGAGACCGGCGGTGGTGGCGGCGACGTTGAGATCGCGCCCGAAGAAGGCGAAAGTGACGGCGCGAATTAAAAAACTCGCAATTCAAATTAAAAAGAGCGGCCCTGCGGGCCGCTCTTTTGTTATTCACACCTTAACAGCCTCTTAATATTTGTTGCGCTCGCCGGAAACCCGTCCGCCATCAACCGCGTCCGGCGTGGGGTTGGCGCATTCCATATAGCCCTGGCGCCAACCCGCCCGATAGGCCCGGTCATTGTCAAAGGCGTAGGCGTCGCGCTCGGTTTTGGTTGAAAAGCGCTTATCTTCCTCGTTGGAGGTGGTGCAGCCATCGCCATAACCGACGTGAAAGCTCGGTTGCTCGCGCAGCGCCAGTTCTTCCGGGGAGAGGGTGCAGCCGGCAAGGGCCGCGGCGAAGGCGACCGGAACAATACGATACAACAAGGCGCGGATCCTTTTTATCTACCCCCCTCCTATAGCAAAAGGCCGCCGCGGCGTCTTGGAAAACCCGTCCTAAAAGTGAAATCACCCGTTAACGGTGTTCCGGTTACAACGATTGGCAGGAAACACTGGAATTTGGCGGAAATGGCCGATTTTGACATTGCGGGCAATGGCGCGCCCACACCTGACGCGGAAACGCTGCTGACGCCGATCACCAAGATCGGCCCGACGCCGCGCGCGCTATTGGTGCGCAAACTCTCCGATATCGTGGTCTTGCCGACGGGCCGGATCTCATCGAATGAACGCGCGCTGGTGGCCGATATTTTGCTCCAGGTCGTCGACAATGTTGAGGTCGCGCTGCGCATGGAAATTGCGGTGCGTGTCGCCAGAGTGGCCGAATGTCCGCCAGCGCTGATCAACGCCTTGCTGGTTGATGAGCCGGAGGTTGCAGAGAAAATCATCACTGGCGCCCAAACCATTCCTGAGGCTTTGTTGATTGAGGCCGCGCGCGAAGGCGGGCGGGCGCATCGGCTGATGATTGCAAAGCGCACCGACCTGACGACGGCGGTGGCCGATGCGCTGCTGCGCAAGGGCGAGCCGGATGTTTGCATTGCGATCTTAAAGCGCGATGGATGCCGGTTGTCGCCAAACGCCATCAACACGCTGGTCGCACTCAGCGCAACCCGCAAGGATTTGCAACCTTTGCTGTTGCGCCGCAGCGAGTTGGAGCCGGCGCATGGTTTTATGATGTTCTGGTGGGTGGGTGCGGAACACCGTCGGCGCATTCTTGCACGGTTTTCGCTTGACCGCCGGATCATCCAGGACGTACTGGCCGACCTTTATCCGAAAGTGTTTCGCACAAAGAACGAACCGGACCCGTTTGTGCGCGATATTTTAATCCTCGCTGAGCGGCGCCATCGTCCGCGCGGCATTGACGGCGAACGGGTGGACATGGCGATGGTTTTGCGCACCCTGGCGGCGGCGCAAAAATATCCGGCGCAGGAAATTATTGATGCGGTGGCGATGGTTGCGGGCATCTCGCGCGAATAGCCGCGCGCATCCTTCGCGACCAGGGCGGCGAGGCTTATGCGGTGATGTGCAAAAGCCTTGGCATCCCGCGTGATGATTTCTTCGCGCTGTTCGAGACCGAAGACGGGGAAGATGCGCAAGCCGCGGAGAAGGCTGAATATCTGCTGGCGATGTTTGATTCCATGGCGCGTGATTTCTCCCGCGCGGTCCTGCGCTATTGGGATTGGGATTCCAATCCGCGCATCGCTCTCATCACCCGCCTGTTGGGCCTTGAGCAAGGGCTGGGTCTTGAGCAGGAGGCCGACCTGAAGAAAAAGCTCGGCCTTGCCGAGGAATTCGTCGATTAGCGCAGCGGCTGTAAAATAGCGCCCGCAAAAAATCGCCATAGCAAAATGTAACAAACTTTTTTAGCGCAGCTTGCAAACCGCGCCGCCTTAAGTCTCGCTTAATCGGTGTGTGTCATAACAGGCTTGCGCTGGTCGCGGCCTTGCGTATCTAGGTTGCTTCCGGCGTTACTTTTTTCTTCTCCAAACAATTTGAATAAAATTATCACTGTGCGTCGCGGTGTTAACGCGAATTGTGACACAATTGGCGGCGAACATTCTGTTCGAAGATGAATTTCTGGAGGGCGCATGTTTCCATCGATGCGTGTCATCGTCTTTGCGTCACAAAAGGGCGGGTCTGGCAAGACAACACTGTCTGGCCATATCGCTGTGGAGGCCGAACGCCAGGGCGCGGGACCGGTTGCGTTGATCGACACCGATCCGCAAGGCTCGCTGGCGAAATGGTGGAATGTCCGCAAAGACCCGGCGCCGGCGTTTATTCAGTCGGTGTTTTCAAACCTGTTTTACGACCTCGACAGCGCCCGCGACGAAGGCTTCCGCATCGTCGTCATCGATACGCCGCCAGCGGTGACGCGGGCGATTTCGGAAGTGGTGAGCTTTGCTGATATTGTCGTCGCGCCGACCCGGCCGAGCCCGCATGATTTGCGCGCGGTCGGGCCGACGGTCGATATCGCCGAGAGCCGCGGCAAACCGTTGATCTTTGTCGTCAATGGCGCAACCCCGCGCGCGCGCATCACCTCCGAGGCGGCAATTGCGCTGTCCCAGCACGGCACCGTCGCGCCGACCACCATCCACCATCGGGTCGATTTCGCCGCCTCGATGATTGACGGGCGCACGGTGATGGAAATCGATCCGTTCTGCCAGTCGTCGCTGGAAATCAGCGCGCTGTGGAAATATTTATATGAGCGTCTGCAACGCGCCGACGGCGGCTATAGCACTCAGGATGACGCCGCCGCGGCCGCCAATCCGCAAAGCCGCGTCTTTGGGCGCCGTGCGTAATGAGCCCCTATGCGCCGAACCCCACCCCGGGCGCTGAAGACGGCGCCGCATCGCTGACCGCGGGCCTGCTCGCGCGCAAGGGCGAGGCCGCGCCGGCGGTGGATGCGGAGGCGCATGCCGGCGTCGATATCGCCAAGCTGAATTTGAAGCCGGCGCGTGAGGCGCCGCGCGCGGTCAGCCAGAAAGCGATTGAGACGCTTTATCCGATGAACGCCAATAGCGCCGCCGCCGCGGCCGCGCCAACGCCGTATCCACAAGACCGCGCCGATCAACCGCCCGCCAACTGGACGATCCCGCCAAGGGTGCGTTCGCGTCTGGTGCGCAGAAACCTGCGCCGCGAGACCGCCATTGAGGGCGACCGCAGGGCGACAGTGACGTTTCGGATGCCGGCGAAAGATTTTGTAAGGCTGCGCTTTGCCTCGCGCGACTTTGAAATGTCATGCCAGTCCATCATCCTCGATGCGCTGGGCGCCTATCTCGACGGCAACGACGTGGAGCCGGTCTCCGAAGATGTCTGCAAAACCGAAGTTGAAAAGCTGATCCAGTCGCTCGCCAAGGCGCGCGGGCGATAGGCCGGTAATTTCCGGAACATCCTCCGTACAGTCTGCGCCCGTTTACGGTATAGCCAGCCTACTTGCTCGCAAGTTTGCTTTTTTTCTTTGCACTGCGCTCGTGGTAGAGGGCCAGTTCCTGGTGGCCAGAAGCTGCAACCGCCTTAGCCAGAAGTTGCCTGCGGCACTGATATTCACCCTTCAATTCTCCCGTGTGAAGGATACGGCGCGATTTACACGCTTTGCGCGCTGTGCGTTTGAAATCGCTGTAAATTTCTTCAATAGAGTCGGACGGATCATAGGTGAAAGTGATTTCCAACCCTGCAGGTTTGGCCGAAACGCTGGTGGCTGTGATCGCAGCCGTCGTTACGGCAATGGCGGTAAGTATGTTTTGGCGTTGGTTCATGTTGGCCTCCTCTCGATGAAGCAACCGGCTTGGCTGCAATCGAAGGATCCCTGGTTGGCGCATGAAAATCCCGTTGGAGAAATAATATCGCCCTGATGGATATGTGATGGAAGGCAAGGCATTGAAATAGCTACAATTTTTGTTTACTTCCTACATTCACAACGCCTCGGGCAGCATCTAAGCTATGCCCCAACAAGCCTATGAGCAGCGGACGAATTGTAAATTGTCAAACCTCTCGTCGTCAGACCAACGCATCGGGCTTTTGAAAATTGGCGACTTTTTGATCGACCCGGCCGCCACTTCTATATCAGGCCCGTCGGGCGTCGTTCATATCGAGCCGAAGATTATGGAGGTGTTGCTCACCCTATGTGAGAACGTCGGCGAGGTTGTGACGCGAGAAACCCTTATTGAGAAAATCTGGCGGGTTGAGTATGGCGGCGATGAAAGCCTGACGCGGGCGATTTCTATTTTGCGTAAGGCATTTCATGATGATCGCGGCGCGCGGCGCCTGATTGAGACGATCCCGAAGCGAGGCTACAGATTGACGGTGCCGGTTGCGCCGGCGGACGGTGCGGATATGAAATCCGACGACCGCCAGGGCGAGGCTATCGGCGTGCGCAACATTGACACCGCATGGCGCTGGTTGTCGCAATTAAACAGAACGTCCAAGCTAGCTGTATACGCATCGTTGATTGCCATTCTATTGATTTTCGGGTTCGTGTTGTTTTTCGGATGGTTCATGTCGGCGCCGCAAACTAAAAATTCCGTCGTCGTCTTGCCATTCGTTGCTCTTTCGTCTGGCGAAGATGACGGTTATTTCGCCGATGGGCTGACGGAAGAAGTATTAAATTCGCTGGCGGCATTGCCAGAACTAAACGTAACCGCGCGCATGTCGTCATTTTACTACAAGGGCAAAAAGGCGCCGCTAAACGAAATTGCCAAGGCGCTTGATGTGGCCCACATAGTTGAAGGGTCTGTGCGCCGCACCAAAGACGATGTGCGCGTGACGGTGAAACTCATTCGCGCCGCTGACGGGTTCCAGTTATGGTCCAAGGCCTATGACCGGCCGCGCCAAAATGTTTTAGAAATTCAGTCGGACATTGCGGAGAAAATTGCACAGTCGCTTGATGTCGTCCTCGACAACAACAAAAGAATGGCGATGGAAAATGCAGGATTGCGGAACGTTGAAGCGTTTGTTGCGTATCAAAAAGCTGAAGTTTTGCATATCAAGGCGCATGGCGAGCTGCCTCAAATCCCGACGCTTATCGAAGCCAATAAACTGTATGATAGAGTAACAAATCAAGTTCCGACCTATTGGCCGGCGCACTTTGTGAAGACAGACCTTTACACGCACATATTGCTCAATGCGGCCTCGGGCGAAAGTCAGCCGGATGTTTCGTCCGCTTTGATTGAAGACGCAGGTAGCCGGTTGGCTAAGATTCTTGAAGTTTCTTATCAGAACGCGCGCGATGATGAAAAGCGCGCCTATGTCGGGATAGTGCAAACATTGTTCTCCGATGATTGGGCAGACGCAGGCGATTATTTAGACCGCGTCTTTAGGCTGACTGAATGCGGCAGGTATGAGCAGTGGCTTCAGGTGCTGGCGGTGCCGTTTGGCCGCGCCGAGCAAGCACATCAGTTTTATATGGATATCACCGAATGCGATCCGCATACGACACTTATGTGGATTAACGCCGCCATGGCGAGTTTGTTCGTTGATGAGGCGCAACAGGCGCTTGCAATTATCGAGAATTCGAAAAAGAAAGTTGACTTCAGCCCCCTGCTGGAGCGGACCCGGTTTGAGGCGTTGCTGGCGGCCGGCCGGTTTGAGGAAGCTAATCAAACGCTCCAAAATCTTTCCGGACGAGTGCGTATAATCGAGCAAATCGGGTTGCATGCCGCGCTGGGCGAGGGCGCCGCCGCAAAGCAGCTAGCCGAGGCGCTTTATCAACAAAGCAGTGAGATTTCATCGGCAGAGCTTGCCGCACCGCTTGGCAACCGTGCTGACGCCCTAATATTGTCCATTGCGCCGCTCCTTGGCGAGCGCGATGCGGCAAACGCGGCGGCGGCCAGGATTGACGCGCGGCCATTTGGGTCGGCGCGTCTGGCGCTTGCTGTTTATGAATGCTTGTGCGGCGCACCGTTTGACCTTGAGGCGACGCCGAATTTTGCAGCGAGGGTAGACGAGGCGGGGTTTGCATGGCCGCCGGTCTCGCCGATCAATTATCCTTTGAAAGATTGGTAAGCCCCGCTTGCGGCGGCCATCGGCGACAACGCCATAGCTAAGGCCTTTGCTTATCCGCAAAGATTCTCGCCCAAGGGGAAATTAACCATACCGTTCGCCTAAAGAATGTTTTTTACAGCGCCCTATTTTCGATCGGTTTGAACGCCCCATATGAGGCGTTATGAAAAATTCAGTTTTATATAGCTCGCTGAGCGATCTCTGGGGCACGCCGCCAGAGCTGTTTCGGCTGCTCGATGAAGTCTATGACTTTCAACTCGACGCGGCGTCAACAAAACAAAACCGGCTTTGCAAGAACCATTTCACCCGCGATGATGATGGCCTGGCGCAAGACTGGAGCGGGTATCGCCGCATCTGGCTGAACCCGCCTTATGGCCGCACCATCGGCGCATGGATGCAGAAAGCCTATGAGGAAAGCCAAAAAGGATGCCTCGTTGTGTGTCTTGTGCCGGCCCGCGTCGACACCCGATGGTGGCATGACTGGGTGCAGAACAAGGCGCAGGTGACTTTCATAAAAGGACGGCTTAGATTCATCCGCTATAGCGATGGCAGCGACGCCCGCGGCGGCGGCGCGCCGTTCCCATCGGCGCTGGTGATTTATGAACCGAACCTTTCTCGCCGCATTGATTATTCTTTCTTGCCTCTGGAGCGCAAACGCTACCGCCCAATCTTATCTTTCGGATAAGGCGCAAGTTTCCGCGCGCGAGGGTGTGCAGAGTATAATTCGATCGCCTTCGCGATCAGCGCGCGAGGGCGCGCAGAGTATAATTCGATCGCCTTCGCGATCCGCGCGCGAAGGCGCGCAAACAATAATTCGATCGCCTTCGCGATCCGCGCGCGAAGGCGCGCAAACAATAATTCGATCGCCTTCGCGATCGGGGCGGAGGCTGGAGCAGGAAGTCGAAACGCGCCTGCGCCAGTTCGGTATTGAGATTATCGAGGCAAAAGACTGGGAGGAGGCGCGGCTCCATCGAGACCCGAACATGACGGCGGTTATCAAAAACGCGCCTTATGTGTCGATCTATGGCCATCGCGCGCGCATCGAGTTTTTGCTGTTGCATCAGGGCCGGCAAATCCTCATCGAAGTGAAACGCCAGCGCTCGCCCGGCTCTACCGATGAGAAGCTGCCTTATGTTTATGAAAATGCGTTAGCGAATTTGGCGCTGGGTCGAGAATTTGTGCTTATCGTGGAGGGCGAAGGCTGGAGGCCCGGCGCGATCACCTGGATCAAAACCAAGGCGGCGGAAACGAAGAATTTTACCGTTTTCCATCCCCCGCAATTTTACCAGTGGATAGATGCGCAGATCGCGCACTAGAGTAAATCCGAGTTACATTGAATCACGGATTTGCTCTAGATTCTTTGTTTGTCGCATTTCTATCGGAGTTGAAAGTGAATAGCTTTCAACGCGTCACACTTATCCGGAAATGCTCTAGCGATAGCCGATCGCCCCGATTTCGATTGCGGCGCTAGATTTCCCCAGGCCAAAACCGGCTGCGGCATCTTTTCAGTGCGGCAAGCCGTTGATTTTTGCGCGGAATCTGCGAAATTCACTGTCCTTCCGCGAGGCTTTCATTTCTTGCGTCATTGTCTCTTGCGTCATTCTCAAGCCGTCGGTTGTTATTGCGTAACGGGCCGACTCGTATTGCGGTGTCTTTACTAGATTTTTTGCCCGTTGGGGCGGGTGGCGCGAGGCTTTTCGGGGTCTCAAAAAAAGCAGGGTCGATGGGGCGATTTATCATTCTGGTTATAGCGCTTGCGGTGATTTGGCTTGCGCTGTCTGGCTATTTCGACAAACCGCTGCTGCTCGGTTTCGGCGCGGCCTCGGTGCTGTTCGCTGCTTTTCTGGCGCGCCGCGCCAAGGTTCTCGACGCCGAAGGCGTGCCGCTGAGCGTCTTTCCCGGCATTTTGGGCTATATGCTCTGGCTGACTTTCGAGATCGGCAAGGCCAATCTGATGGTTGCGCGCCAGGCGCTGGCGGTGGAGCCGAAGCTGTCGCCGCGGCTGTTTCTTGTCCCCAATCCGCCGCGCTCGACGCTCGGCAAGGTGATTTTCGCCAATTCGATTACGCTGACGCCCGGCACGGTGAGCATCGATTTGCGCGAGGATGAAATCCTGGTGCACGGGCTCACCGATGAATTATGCGACGAGGCCGGTATCAAGGCGATGGGCGAGCGGGTTGCAAAGCTTGAGCGGGGGCAGGCATGACGATGTTCGCCGTTGCAACCACCGCGATTGTCATCGCCATGGTTCTGGCGCTTGTCCGCGCGATTGCCGGGCCGTCGCTCTATGACCGGGTGCTGGCGGGCAATTCCTTCGGCACCAAGACGGTATTGCTGATCGGGCTGATGGGTTTTTTAACCGGCCGCCCGGATTTTCTCGATATTGCGTTGCTTTATGCGCTGATAAACTTCACCGGAACGCTGGCGATTTTGCGGTTCTTCTCCTATCGCAAGCCGTCGCGCGCCTGCGCTGCGCCAACCCAAAAAGCCGCGCCGTCACAGAAAGAAGGCGCGCCATGATCGACTGGTTGTTGGTGCGCGATATTGCTTCCTGGGCGCTCATCCTGCTCGGCAGCGCCGCCGTTGTCACCGGCGCGCTCGGCCTGGTGCGGTTTCCTGATTTCTACACTAGGCTCCATGCCGCCGGCGTTACCGATACGGCCGGCGCGGAGCTGATTATCTTCGGCATGATGTTGCAGGCGCCGACATGGATTGTCGTCGCCAAGCTCGGCTTCATCGCGGTGTTTTTAGGCCTCACCTCGCCGGTGGCGACCCATGCGATTGCCCATGCGGCGTGGATGGTTGGCTTCCGGCCGCTGGTCGGCGCGCGCTTGCGCTATGACGAGGACAGCGAATGAGTGATTTCACCGCCCATATCAGCCCGATTGTGCTGCTCGACGTGTCGCTGTTAACGATGCTGATTATCGTCGCCTTTGCAATGCTCCGTTCACGGCATTTATTCGCCGTGGTGATGCTGTCGGGGATTTTTTCGCTGCTCTCGGCGGCGTTCTTTGTCTCGCTGGATGCGGTCGATGTCGCTTTTACCGAGGCGGCGGTGGGCGCAGGCATTTCCACGGTGTTGATGCTGGGCGGCATGTTGCTGACGGCGCGGCGGGAAAAACCAGCCGCCAAAGGCCGCGCGCCGGTGGCGCTGGCGGTAGTGCTGGCGACCGGTGCGGCGCTGATTTACGCAACCACCGACATGCCGGCCTTTGGCGATCCGAATTCGCCGGCGAACTCCTATGTGGGCCAACTTTATGTGGAGAAAACGCCGAACGATATCGCGGTTCCGAACATCGTCACCGCGGTGCTGGCGAGCTATCGGGGGTTTGACACGCTGGGCGAGGTCATGGTGATTTTCACCGCCGGGATTGCGGTGATTTTGCTGCTCGGCGCGGGTTCGGGACGCGGCGGACGCAAGGTTGCTGATCGCGCAGTGTCCGGTCAAGAGGGGTCGGGTCACGACAGCTCTGACCATGAAACCTCCGACAAGGGAGGCAAATAATGGAGCACGCAATATTACGGGTGACGACCAAAATCTTCTTTGCACCAATTATTCTCTATGCGCTCTACGTGCAGTTTCACGGTGATTACGGTCCCGGCGGCGGCTTTCAGGCGGGAATTATTTTCGCGGTGGCGTTCATTCTTCACGCCTTTTGCTTCGGCCTGGAAGAAACCAAAAAAGCGCTGCCGCAACGCGCGCTGATTGTCGCGATGGTTGTGGGTCTGTTGTTTTACGCCGGCACCGGCGTTGCGACGATGCTGCTTGGCGGCAATCTGCTTGCCTATGACGTTATCGTTCCGGGCTCGGCCCATAATGCCGGCCAGCATTACGGCATCTTGCTGGTTGAGTGGGGCGTTGGCGTCACTGTCGCCTCGACTATGCTGACGATTTTCTACCATTTCACCGGCCGCGAGCCGGATATCGATCAAGAGGACTGGTAGGCCCATGGACGGTTGGATCGATTTCGTGCTCGGGCGCTATAATTACTGGATCGCCATCGTCTTGATGATGACCGGGCTCTATATCGTTTATGAGCGCGGCAATCTGGTGAAGAAAGTGGTCGGGCTCAACCTGTTCCAGACCAGCGTGTTCATCTTCTACATCACCATCGGCAAAATCGCCGGCGGCACCGCGCCGATTTATATTGACGGCGAGCTGGAGCATGGTGGGAGCGAGGGCGAAGCTGCGGGCGAGGGCGCCTTGCATGAAGCGCCCGCCGACAGCGCTAACACGCTTGGCGATGCGACGCCGCCGGATATCACCGACAAGATCGACAACGCTACGCAAAGTCTGCACGGGAAAATCACTAATGACTTTCCCGCCAATGATTTAAAAGCCGGGCTGGAAAGCCTTAAATCCCCCGCTGACGCAAGCGCTGGCGCTTCGTTGCATACGCCGCCGGATGTGGATGCCGGCAAAATCGCCAATGACGCGCTGGCTGCGGTTGAAAAACCGCCGGCCCTGGCGCTTGATCTTACCGACACAAGCCTGCACGGCCCCGACGCCGCCGCTAACGCAATGGGCGAAGCGGCGCATCAGGTGAGCGAAGTGATTTACACCAATCCGTTGCCGCATGTTTTAATCCTGACGGCGATTGTGGTCGGCGTTGCAACCACGGCGGTGGGGCTTGCGCTGGCGGTGCGCATTCGCGAAGCCTATGGGACGATTGAAGAAGACGAGTTGGAGGCGCTTGACCATATCGCTGAGTTTGGCGAGGGCCCTGTTGCGGGCGCGGGGACCGCATCATGAACCTGGCTGAACAGCTTCCGGTCCTGCCGGTGATCATTCCGCTGGTCGCCGCGCCGATCACGCTGCTCCTGCCACAGGGCCGTGCGCCGCATCTTTGGGCGACGTTGATCAGCTGGCTGACATTCGCCGTCAGCATCGCCCTGGTCGCTATGGTCAGCGACGCCGGCGTCATCTCCTACCATCTGGGTGACTGGGCCCCGCCGCTCGGCATTGAATACCGCATCGATATGGCTAATGCGCTGGTGCTGGCGCTGGTCTCGGGGATTGGCGCGGTGGTGTTTGCGTTTGCCTATCGCTCGGTTGAGCGTGAGGTTGACCCGCGCCAGTCGACATTTTTCTACTGCGCGATGCTGATCTGCCTCACTGGTCTGATGGGCGTGACGATCACCGGCGATGCGTTCAACATTTTCGTCTTCTTAGAGATTTCCTCGCTGTCGACCTATGCGCTGATCGCCATGGGCGCCAAGAGCGATCGCCGCGCTTTAACGGCGGCGTTCAACTATCTGGTGATGGGCACGATTGGCGCGACGTTCTTCGTCATCGGCATCGGCCTTCTCTATCAGGCGACCGGCACGCTCAATCTGGCCGACTTGCATGACCGGCTCGCTGGCCAGTCAAACCGCATGGTCGAGGCGGGTTTTGCGTTTATCGTTGTCGGCATCGGCTTGAAGCTGGCGATGTTCCCGCTCCATCTATGGCTGCCCAACGCCTACACCTATGCGCCCTCGGCAGTGAGCGCGTTTATCGCTGCTACCGCGACAAAAGTTGCGGTCTATGTGCTGATCCGGTTTTTCTATTCTGTCTTCGGGTTTGATTTCGCTTTTGTCGGCCACGCTTTCACCTATGTGTTGCTGCCGCTGGGGCTTGCCGGCATGTTCATCGCTTCGCTGGTGGCGCTGTTCCAGGACGATGTGAAACGCATGCTCGCTTATTCGTCGGTGGCGCAAATCGGCTATATGTTGCTCGGGCTGTCCTTCGCCACGGTCGAAGGGCTGACGGCGTCGCTGGTGCATATTCTCAATCACGCGCTGATGAAGGGCGCCTTGTTTATGGCCGTCGCCTGCGTCGTCTTCCGCACCGGCAGTCATTCCATTCAGGCGTTTGCGGGGCTGGCCAAACGCATGCCGGTGACCACATGGGCGTTCATCCTTAGCGGTCTGTCGCTGATCGGCGTGCCGTTGACTGTCGGATTTATTTCCAAATGGTATTTGCTCACCGCAGCTTTTGCCGCGGGGCACGGCTATGCAGCGTTTCTGATTGTTGCAAGCTCGCTCATCGCGATGGTCTATATCGGGCGGGTGGCGGAAATGATGTTATTGCGCGAGCCGCCAAGCGAGGGACCCTATGCGGCGGCAAAAGAGGCGCCGATGTCGATGTTAATCCCGATGTGGGTGCTGGTGGCGGCCAACATTTATTTCGGCGTCAGAACCGACTTAACCGGCGATCTCGCTGTGCGCGCCGCGGAAGCGCTAATGCTGGTTGCGGGAGGCGCGCCATGAACATGTGCTCTCCTCCTATAACAATGATGTCATTGCCGGGCTTGTCCCGGCAATCCAGAAGCGTCGTCGCTTCATGCAAACGGCAACGCAACAATTGGACATTCCTGGATGCCCGGAATAAATCCGGGCATGACAATGAGGGATTAAGTCATAAAGGCGGGAGAAGAATATCATGATCTCCCCCGGTCTCGCCATTCCGCTGGCTTTGTGGGTTCCGTTGCTCGGCTGCCTGGCCATATGGCTGCTCGATAAATCACCCAATCTGCGCGAGGCGGCGACGCTGATTACTGGCGCTATCCTCTTTGCACTGACGGTAACGATCTTTATCGCCGTCAGCACCGGCCAGCGCCCCGGCTTTCAGGCGCTCGAAGTGATTGACGGCCTGCCGATTGCATTCCAGGCCGAGCCTTTGGGCGCCTTGTTTGCGGTCATCGCCTCCGGCCTGTGGCTGGTGAATTCAGTTTACTCCATTGGCTATATGCGCGCCGGTAATGAGAAGCACCAGACGCGGTTTTACATGTCGTTTGCGGTCGCAATCTCGGCGGCGATCGGCGTTGCGTATGCGGCCAATCTTTTCACCCTGTTTATCTTCTACGAAGTGTTGACGCTGTCGACGTTCCCGCTGGTCACCCATAAGGGCGATGAAAAAGCGCGCCGCGGCGGGCGGATTTATCTTGGCGTCTTGATGGCGACATCAATCGGTCTGTTCTTGCCGGCGATTGTCTGGACCTATGTTATCACCGGGAGCACTGATTTCGTGGAAGGCGGTCTTCTCGCCCAGCATGTTGAGGCGGCGGGCCCGATTGTCGGCATCTTGTTGGGGCTTTATGCTTTCGGCATCGGCAAGGCGGCGTTGATGCCGGCCCATCCGTGGCTGCCCAATGCGATGGTGGCGCCAACGCCGGTCTCGGCCTTCCTGCATGCCGTGGCGGTGGTCAAGGCGGGGGTTTTCGCGATCTTAAAAATCGTCGTCTATATTTTCGGGATTGATCTCCTCAAGGACACTGGCGCCTCGATCCCGTTCATGTGGATTGCGGCGGGCTCGATATTGCTCGCCTCGGCGATTGCCATGAACCAGGATAATCTCAAAGCTAGGCTTGCCTATTCCACGGTGTCGCAACTGTCCTACATCACGCTTGGCGCGATGCTCGCAACCTCCATGGGGGTGATGGGTGGGGCGATGCAAATTGCCGCCCATGCGCTCGGCAAGATGACGCTGTTCATGTGCGCCGGCGCGATTTATGTCGCCCATCACAAGACGCTGATTTCGGAAATGCGCGGCCTCGGCCGGGTGATGCCGTTCACTTTTGGCGCGTTCTTTTTGGGCGCGATGTCAATCGTCGGCCTGCCGCCTATGGCCGGCTCGTGGCCGAAGTTTTTCCTGATGCTCGGCGCCGCTGACGCAGGGCAACTGGCGATCATCGCGGTGCTCATCGTGTCGTCGATCGTTAATGTGGTTTACTTGCTGTCGATACCCGTACAGGCGTTCTACATGAACCCGGCGGAAGAGGGCGCCAAACCGCAAGGCGCCGGCGGCGCCTTCATCGACTGGGGCGCCCTAAAAGAAGCGCCAATCTTGTGCATCGCGCCGCCAATGTTCACAGCGGCCGGCGTCATCGCATTGTTCTTCTTCATAGACCCGCTCTATCGGTTCTTGTTGCCGCTGATTGGGGGTGGGTGATGGGTTGCTTCAAATATGTCCGTCATCCCGTGCGCAATGCAGCACGTCAGTGCTGCTTTGCAGACACGGGATCTGTCTCGGCAGATCCCGGACCCGCACAGCAACACTGCGTGTTGCGGTGCATCCGGGATGACGAAGAAATGGGGAAGTTATGAGCGACAAAAACCACACCCCCGACAAAAAACCCGGCTGGGCCGATAACCCGACCTTCATTCGCATCTTTATCGGCATACTGACCGTCTCGGCGATCGCCGCGGGGTTGGCCGGGTTCAACCCGGCCTGGAAAAACCCGCATCCGCATTTCGCGGTTGAGGGCGTGCCGGTGTTCTTTGCGATTTACGGGTTTGTCGCCTTCGCCTTCATCGTGCTCGCCGGCCAGCATTTGCGCAAGCTTGTTGGCCGCAAGGAGGAGTATTACGATGAGCGCGAGTAGCATCTTTGCTTTCTTTGCCGGCAACCCTGCGATCATCATGATGGTCGGCGCGCTCATGTGCATCGCCACGCCGCGCCATCTGGCGAGCCCGATTTTGTTGATCGCCACCGCGCTGTCGGCGATTAAGCTGTCGACGCTCGGGCTTGGCGAATATGGCGCGATCACGCTGTTTGGCGAGCAAATCGTTACGCTGCGGCTCGATCGGTTGTCGCGGCTGTTTGCCATCGCGTTCCATATCGCCGCCGCGCTCAACATTATTTACGCCTGGGGCCAAAAAGACCGGGCGCAGAATTTTGCAACGCTCGCCTATCCGGCAGCCGCGCTTGGCGGCGTGCTCGCCGGCGACATGATCACGCTGTTTGTGTGGTGGGAAATCGCCGCGATCACGTCCGTCTTTCTGGTCTGGGCGCCGGGCACCCGCGCGACTTATGTTTCCGGCATGCGTTACCTGGCGATCCAGGTGCTGTCCGGCGTCTTACTGCTCGCCGGGATTGTGCTCATCTATCGTGAGACCGGATCGCTGGCGTTTGACTTTGTCGGCCTGCGCGACGATGCGACGGGCGCCATAAAACTTTCCGCCCTCGTGATGTTCCTCGCCTTTGGCATTAAATGCGCGTTTCCGCTGCTCCACACCTGGGTGCAGGACGCCTATCCGAAATCGACCATCTCCGGCACCATCATCTTGTCAGTGTTCACCACCAAGCTTGCGGTCTACGCGCTGGCGCGGGCGTTCCCAGGCACCAGTGAGCTGATTTATATCGGCGCGGTGATGACCATCTTCCCAATTTTCTTTGCGCTGATTGAAAACGATTTGCGCAAGGTTTTGACTTATTCAATCAACAACCAGGTTGGCTTTATGGTGGTCGGCATCGGCATCGGCACCGCCGGCGCGCTCAACGGCGCGGTTGGTTATGCGTTCAGCAACATCATCTTTGAGAGCTTGCTGTTCATGGCGGTGGGGGCTGCAATGTTCCGCACCGGCACGTCGAAGGCGACCGAGCTTGGCGGTCTTTACCGCACCATGCCGCTCACCATGACGTTCTGCATCATCGGCGCCTTGTCGATTTCGGCGTTTCCGTTCTTTGCCGGCTTTGTCACCAAGGGGCTGATTGTCGATGGCGCCGGCGGCGTCAATATCTGGGTGTGGCTGACATTGCTGTTCGCCTCCGCCGGGGTGCTTGAGCATGCGGGCATCAAAATCCCTTATTTCACATTCTTCGGCCATGACAGCGGCAAGCGCCCGAAAGAGGCGCCGATTGGCATGCTGGTGGCAATGTCGATTGCCGCGGTGCTCTCCATCGGCATCGGCGTCTTTCCCGAGCCGCTTTATGCGCTGTTGCCGAACCAGGAACAGATCGCTGGCTATAACCCCTATACCGCCTATCACATCATCGAACAGTTGCAGCTGCTCCTATGGGCGGTGCTGGCATTCGCGGTATTGGTGTTGATCAAATGGTATCCGCCGGAGATCCCGTCGACCAATCTCGACGTTGACTGGTTATGGCGGGTGCCGGGACGGGCGCTGCTGTCTTGGGCAAGTGGTGCGTCGCGCGCAACATGGAACGCGCTATGGGGGATTTTCGCCGGCCGCATACACGCTCTAATGGCAAGAATTTACGCCATGCATGGCCCGGAAGGACAAATGGCGCGGTCGTGGCCAGTAGGTTATATGGCGCTGTGGACAGCGGTTTTGCTTGGCTTCGTTTTGATCTTGTCTTTCCTCGGGTGACGCCGTTTCGCTCCCCGCTTAAGGTTAAGTTTTAACCACGCGTCAAACATGCTCGTAAACTTATCCTCAACTTAAACCCAAGTCTTATCCTTGTTCATGTGAGCGGTGCGTTTTGCCGCTTTAACATGAGCGGGAGACGTCAATGGTAGAACAACAAAACGCCTTTTCGGAACATGCTTGCAGAGTGGTGGCGCGCATGGCCAGAGAGGTTGTTTGCGAGGCTTATGGCATACCGCATGCGGCGTTGCGGACGGAAAACCGCCTCGGCGAGTTGGCGCTCGCCCGCCAGACCGCAATGTATCTGGCGCATGTGGTCGGCCAGCTCACCCTTAACGAGGTCGCCGAAATATTCGAACGCGAGCGCTCAACGGTGAGCCATGCCTGCATCAACATTGAAGACCGCCGCGACGGTCCGGTTTTCGATTTACAATTGGAGTTTATGGAAAAACGCATGCGCACCCGATTGCGCGAATGGCGGTCCGGAAAGGCGGTAGCGAAAGAACCGGCGCCAAAGGGCAAATCTTTTTTGACCCGACGTTAATCTTCACGCGCTTTTTCAGCGGCGATGGCGCGTATGCGGTTAACCATCGAATGCAGCCCGTTGGAGCGTTGCGGCGTCAGATGGTCTTTGAGGTCGAAGGGCGCCAATGCCGCCGCCGGATCAATGGCGAGAATATCGGCGGCGCTTTTGCCGGAATATAAAGTGATCAACAAGGCGACCAGGCCTTTGACGATATGCGCGTCCGAATCGCCCTTGAACGATAGCGTCGCGCCGTCGTCATTCACATAGAGCCACACCTGGCTGGCGCAACCGCGCACCTTGTGGCGGTCATTGCGATGGGTTTCGGGATAGGGCGCAAGATCGCGGCCGAGATCGATGAGATATTTATAGCGCTCATCCCACGCATCGAGGAATTCAAAGTCGGCGCGAATATCATCGAAACTGGCCATAGGCGGGAGATAATGCGCCGGCGGAGTAAAGGCAACAATGCGAGGCAAGCGCAAATAGCGCCCGCCTCACCCCTTCGCCTGGCGGCGATAGTCCTCCACCGGCAGGCCGCCGACGCCCCAATTTTCTAGCTCGACCTCGTCAATAACCACGAAAGTCGTCGCCGGCGACTTGTCGAGGACGCGCTGGAGGAGGTCCGTCGTCCCCTTGATAAGTTCGGCTTTTTGCGCTGGCGTCACCCCGCCTTCGCGGGTGATTTTTATGTTCACGTAAGGCATGGATTGTCTCCTATTGGATGGCGCCGGCTTGCGTTGTTACTGGAGCAGGCCTTCGGCCTTCATCGCCGCTTCAACCGTTGGCCGCGCGGCGACGCGTTTGGCGAAGCTGGCGACATTCGGCCATTGGCCCAAATCGATGTTAACAAAGTTTGTCCAGTTCGCGACCACGAACAGATAAGCGTCGGCGATGGTGAACTGGTCGCCGGTGAGAAAGGCTCGCCCGTCGGCAAGCAGGTTTTCGATATAGCCCATGCGTTTGGCGACTTTGGCTTCAGCGTCGCTGCGCGCTTCGCCCTCAAGCGTGTCGGAGAAGAGCGGCGCAAAAGCTTTGTGCAGTTCTGAACCGATAAAGCTGAGATGTTGCACCACGCGGGCGCGCTCGCGGGTTCCAGGCGCCGGCAGAAGCTTTGCGTCGGGATATTGTTCGCCCAGGAATTGCAAAACCGCAACGCCCTCGTTCAGAATATCGCCATCGTCAAAGCGCAGCGACGGGACATAGCCGTTTGGATTGACCTTCGAGTAATCCTCTCCGCTTTCGGTTTTTTGTTCTTTGACATTGACTTTTTCAAGCGAAAAATCAGCGCCGACTTCACGCAGTGTAATATGAGAGGCGAGAGAACAGGCGCCGGGCATATAATAGAGTTTCATGAAGGATAATCCTTGAGGTTTGCTTGCGGGTGAGGCGCTGATTTACGAACACCAGTTACCTTTGTAAACTAGATTTTCTATGGAAACTGGATTATAGAGTTTCCAACCGGTAACTGATGGACATCTCATGGCCTTGAAAATCCGCAAAAACAATAGCCCGCCCGTCCCCCATGATTGCCCGCTGTCGGAATGCATGTCGGTGATCGGCGGCGCCTGGGCGCCAAATATTTTGTGGAATCTCAGCGCCGGGCCGCGCCGGTTCAGCGAGTTGCGGGTCGATATTCCGCCGATCTCGGCGAAGGTTTTAACGGTGCGGTTGAGGCAGCTTGAGGAAAAAGGCATTGTCAGCCGCGCGGTCAAACCAACCTCGCCGCCCTCGGTCGAATATGCGTTGACGCGCGATGGCCGCGCCCTGCTGCCGGCGCTAGAGGCGATCGCCGAGGTTGGCCACAAGCTCAAACTGCGCGCCAAACGCAGGGCGCAACAAAAAGGCCGCTCATAACAAGCGGCCTTTTTATTGTCGTGCAAGTTTTGGTTTTAAGACGCCAGCCTCAAGAAGATGGCGCGCCGACCCAGCCGACGCATGTGGCGATGTCGTTAAGGCCGTGCTCGCCGAGGCAGAACGCTTCTTCATAGGGCGTGCGCGTGGCCGCGATACATTGGTCGAGCGTCAGCTTGGCCATCGACAGGCAGCGGTCGGACTTGTTGTTCTTGGCGTAAGCGCTGACGACGGTTGCATTCAGCGTTCCGGTGGAATAGCGCGCCGCCAAATTCAAAACCCGGTCCATAATCACTTGCGCGTTTTTCTCGCTCATGGCGCTGGCCGGCGCATCCTCGCCCCAGTTTGCGTCCCAATTTGCATTCGCGCTGGCGAGCGACGGGGCGATGACGCCGCCGTCGCTTGAATACGCCAGCGCCGGCGCGGTCGCGGCGCCGCGGTTGCGGCGATAGGCGGAGGCGTCCTTGATGCGTTCCTGACTGCCGGCAATGCGTTGCTTGCCCCATTTGGTTTTTTGCATCGCATAGGCCTGGGCCTTAAACGCCTCGCCAAGCGCGGCGATGCGTGCGCCGTCATGCGCGGTCATGGCCAGAATGGCAGCGATGGCTTTTTTAGCGCCGGGGAGCTTGCGGGCGTAAGACGGGTCCTGCGCCAGATGCGACAGCAGGCCCTTGGCGCCGCCAAGCTCGTTGCGGCGTTTCTTCTTTTTCATTTCTTTCTTCAGCGCGTCGGCAAATTCCGGCGTGTCGGCGGCGACCAGCGCTGCATAGGCGACCCAGCCAGCGGAGAGTTCGCCAGAATCATGGGCGGCCAGGCGGCGATGCGCCTCGCGCGTGACTTTGGCGTTGTCGAAAGTCATCGCCTCAATCGCTGAAACATCTTCACGAAAGCGGATATAGTTGGCGGCCGTGCGCTCCAGCGCTTCGTCTTTGGGTTGCGCCAGCGTGTCGGCGGAAACGCCGGTGACGGCGAAGCCGACAGCAAGGGCGGCGGCGATAACCAGATGTTTCGGGGCGGTTCGGCGGCGGGCCGTAAGCGGGGCAAAACGCGCAGCGGCGCTCGCCGGGTTTTGCAATCTGTTACGCGACATAGATAACTTCTCCCAGAATGTGACAGTCCCATCGGGTGCGCAAAAGCCCCCCGACATGCCCGTCACATTACCGCCTCACCGATTAACACCGCGCTGACGATCCTAACTGAATTATCACCAAATTCGACCATTCGGGGACCGATATGCAATTTTTATGGGGTTATTGCTCATTCAGTCTTTATTAACGACAATCGCTCCATGGTGAACCGGCGTTAACGAATCTGTCGAATTAGTTAAGAAGGCAGCGGCCTCAGACCTCTGATATCCCATGGAATTTCGCCCTATTGCCCTATTTAGAAAGCTCGCTTCGGGTGCGCGCGGCGGTCCGGTCTGGCGCGGCGGAACCGGCGATATGGTGGCCGCGCTCTATGATGACGGCATCTTTTTGGAAGTCTCGCCATCGGCGGCGGAGATGATTGGCGCGGCGGGCAATCTGGTTGGCCGCTCATTGTTTGATTTTGTCCGCCGGGAAGACCGTGCGGCGGTGCGCGCGGCGATGGTCGAGGCGGCGTCCAGCGCTTATGCGCCGGCGAGCCGGCTGCGGGCGAATTTTCGGCTGTTGCGGGTGCGCCGGGCGGCGGCGCTGGCGGAAATCACCTTTACCCCGCTTGGCCGCGGCCGGTTAATGGCGCTTATCCGCGACCGCAGCGAGGAGCTGGCGCAACGCCGCGAGACCCGCATCGCCGAAGAGCGCGTCGCCCGCCAGGCAATGCCGCATTCGGTTGGCGTGCAATCCACGCCGCAAATATCGCCTGAAATAAATCCAACACCCGCATCACTGCCGCCAGAGCTGATGGCGAATTTAAGTCATGAGATGAAAACTCCGCTCAACGCGATTATGGGTTTTGCCGATGCGATGCGGACGGAGACTTATGGCCCGCTCGGGCATGAGAAATACGCCGAATATGTCGGCGATATCCATGCCGCCGGCGCGCATTTGCAAGAGCTGATCGCATCGCTGTTTGACTTCGCCAAGGTTGAGACCGGGCAGTATGGTTTAAATCCGGTGCTGGCCGCGCCTGGACCGGCAGCGCGCGAATGCGCGGCGATGATCCGCGGCGAGGCGGCGCGTGCGGGGCTTTCCTTGCGGGTGAATATTGCACCCGACCTGCCAGAGACCATGATCGATGCGCGCGTGGTCAAACAAATCCTGATCAATCTCCTCACCAATGCGGTGAAGTTCACCATGGAGGGCGAGATTGAATTATCGGTGGAAGAAAAATGCGGTGCGATTGACTTCACCGTGCGCGACACCGGCATCGGCATGAGCGCAATGGTGCTGGCCAAACAGGGCGGGCGCTATTCCGACACCCATAAGGACGGCGTACGCGGAACAAAAGGCTCAGGCCTCGGCCTGTCGCTGGCGTTCTCGCTGGCCAAGTTGCATGGCGGCGCCTTGCGGCTGCAATCGGAACCCGGCAAAGGCACCACCGCGCGCCTGACCCTGCCGGTGCGGCGCGCGCTTACAGGGCAGACTAGCCCCGCCGTCAGCTCATCGGTCTGCGACATCCAAAGCCAGCTCGACCGCGTCAACGCCTATCGCCGTGACCGCGCTGCAAGAGCGGCTTAAAGCAAACTCCACTGCCCGAAGGCAATCGCCCAGAAGGCGATAATCGCATTGGCCGACTTATGCGCGATGACGGCGCCGGTGACTTTGCCTGAGCGATACAGCGCGAGCGCGAAGGCGGCGCCAGCGAGGCCGCCGGCGAGCCAGCGGTCGTGCAGCGCCGCGAACAGAACCGACGAGATGATGAACGCCTTCCAGGTGAAGGCGCCCTCTTTGACCGCTTCAAAGCGGTCGGCGATTAGCTTGCGATGAAGGTAGCCACGAAAGGCCAGCTCTTCGGCAATCGGTACAAGGATGATTGTGCCGATCGTGCGCATAACAATCCAGAAAATCGCCGCCGTCGCCGGCACGCCCGCCAGCCATATGCCGAGATCGCTCGTCTCGCCGCGTCCGGGGTCGGTCGCAATCCACGCAACACCGACAATTGCGCCAATCAGCGCCGGCTCGGCGTAAGCGCGCAAGCTTTCCGGCAGGGCAAGGCCGCGATAAAATCGCCAACCGATAACAAGCGCGGCGCCAATCGCAATCACCCGCAAGCTGTAAAGCCAATAGCCGTCGGCGGTGAAAGCGGCGGCGATAATACCCGCAGCCGTCATCGCCAGGAACGGCGCCAGTAAAAACATCGCCTCGCGAAAGGCCGGGGCGGGCACAGCGTCTGACACATGCGCGGTTTCGTTGCGGAAAAAACCAATGTGGTGGGTCGCCAGCATTATCCCGATGGTGACGATAAGGAACATCATCCACCCGGCCTGGGAGTGAAATCCGGCGCCGGCGATTTCCGGCGAGACATGGGCGCCGAGGCTGATAAGCGCCGCGATGCGCACGCTGTTTAATATCCAGATCGCGGCAATGCCGATCGGCAACACCAGATAGGCGTTTGGAAATCGTAACGCTGCGCGGAATATCCACAGGTAAATCGATAAAAACGCGGTGACCAGCCCAATCCCCTCATAGCCGGAACAGGCAGCGGCAATATTGACGACGTACCCGTCCGCGCCAAGCAGCCGGCGCGCCGGATCGACAAACACGTCTTTTTCATAGAGGCCAAGAATAAATGCGGAGACCTGGAACGTCGCTTCGGACAGGAAAGTCCAGGATTTTTGCGACATTTCCGAAGCGATGGTGACAAATCCGGCAGCGCCCGCCGCAAGGAGGGCAAGCCATTTTTGACGCGTCATCATCTGTATAAGGAATTCAACTGGCGCCAACGCCATCGCCAGGAGATAATAAAGGCCGAATACGCCAGCGCTCCATAAGCCAAACAATATCCAGGGCGGTTCGGCAAGGTTTGCGCCATGGGCGTTGAACGCGAGGGTTGCGGCGGCAAGGATGATGAAGCCGGCAAGATTGGCGCCCATCCATGAGGTCCAGCCGCGCGCCTGCGCGACTATGCGCCAATCGGCAAACAATGTGCGCCGCTGCGGCGCCAGCAAAACCCCGAGCGCCGCGCCAAAAAATATCACCACCGGAACCAGTTCTCGCAGCCCTGCACGCACCGCCAACCATAAAGGATCGCTCGCATTGATAGTCAGCGGGTCGTAAAGGAATGCCAGCACCGGCAGCTCAATCAGCGCCAGCACAAAGACCAGCGCTCCGCGCAAAGCCAGAGACGGGCCTGCAGGCGCTGCGGCAACCGGATATGAAGATGTCTCAGCCACGTCTATTTATACCCGCCCGCCAGTTGGGAAGCAAAAGATTATGATCTAAATCATGCGAGAACTGCGCCATTCCGCGGAGTATGCGTATATGAACGGCAGCTAAGAAAACGGCCCTCCACGAAGGTGAAGGGCCGTTTATTGGTTAACGAAGTCAAAGTCTATTTACGTTTGGTCCGCTCACGAATAACCGCGGCAACGCCAATCAGCAATGCAATCGCTGCAACACCAGCGCCCGCACTCATTTCCGGCACTATTATATCCGTAGGCTTGCCAGCAAGTGCTGCTGTTGACATCAAAGCAAAGGCTCCCGCCAAAATAAATTTCGTCATCGATATATCTCCTCTATTTACGTTTGCTACGTTCGCGAATAATCGCGGCAACGCCGACCAACAAGGCAACCGCCGCAACACCAGCGCCAGCGCTCATTTCCGGCACTTCAACCCATGGCTCGCCCGCCATAGCCGCCGTTGACATCAAAGCGAAGGCTCCGGCCAAGATAAATTTCGTCATCGTCATATCTCCCCTATTTACGTTTGCTACGTTCACGAATAATCGCGGCAACGCCAACCAGCAACGCAACTGCGGCAACACCAGCACCAGCGCTCATTTCAGGCACGTCCGGAATGAGTTTATCGCTCGCCATAGCCGCTGTTGACATCAAAGTCAGAGCGCCCGCTAAAATATATTTCGTCATCGTCATTACTCCTTGATTTACGGGTTTCATTGTTCCGGCAATTGCGGCAGAGCCATAAAGCCGCGCAACGCCGGCGCAATCGTGAAATTTTTCACTCCCCCATTCCCACCTTCAGACCGCAAAACCTGCCGTCTCCCAAAATGATACAGTTCGGTAAGGTTGAATGCAACGCACCGCCCGCCATAGTTGTGAGTAACGCAGATCGCTCGCGCTAAGTCTTCGTGCTTGTGCGCCAAAACGGCGCAGTTGTAGCGTTTATTGCACGGCACAAAAATCAGACTAACGTGCAAGGGCAATAGAGTTTTGTGCTAATAAATTGAAAACCCACATGTCGACAGATCAGCAGGCCGAACAATATGGATTTCTTCAGAGGCGTGACGGGACTTTATTTTGCTCTTGGGGTGCTGGCGTCGGCGCTGGTGCTGGAAGCGATGATGCCGTGGCGGCGCGGCGTGAAAATCAGCCCGGCGCGCTGGGTGCGTAATGCATCGATGAGTTTTTATAGCTTTATCCTTCTCGGCTTGCTTCCGTTATTGTCGGCTTATGGCGCCGCGATGATCGCAGAAGCGCGCGGCCTGGGGGTGTTTAACCAGATGACGGCGCCGTTATGGGTAACGGCGCTGGCGGCGATTATCGCCTTTGATCTGACCGCCTATGGCGTCCATCGCTCATTACACAAATGGTATTTTCTGTGGCGCACCCATCGCACCCATCATGGCGATGCGCATATTGATGCAACCACCTCGCTGCGGTTTCACCCGTTTGAGGCGCTGGTGCGCGCGATCATTGACCTGCCGGTGGTGTTCCTCCTCGGCCTGCCGGAGGAGGCGATTGTAGTTAATTTTGTGGTGCTGACTGTGGTCAACACCTTCACCCATACCAACATTGCGCTGGCGCCATCTGTCGAACGCGTCCTCTCGCGCATCCTGGTGACGCCGCATATTCATCGCCTGCATCACTCAGCGGCGCCGGAACATCTCGACACCAATCTCGGTACGATATTTTCGCTGTGGGATCGGTTGTTCGCCACGTTTACGCCGTCGGACAGGCTGCGCGAGAATGAGGTATTCGGCATCGAAGGCCCTGAGGCGATCACGCCGGACAGTTTCGCCAATCTTGCGCTCGACCCGTTTCGCAAACCCGACCATGCAGCCATTCCCAAGCCAGAGCCGAGGGATGCGAGGCCATGACCGAGCCGCGCCTCAAAACCGAAATCCGCGTCACCGCGCATATGCGCCGGGCGCAAGGAGAGGGCGCGTTTGCGACGGTGGCGCGCAAGGGCGACCCTGATGCGGGCGCTGTTGCGGTCAAAATCTATCTTGGGCGCGGCGCGGCAAAGTTATTCGTCCAGAGCCGCGATCTAGACGGCAATCCTATCTGGCGCGAGCCGTTTGAAGATGATCTGAGCGAAGACAAGATCGACGCCTGGCTCAAAAAAGAGACCGCCATCGACCCGGATCTGTGGATTGTCGAAATCGAGGACCGTGCGGGACGGGCGTTTTTGGATTAGCGTGTATCGCGCTGTCATCTACGCCCTCCACAACCGGCCTTAAATGTGCAACTCTTGAGCATCATGTTTGAAAGGTTCCTGTCTATGTTTTCGCCGCGCTCTTTTTCCCTCGCTTGCCTTGCCGCCCTCGTGCTTGGCGGCTGTTCCAGCCTGTCGTCGCTCGGCCTTACCGATGAAGCGGAGAATTTTGCCGCCGGCTCAGCCTTGTCGATGAAGCTTGCCTCTGGCGACCGTAAGGCGCTTGGCGGCGCTGTCATTGCGGCGGTGGAGAGCGGCCAGCCGCAACGCTGGCGCGGCGTGCGGGCGGCGGGCGTTGTCATGCCGGGCGGATATTCCATCGCCAACCTGCGGCCTGACCCGAATGCGCGCATCGCACTTGCGCGGGACGATATCGATGTCGGCTATGTGATGGAGACCGAGCTTGGACTTTATGTCCTCACGCGCAATTCCAACATCCGCATCGGGCCGGGCACGCAATATACGATTGCAGAAATGTTGCCGGCTGGCTCGGGCGTTGAAATCGTTGGCAGGCTGACAAATGGTTTGTGGATGCTGGCGGCGGTCGATGGCAAGGTGCGCGGCTATATCCACAAAAGCCTGGCCGTCAAGGCGCCGGGAACGGAACTGCTGCTTGCCGGCGGGCCGCGCCGGCGCCCGGTAAAATGCCGTGAATTTACCCAGCGGATCAGTATTTTCAGCGAAAAAGACGAATGGGTGGATGCGGCGTGTCATGACGGCGTCGCCTGGCGCCGCGCCCGCCCGGCAGCGACGCCGCTTGCCGTTGCGGATGATGACGAACGGCTCGGGCTTTAAACGAAACGGGAAGCGCCGATGATGATAAAAATCATCAGATATCCGCTGACAAGGCTTATCCTCGGCATAGCGTTGTTGCTTGGCTTTGTGTTCGCAGCAGGAGGGGCTGGCGGGCTCGTAGCCGATAACCTCGCTATAGAAAATTCAACCGCCATAGCGGCGTTGGATGCGGGCTTTGCAATCTTTGCCGCGTGTTTATCTTACTGGGTATTGGTGCGGCTTATTGAAGGGCGCGCGGTGACGGAGCTTTCTGCTCGCTATGCGGTTCCGGAATTATTCATCGGTATGCTGATTGGTGCTAGCTTCATCTCCTCGGTGATGGGGGTTTTATATTTAGCCGGGTTTTTTGAGATAAACGGCGTGCGCAGTGTTGATGTTCTTGTCGCGCCGTTGATTGCGGCGATCGCGACCGGGTTCATTGAGGAGATTGCGCTGCGCGGCGTGATTTTCCGCATCATCGAGGAATGGCTCGGCACCTGGATTTCCCTGCTGTTCAGCGCGGCGTTGTTTGGCGCGCTGCATCTTGGCAATGACAATGCAACGCTCGTCGCCGCGCTCGCCATCGCGCTTGAGGCGGGCATATTGCTGGCGGCGGTCTATATGGTGACGCGTCGGCTGTGGGTGGTTATAGGCCTGCATGCGGGCTGGAACTTCACCCTTGGCGGGGTTTATGGCGGCGCGGTTTCCGGCTTCGAGCAAGAGGGCTTGCTGGATGCGACCATCGCCGGCCCGGAGCTGATCACGGGCGGCGCCTTCGGGGTTGAAGCGTCGGTGGTGACGATTGTTATCGGGCTTGCTCTGGCGCTCTTTTTCCTGTTTCGCGCAGGCCAGAAAAATCGCTTCATCGCCGCGCCATGGCGACGCGCGAAGTAGATTGAAATTGAACCCGGCGGATTTCTCCGCCGGGCTTTATTTCGGTTATGCGCGCCGCAATTTAATCAGCGCAATGATATGCAAGATAAAAAACGCCGGGACGATGAAAGCTGGAAACATGCTTAAGGGCGCAACGCCAAGCAGGCTTGAAGCGACATGGCCGTCAAAATCGAGCGCGCCGCCTTGCCGCGACAGGATGCCGGTTACGAAGGCGACGATAAAATCGAAAATCCCGGCAGCGATCAGCCCATAGGCGCCGATGCGCCAGCCTTTGCTGCGGCGCTCTACGGCGAGCGCGACGACGGGCGCGGCCAGGCCGACGGCCATGTCGCCAATACCGGCCGGCAAGGCGAACACAGCGGGCAACTCGTCAAGGCCCCAAACCGCCAGAAACGCGAAGCCTATAATGCGCCAGGCCTGCAGCGCGATGATTTCCGAAAGGTCGAGCCCATCGACCCAGCGCCGCAACGGCGCATAAATGCTGTATACAGATAGAAACAATAGCCCGGGGCCAAGCGCGGCGATGGCGACGGCGATAGGCGGTGTTGCCGCCGTGCTTTGAAAGACGCCGTTCTGGCTCAGGGCGAAAGCAGCGTAGCCCCAGACGGCGAAAATTGCCCAGACATAAGGCGTCCGGGAGAGTTTGCGTTTGTTGTCTGGCGCGGGTTTGGCTGTGGTGAAGCCCTGGTCGCGCCTTGGATTGGCGTTCTCAGTGTCATAAGTTTGCGTGGTCATCAGTTTTTTCCTTTTTGAGTGTAACTACACATACAATGATAAAATTTTTATTCTAAAGCCGCGACCACGCCTTGCGTGCGTTTCAGGACGCCCCTTGCATTCGTCTCGCCAAGTTTTGCCGCCAGGGATTTTTGCGCCGCGCGCCATAATGGCGCCGCCGCCTCAAAGCGCTTGCGCCCGCGCGGCGTAATGTCGATTAGCCGGACACGTTTATCATCGCCGGCTTTGCGTTTGACGAGGCCTTGGCTTTCCATCAGCGCAAGATTGCGTGTCGATGTTGTGCGCTCGGTCTCCATCGCTTTAGAAAAGCTGCTGGTCGTCAACGGGCCGGCCTTGGCGAGAACCGCGAGCGCGGAAAACTGCGCCGATGTTAGCCTCGTCGGCGCCAACGCATCGTCATAGGCGCGCGCGGCCAGTCGTGCGGCGCGCTGCAAATTAAAGCACAGGCAATTGCCGGGATCGCTCATATCAGGTCGGGTTCTGGTCATGGGCGTGTATCTACACGCAAATATCGAAACGTCAAGGCGGCGAACCAAGCCATCCGGTCACAAAGCCGAGAGTATGGCGTGCGCCAATGGGCTCAAGTGGTATTGACGCCCTTAAGCGGTGTTGGCCGCGCCCGTTGCTTTCGGCGGATCGGATAGAGCGCATCTGCGCATCAGGCCTTTAGCCAGTATGTCTTGCATCCTACCCGCCCAACTGCGCAAATCGATTGACGCATGGGCGTAATTTGCAAGACGCTCTTTACCCTAACACCGAGGAGGCGCGCTCATGATAAATCGCAACGGACTTATAGTGCTCGCGATATTGGCGGCGGCGAGCTGCGGAAGGGGCGGCGAGGGGGAACGTGCTGCACCGGCCGCGCCGCCCTCATCAAGCGCTGCGGCCAAAGGGCTTGCGGATCATTCCAACGAGCTGCGCCGCGATGTTGTGGCGGTGACCGACAGCATCGCTGTCGCCATCGGTTTCGGGCTTGGCAACTCCATTTTAGTCAAGGGCGAGACGTGCGCGTTCATTATCGACACCACCGAGAGCCGCGAAATTGCGCAAGTGATCTCCGCGGAATTTAGTCAGCTCACAGATTTACCGATTGAAGCGATAATTTATACCCACAACCATGCGGACCATGTGTTCGGCGCGGAGGTGTTTGCGCGTGGTCGCGATATCGATATTTACGCCCATGAGACAACTGCGGGCGAAGTTGACAAGGCGGTCAATATCATCCGTCCGATTCTGTCGCGGCGCTCGGCGCGGATGTTCGGCACTTATCTTGATGCGGGCGATAATGGCTTTATCAATGCCGGGCTCGGCCCGGGGCTGGGCGTTACCGGGCCGAATGGCGGTTCAATCGGTTATCTGCCGCCGACAATAACCTATAGTGATCGTCTGGAAACGGAGATTTGCGGGCGCAAAGTCGTTTTACAGCACGCGCCGGGCGAGACCGACGATCATACTTATGTTTATCTGCCCGATGAAAACGTGCTGATGCCGGGCGATAATATCTACAAGGCCTTCCCCAATCTCTACACTATTCGCGGCACAAGCTATCGCGATGTGGTGAAATGGGCGCGGAGCCTTGATGCGATGCGGGCGCTTGGCGCCGAACATCTTGTGCCGAGCCATACCAGGCCGGTTTCCGGCCGCGAGACAATCAGCGATCTACTGACCGCCTATGCAGATGGCATTCGCTTCGTACACGATCAAACCGTGCGCGGCATGAATATGGGGATGGACCCTGGCGCGCTGGTAGAGTTTGTCGAATTGCCGCCGCATTTAAAAAGTCATCCCTATCTACAGGAATATTACGGCACGGTGCGCTGGTCGGTGCGGGCGATTTATGATGGCTATCTCGGCTGGTTCAATGGCGACGGCGCAGCGCTGAACCCGCCAACAAGGGCCGCGCGCGCGGGCGCGATGGCGAAGATGGCGCGCGATCAGACGACGCTGGCGGATGCGGCCGCCGAGGCGTTGGCCGCGGACAAGTTTGCGCTCGCCGCCGAGCTTGCCACCTTGGCGATCGATGCGGGCGAGGATGCGGATCGCGCCCGCGCCCTCAAGGCTGACGCGCTGGCGGCGATGGGTTATCAGAGCATCTCGCCCAATGGCCGCAACTATCTTCTCACCCAGGCCCATGAGCTGCGCGGAAACCTTACAATCAAAGAAATTCCCGATGAGCGTAGCATCGCGTTTACGCGCGCCGTGCCGGTTGGGAATTTTATGGCGTCGTTGCCGGTTAATCTGAATGCGGAAGATGCGCTGGAAGTGGAGCGCAAGGTTGAATTTCGCTTCACTGACACAAACGAGGTGTTCACCGTCGAAATTCGCCGCGGCGTTGCAATCGTTACGCCGGCGCCGGCGGACAAACCTGACTTTGTGGTGGAGACGACGAGCCTTGTGTGGATAGACCTTCTTCTCGGCCAGCGCCGCGCCGGCGTCGCCATTGCAACCGGCGCAATAAAATTTCCCGGCGGCATCGGAGACATCGCCGCCTTCGGCGATTTCATGAAACTGTTCCGGGCGGGCTGACCCCAGCCTGTTAGCGATATCGCCCACGCAGCCACATCGCAATCCGGGCGCCGATAAACAATGCCGGAACCGCAAGGGCGAGCTGGAGCAACCGGAAAGACAGATCATAGTGATCGGCTGGCGCGATCATCGCAAAAAGCGTTGGAGAAAGGATAATCGCTCCCGCTGGGATGAGACGGCGAAACGTATTGCGGGCAAAGCTGTCCTGCTCGCGGAAGGTAAGCGCGGCAATAGCGCCGCCGGCGACGCTGACGCCGGTCATTTGCACGAGAAGATAAACGCTGCGCGTCAGGAAAAAAGTTTGCGCGCCCGTTGCCACCGCAAATCCGCGCGCCGCGCCGCGCGCAATGAAGATGTCCCAGTAATGGATCAATAAAAATGCGCCGAGCGTTGCGCCCAGGGCGACGCCGAGGCGGCGTGTTTGTTCCGACCGCAGACGTTTGAGCGCAAGATAGGGCGCCGATATCGCCGTTTGCCGCCAATACCAGGCGCGGGCGCGATGCGGCGAGCGTTGGCTCTGCTGGGCGAATTCTTCTTCCATATCGCCGATCAGCGCTGCGCGTTCAGGCGCGCTGGCCATGATGACGATTAGCGCACGCGCCAGCTGCGGCGGGGCTAACGCGCTGTGAGGCGGTTTAATGTCTCTAGCCATGGAGAAACCCCTTTCAACATGGCGCCCAAAGCTGTCACGGATCGTTGAAGTTGCGCTTGCCCCTCAGCCTTAATCTCATAATGGCGTTTTGCGCGGCCGCCGCGTTCGGCGGTGGCCTTGCCAATGCGTGAGCCGACATAGCCTTTTTCTTCAAGCCGGGAGAGCGTTGAATAGAGCGCGCCAACCGACACCGTGCGGTCAGTGCGCTGCTCTATCTCCCGGCGGATGGTAACGCCATAAGCATCCGTCCCCAGACGAACCAGAGCGGCGAGGACGAGAATTTCAAACTCGCCCAAATTTTTCGGCCCGCTTTTTGGCTTGCGCATGATTGGCTTCCGATATATCAACTACATTGTAGTACAAATTGAGGAGACGTCAATGCCGCCCCTGCCTAGAGCCAAAATTATAGCCATCTTTTCCGCCGTCGGCATCCTCGTCGCCGCCTGCTCAACGCCAAACACAGCGCTTGCCGCCGAGCGCTATGAAATCGACGCCAGCCACACCCATGTGCAGTTTTCGGTGCTGCGGTTCGGTTTCGCCGACACGATCGGAACCTTTACCGGCGTCAGCGGCGTCATCAGCCTCGACAGCCACGCGCCTGAAAACAGCAGCGTTGAGGTCGAAATCGACGTTACCAGCCTGATTAGCGGCGACGCCAGCCGCGATGAGGCGGTGCTCAGCAAATTCTGGTTCAACGCCGGGGAATTTGCGACCATGTCCTTCAAGTCGATATCGGTTGAACTGGATGGCGACAATCGCGCCCGCGTGACCGGCGATTTAACCCTGCTCGGTGTCTCCAAACCGGTTACGCTCGACGTGACGCTCAACAAAATCAGCATGGATCCGGCGACGAAAAGACAAGCGGCCGGTTTTTCCATCACCGGCACATTAAACCGCCTCGACTGGGGCATGGAAACCGCAGCCAACTTCGTCGGCAGGGATGTGACGATCAGAATTGAGGCTCTGGCGCATAAGATTGAGGAATAGCCCTTGTGCGCGCCAGAATTAGGGACTGGCGCGCGGCTTGGCGCGGCGTGCTTTCAGAGCATCCGTAAACTGAAGTTGACGCGGATGTCTGGCTTTCACAGACCGAATTTGGCGTATTTTTAAACAATTTGCGCAATTGTTAACGCTAGAATACCTGAAATAGGTGAGCTGGAGGGGGCCGTCTTGTTGCGCGAAGCTTTTGTCGCATACGAAGCTTTTTTGAGGATTGATCCGCGCGGCAAGGCGGGCGATCAGGTGCGCGCGCGCGCGATGGTGTGGTTTGGCTGGAGCTTTGTGCTGATCCAGCTGTTTAATATGGTCGGCATGACGCTGACTTATGGCCGCTGGACCGACGATCATACAGTTGCGGTACTGGTCATCATGCTGCTGTTGAGCGCTGTGCACGCCATTCGGTACTACAAAAACTACGCTGTATACGGCCTGTTTGTGATGGTGTTGTCGGTGGTCGGGGTTTTAGCTTCCGCTCTACCGGGCCATACCGGGATTAATTCAGCATTGATCCCGATATTGATTATGACGCCAATGCTACGCCAATGCTCAATGGCTTTATCAGCGGCCCGCGGGTGGCGTTGGCGACCGGCGTCGCCATGCTCGCAACGATTGGCGTGCTTTATTATTGCTCTGCAGCGCATAGCGACCCGGGTGTGTTTGTCGATCCGACACGCGACCTTCAGCGCGCGTTACAGAGCGGGTATATCGTCATCATGGCGACGATTATAGCGACCATCTTCAGCGCCAATATTTTCCGCGCCTTTGGCATGTTGGAAGCCAGCATTGGCCGTGCGCAGGAAGCGGAAGCGGCCAAAGCGCAATTCCTCGCCGCTATGAGCCATGAGCTGCGAACGCCGCTAAACGGCGTGCTTGGCCTGACGGAGGTGATGCAAAAGACTTCGCTCGATGATGAGCAGACGAAATTAATGACCGATATTGAGGGCTCCGGGCGCTCGCTATTGAGTATTTTGAACGACATCATGGATATGCTCAACATTGATGCTGACAAGGTTGAGATTAAATCAGAGACGTTTGCGCTGCATGGCCTGCTTAGCCATGTCGCCAGCGCCTGGCGGTTGCCGGCTGAAGAAAAGGGGCTGAAATTAAACTTCGCGGTTGACGAGGGCACGCCGCAAAACCTTATCGGCGATGAATTCCGTATACGTCAGATTGTCACCAAGATTGTCTCCAATGCGGTGAAATATACGAAAACCGGCGCGATTGCGATTTCTGCGAGTATCATCGTGAGCGACGATGACAACACGAAACTGCAAATCGCGGTCAAAGATACCGGCTCCGGCATACCGGACGGCGCCGCTGAGCGGATTTTCAATCCGTTTGAGCAGGCCGAACAGGGTTTCTCGCGCAGCCAGGACGGCGTTGGGCTGGGGCTGGCTCTGTGTCAAAGGCTGGCCGGGTTAATGAACGGCGCGGTTCATTATGACAGCGAGTTGGGCAAGGGAACGACGTTCTATCTCACCTTGCCAATAGACGTCGCCGCGCCGGCGGCGGAATCGGCAGAAGCGGGCGATAAAACCACGACAGTGACGCTGGCCGGGCGACGCGTTCTTATTGTTGAAGACAATATCGTCAACCGTATGGTCGCCGAGAAGCTGTTATCGAGCTTGGGCGTGATAACCCAAAGCGCCGAACATGGCGGCGTATGTCTTGAAATCATCAAGCAGCAAACTTTCGATGCGATCTTGATGGACAAACACATGCCGGTGATGGACGGGGTTGAGGCGACGGCGAAAATCCGCGCCATGGCCGGTCCAGTCGGCGCGACGCCGATTGTCGCCTGCACGGCGGACGCCATGGGCGGCGAGCGCGAAGCGCTGTTGGGCGCCGGGTTTGATGAATTTATTCCCAAACCGATTTCGGCGGATAATTTGCGCGACGCCTTAGAGATCGTATTGCGCGGCAAGCCTTCTGAAAGCCAGGCCGCCGCTTAGCGCCGCTACCGCCGGCGTCGCCTCGTGCGGCGCTCGTTGCCGTCGCGGCGGACGCGGGTGAAGCCGTCGGAAACATCCGTGTAGAAAGTAAGCAGCTTGGTTCGGCATCTTTGGCTTAGCTTATTTATATGTTCTCCGTGTAGTCAACGTGGCGTTTCGTGAAAAATACGTAATTTTCTTAGCGCATAGCCACAGTGAGAATGACGCCGCCCTTCTCGTCTGAAATAAGAACAAAATTCTCGGCGAGCATAGAGTCGGCATTGTACCGATAGTTGCTTCCAGAATCTCTTTGGATTTGAGAGAGCGCCTCTATAACTACGCCTAAGCTGAGATGGTTAAGAGTATTTGCGGATTCAGCACTGATCAACCCGGGCAAGTTAGTTCCACATTGGCTGGTCTTCCACGAGATAAAAAGTCCAGGCGGCGATCCTGCTGGAAAGCCGCCTGGGTCATCGTCAAAACTATATGTGATGTTCGAGAGCTCAATTATGTTTTCGGCTGAACGGCACCAAAAAACAACTTCAGCTAAACCGAGCTGCGTTACGATGTAAAAGTCCAGGCCAAATTGTGCACACTCAATATGAAGGCGTTTGTGGATAAGGTCATTGAGTGGCTTTTCAGCAATCCGCAACAGACCCTCTAGTAAGCTCGCATGCATGTGAGGGGGGAGATTGGCGTACTGATTATTTACCTTTTCGGTGACGGTGATTCGAACAGGGTCATGCTCAAGCAGCGCCGGCCTGACGCTAAATTGGTTATCATTAAATCTGCCGAAATCGTCAAAAGCCATCTGCGCCTCCCTGACCAGATTTGGGTAAACGAACCAGTGTTCTCCACTGCATATTGTGCAGGAAAAATTACCGCATGGCAATACACTTGCCAGCAGCAATAAAAGGTGCAATATCCTCAATATTGCGTTTCGCATTTTTGCGGGCGAATGCAACTCGGTTTCCAAAAGGGTCTCCGAGAACTCTCTGCGTTTATAAATGGGGAATTGAAATTGTCCGAAGCGCGCGTAAATTCAACAGCTTACCCAATTCAAAGAAAAGAAGCGGCCAGCCCGCTTTTGCACGAATCAATCAAGGACGAAATTAAGTGGCGCCGCCAGTTTCTGAGCGTGCTTGAGCTGCCGTCTATTATGGATGCCGTCGCTGATGAGCAGGCATTTTCCGATCTATTACACTATGCGATTGAAAACCGGCTGATCCGCCAGTCAGCATTGGCCGAGAAAATAAAATACGCAAATTCACAAATTGGACGTTGGGCGGCAGGCAAAGCCTCGCCGCCACTGGTTGTTCGGCGGGTTGTTATTGAGGAGATTAGGGGACTGCTGAGCGAGTCTTTGACGAAAAGGCAAAAACTGGTTTCGTAAAAACAAAGCAATTGTCTTGATAAAAGCAATTTAGTTGCTTATATGAGTGTGGTGACACAGTAGGAGGTCGCCATGCAAGGGTTTGGAACCGAATTATTCAGTCAGCTGTTAGAGCTTTTTGATTTTGTTACGGACAATCCGGGACTAATCTTCTTAGTGCTCGGTCCGACAAGCCTGTTAACAATAAATCTACTTTCTGGCGGTGGCGGTGGCGGTGGCGGTGGCGGTGGCGGTCGGTGGGGCGGTCCTGGGAAATCAAATCGACCCGGAGGGCTGGACCTGCATTAGGCTAAGTTGGCTCTCCTACCGCCGGCGTCGCCTCGTGCGGCGCTCGTTGCCGTCGCGGCGGACGCGGGTGAAGCCGTCGGAAACATCCGTGTAGAAAGTAAGCAGC
>JAADIQ010000131.1 GCA_013151255.1 Alphaproteobacteria bacterium
CCATGACGTATCGTGATGCGGCTTTCATGCGCAAGAATCAGGGCGATTAAATCGCTATTAATTTGAAAAGAATAAACCCCGCCCGAAGGCGGGGTCTATTCAGGGGGCGTCGTGCAAGGGACGTGCGGGGACGAAAAATCTAGGCCGGAGCCAGTTGTCTCTGATGTCAGTCTTTAGATAGCCGGTGAATGGGGCAAAAATAAGACTATGCGTTCATAGTTTGCCTTAATTGCATGAAATTATTGGTTAATTTCTGTTTACCAAATCCTCTTTACGAACCCGTATGGGCTGTTTTTTCAAAGACATGCGCGCTTTCATCAGGCCATAGGCGCTAACCCCGGCAATGGCCGCGCCGGCAATAAGCCCGCCAATCCACTCAATATCGTAGAGCCCGACGCCGGTGAGCGCGAATAGAGCAAGCCCGGCGATCAGCGCGCCAAACCGCAAGGGCGAGGCGACCGCGCGCGCGGCTGCTTTCACAACATCGCCGGTGACTTCTGCGGCCTTGGTCGCGGTGTGCCTGGCGGCCTGGACGATTTTCTTGGCGCCAATGAGTTTGATTAGCCCTGCCAGCACAGCTGCGGCGGCGGCAATCCAGGCAATACGGCGCGCCGGGCTCATCGCCTGGCTGTCGCCATGATCGCCCGCTGCCGCGGTAACGGATGCTTCCGCCACCGCCGGAAAGGCCGCGGCGTCAAAATCAGCCGCATGAACCGGCGCCAGCGCCGCAACAGACGCCAGCAACGAGCCCGCCGCCAACATTGCCACCTTTACTTTGCGCGTGGTTTCCATAGCCGCTCCTGAAACTGCCTGGTCATTATGCTGATCCCAGAGGTGGTGCGCGCGGGGTGTATTTTCAACCGATTGTCTTTCGCGTCCGTCCGCGCCATTAAACTGCATTATACCAAAGTACAAAATGAGTGATTCATTTTGTACTTTGGCAAGGCCGACTGGCCGCCGCGCGTTCGGCGCTTCCCGCCTCACTGGCGCGAAAGCCTGCGTGGCGCTTGAACGCCCAACGGTCACCCTTTTTGACCGTTGGTATTAATTCTATTGGGAGCCAAGCATGGAAAAACGCCGCCTCGGACGCACCGATCTGGAGGTCCCGGCCCTTTGCCTCGGGACGATGATGTTTGGCGACCAGATTTCCGAAGCTGACGGGTTTGCACAGATGGACGCTTGCCTTGATCGCGGGATTAATTTCTTCGACACCGCCGAGCTCTATACCGTGCCGCCAAAGCCGGAGACCCAAGGTGAATCCGAACGCATTGTCGGGCGCTGGATGGCGGCGAAGAAAAATCGCGGCGAGATGATCATTGCCACCAAAGTCACCGGCCGCTCGCCGATGAAATGGATACGCGACGGAAAAGAAACCCGCCTCACCCGTGAGCAGATATTTCAGGCGGTCGATCGCAGCCTTAAAAATCTGCAAACCGATACTATCGACCTTTACCAGCTTCACTGGCCCGAGCGGGGTTTGCAAAACTTTGGCGGCATCCGCATGGGCTATATCCACTACGAAGACAAAGGCGTTCCGTTTGAAGAGACCCTCGCCGCTCTCGATGAACTCGTCAAAGCCGGAAAAATTCGCCATATCGGGGTTTCCAACGAAAGCCCCTATGGCGTGATGTCTTTCCTGCGCGAAGCGCAAACCCAAGACATGCCGCGCATCGCCTCGATCCAGAATGCCTTTAACCTGATTAACCGCACCTTTGAGGGCGGTCTGGCGGAAATCGCGCTGGAGGAACAGGTGAGCCTGCTCGCCTATTCGCCGATCGCGCAAGGCGCGCTCACCGGGAAATATCTTGACGGCGCGTTGCCCAAAGGCTCGCGCGGTGAATTGTTCAATCGCATGAGCCGCTATGAAACGCCGCAAGCCGAACAGGCGATCAGCGGATACGTCAAACTTGCCGAGAAATTTGGCGTTCACGCCGCGGCTTTGGCGATGCAGTTCGTCGCCACCCGGCCGTTTACGACATCGACCATTTTCGGCGCCCATGGCATGGACCAGCTTGAGATTATTTTCTCCTCGCTTGATATGAAGTGGACCGACGAAATGGAGCGCGCGGTGAACCAGCTGCATGGCGCCATCCAGAACCCCTGCCCGTAAGAAGTTTACGGTGCGGGCACGAACAACCCGCACAATGTCCGCCAGGATAAAATAATTATATAAAGCCGCCGCCGTCATTTATCCGTACCGATCCTTTCTGTGGTAAATCCACTCGAAAGCATCATAAGGGCGCCCAAACCCGTGAGGATAACTTTTCACCGAATATAGGTTTTATGGAAGACTACCCTCCGAGGGTTGTATTTTTGGAGATTCGATTCGTGTGGGGGTTGTGCGGAATCTAACCTATATTCCCCCCGTCATCCCGTGTGCCGCGCGGCACGCAGTGACGCGCTGCCAGCACGGGATCGCTATCGGCATGTCCAACCTACTGTGAGAGATCCCGGACCAGCAAAGCAGCATTTCATGCTGCATCGCATCCGGGATGACGAGTGTGATCGCGTTTAAATCGCCCTCAAGCGAACGGCGCTTCAAACGGCAGGCCGATATAATTCTCCGCGACCATGGTCTGGCCGGCTTCGGACTTTGTCATGTAGTCAAGCTCGGAAAGTTGGATGCGGTGGCCGAACGCATCGTCGCCGAAGCGGTGGGTGACGGTTGTCAGCCACCAGGAAAACCGTTCCGCTTTCCAAATCCGGTCAAGGCAGATTTCTGAATAACGCTCCAGCAGGCTCGCATCATTGTCGCGATAGCGCGCAATCAACGCGCGCGACAACACCCGCACATCGGCGGCCGCGAGGTTTAAACCCTTCGCGCCGGTCGGCGGCACGATATGGGCGGCGTCGCCGGCGAGGAACAAGGTTCCAAACCGCAACGGTTCGGCGACAAAACTCCGGAGCGGAGCGATGCTTTTTTCAATCGACGCGCCTGTCACCATCGCCTCGGCGATATTGTCCGGCAGGCGGCGGCGCAATTCGTCCCAAAATGCAACATCGCTCCAGGCGCCGACCTCGTCATCGGTATCGACCTGAATATAATAGCGGCTGCGGGTGAGCGAGCGCATTGAGCACAGCGCAAACCCGCGTTCATGATTGGCGTAAGTCACCTCCTCGGTCGCCGGCGGCGTTTCCGACAACACGCCCAGCCACCCGAACGGATAGACCCGCTCAAACTCGCGCAACACCGATTGCGGCGCCGATTTGCGCGCCACGCCGTGATAGCCGTCGCAACCGGCGACATAATCGCATTTTAATTCCTGGCTGCGCCCGTCATGGGTGAAGGTGACGCTCGGATGGTCCGTATCGAAATCTTTAATCTCGGTGCATTCGGCCTCATAGAAAATTTTACCGCCCGCCGCGAGGCGCGCATCAATCATGTCCTTGGTGATTTCGGTCTGGCCGTAAACGACGACTGAGCCTTTCGCGTATTTCTTCATATCAATACGCTCAGTGCGGCCGGCGAAACACAAACCGAACCCGTCATGCACCAGGCCCTCACGATTGAGCCGCGCGTCAACTTTCGCTTCGCGCAACAAATCCACCGAGCCCTGTTCAAGAACGCCGGCGCGAATGCGCCCTTCAACATAGTCGCGGCTTCGGCGCTCCAATATGACGCTATCGATGCCTTGAAGGCTCAACAGTTGCGACAGTAATAAACCGGCCGGGCCTGAGCCGATGATCGCCACTTGCGTTCGCATAGTTGATAGTCCTTCCCCGGCGAGCGTGTCTGATGTTGTGCGTATGCGCGCGTAAGGTTTTGCGCGTCGAACTTTGCCTGCCCCACCCATAGCGCACCGACGACGGTAAAACCGAATTCGTTTCGCTGACAGCCTATTCAATTTGGGAATATTGCCGGTTCAGATTTTTTGCGCAGCGCCTAAGCAGCATCTGGGCGGTGCGTTTTTAAAAGCTCCATAAATCTTTTTTGCGCACGCGACGGCGCCCAGTCGCGCCGCACCGTTGCGGCGATATCGCGCGCGACATTGCCTTGCGGGTGCGGCAGCGCTTTTAAAAGACCGGCTTCAATTTCATAATGCGCCTGATGCGGCGACAACAATGTGACGGCGTCGCTCTCCAGCAAGAGGCCGCGAATAGCTGCGAATGAATTGCATTCTATGGTTTGCGACGGCGCGCCGGCCCGCTTGGATTTAAAAAGTTCTTCAAACCGCGCCCGCAACGGCGCGCCGGCGCGCGCGACAATCCATGGATAACGCGCCAGCTCCTTGGGCGTT
>JAADIQ010000079.1 GCA_013151255.1 Alphaproteobacteria bacterium
AGTCGCGGCTTTAGCGCGCGGGCGTTGTCTGCGCTTGGCGCAAGCCATTTCCCATGCTGAAGCTAAGTGTGCACACATCTCGTTTTGTCGCGTAAGGAAACTGAAACACAAAACATACCGACCCTCCGCAAGGCCCCCATCGCCCCTTCGGGGCACTTCCCCCGTAAACGGGGGAAGAATAACCTCGCCGAAAGCACAACCTAATTCCTCCCCCGTTTACGGGGGAGGTGTCCGCAAAGCGGACGGAGGGGGTCCTTCGCCGGAAAGAGATCAAACGCAGCAGTGCGGAGATGCATTTTTCTTTTTGGTGCGCGGCGCGTTACAAAATTTCCGCAGAAGTTGTTTTCAACGAAATATTTTCTCGCTAGCCGTGTGTTCAATGCGGATTCACGTCACAAATTTCGTCAATTGGGGCACCGCGCCCCAATTGACTGGTGAAAAGTTATCCTCACGCATTTGGGCGGCCGTACACTCTCCCCAATGTCGATATGCGGCCTTAACGACAGGCGATAGGCTCCTGAAACAACGGACATCGCAAACACTCATCTAGGCCCTTTCGGCGTTCATGCGCAGGGAACGTAAAGTTCGCCTGCACAGGCTTAGTATGAGCGCCTTCGCGCGCAGACTCAGTTTGAGCGCCTTCGCGCTCGGGCTGTTTGACATTGTGAATATTTACGCCGTGCTCGGTCCCATTCAGTTGGCTGTCGCGGCGTGCGTAAACCCCGCAACCGGCGCTCGACAGAGTGAAACGCCCGGCCCGAAAAGCACGGCCGATTTTTGGGCCGGCGTTTTGCTGATTGCGCCGCCCTAAGCGCCCTCGCCGGAAAATCCGTGCAAGGAGCTTCTTGCTTTGGCAACTTGGTCAATCGCGAGAATATCTTTCAAAAACGCCTCAAACTGTCCCAGCGCAATCATGTTGGGGCCGTCGGATGGTGCTTTGTCCGGGTCGGGGTGGGTTTCGGCAAACACCGCCGCAACACCGACGGCGGCGGCCGCGCGCCCAAGGCTGGGGGCGAATTCACGTTGACCGCCCGACGTCGTCCCGCCCCCGCCCGGGGTTTGCACTGAATGGGTAATATCGAACACCACCGGACAGCCGGTCTCGCGCGCCATGATCGGTATGCTGCGGAAATCACTGACCAGCGTATTATAGCCGAAACTGGCGCCCCGCTCGGTGACCAGAATACGCTCATTGCCGGCGCCGCGGATTTTCGCGACGACATTCGCCATATCCCATGGCGCCAGAAACTGCCCCTTCTTCACTTTCACGACGCAGCCGGTCTTTGCGGCGGCGACCAGAAGATCAGTCTGGCGGCACAAAAACGCCGGGATCTGCAACACATCCACCACCTGCCCAACCGGCGCGCATTGCTCTGGCTGGTGCACATCGGTGACCACGGGAAGGCCGACGCTGTCGCGAATTTCAGCAAAGATCGGCAGCGCCTCGTCCATGCCGATACCGCGCTCTGAGCCCGCACTGGTGCGGTTGGCTTTGTCGAAGGAGGATTTGAAAATCAGCCCGACGCCGAGACGCTGCGATATCTCCTTAAGAGCCGTTGCACATTCAAGCGCATGCTCGCGGCTCTCCAACACGCACGGGCCCGCAAAGACGGTGAGCGGCAGCGCATTGCCAATCTCGATCGCCGCGCCGTTAACGCTAATGGTAACGATATTGCCGGCCCCGGCCATATTGTACTCCGTCTGTGACTGCCGTGGCATTCTTCGCCAACATCCCTTAAATGACCTGAGCCAGTGCTGAGGGCAATAGGCTGGCGGCCGGATAAGCTCGCCTGTGGAGCGTAAATGACGAAGCATATCGAGATTGCGTCCGAGGTCATCGATCTTGAGATTCTCGGCCTGAGGGCGCTTAAAAACGCCCTCGACCAGGGGTTTTCAGACGCCGTTGAGGTGCTGCGCCGGGCTGATGGCCGTGTCGTTGTCAGCGGCATGGGCAAGTCCGGCCATGTGGCGCGCAAGATCGCGGCGACGTTTTCGTCTACCGGATCGCCGGCTATTTTCGTCCATCCGGGCGAGGCCAGCCATGGCGATCTCGGGATGATTTCCGGCCAGGACGTCATTCTGGCTTTGTCAAAATCCGGCGAGACTAGCGAGCTGGGCGACCTTCTGGCCTATGCCGCACGGTTTTCCATTCCGATTGTAGCGATCACCTGTCAGTCGGGCTCAACGCTCGCCAAGGCGGCGACCGCGGCGCTTATCTTGCCGCCGGCCAAAGAAGCCTGTGGCGAGACCCGCGCGCCGACGACATCGACGACGATGATGATGGCGGCTGGTGATGCGCTGGCGATTGCGCTGTTGCGCGACCGCGGATTTACCGCTGACGATTTTCAAGGCTTCCATCCCGGCGGCAATCTTGGCGCGGCTTTGCGCCGCGCCTCTGACCTCATGCATGGCGCTGACCGGCTGCCGCTGGCGACGGCGTCAACGCCGATGATGGATCTGGTGAAAATTATTTCCGCCGGCGGGTTCGGTTGCGCCGGGATTGTCGATGCTGAAGAAGCGCTGGTCGGCATCATCACCGACGGCGATCTGCGTCGTCACTATGGCGGCGACATTTCAAATCTCACCGCCGGCGACATCATGACCGAACACCCGCGCACGGCGCCGCCGGAAGCCTTGGCTGGCGATGTCCTGGCGCTGATGAGCCGGGAGAAAATCACCGCGCTGTTTGTGGTCAAAGACAAACGCCCCGTCGGCATCATCCATGTCCATGACTGCTTATCGACGGGCGTGCTTTAGCGTTTAACCCGGCGCGCGCGCAATTTCGACCAGCCGCTGGTTCTTAATCACCACAATCCGATCCATGCGTTTGGCGAGGCGCTGGTCGTGGGTTGCGATCAGCGCCGACAATCCTTCATTGCGGACAATCTTCAACAGCGCGTCAAAGACGACGTCGGAGGTTTTCGGATCGAGATTGCCGGTCGGCTCATCGGCGAGCAGCAGGTCGGGGCTGTTGGCGAGCGCGCGCGCAATGGCGGTGCGCTGCTGTTCGCCGCCGGAAAGCTGGCCCGGCTGATGCGTCAGCCGGTCGCCGAGCCCGAGCGCGGTTAACAGCCTTGCCGCCTCTGCAACGGCGGTCTTTTTCTTGACGCCGGAAATCAGCAACGGCAGCGCGACATTATCAACCGCGGAGAACTCCGGCAGCAGATGGTGAAACTGATAAACAAAGCCAAGCGCATCGCGCCGGATCCGGGTGCGTTCCGCATCGTTTAATTTCGACGTTGCAACGCCGCCGACAAAAACCTCGCCCTCGGACGGCGCTTCGAGCAATCCGGCAATATGCAACAGCGAGGATTTGCCCGAGCCGGACGGGCCCAGCAGCGCCGCCGTCTCGCCGCGCTTCAGTTTAAAACTGACATCTTCGATAATCACCAGATCGCCATAGCGGCGGGAGATGGCATCGAGACGCAGAGCCTCGGGGTTATTGTTCGTCATAAAATTGCCGCCACGCTCATATCTGGCCCTATTCATATCTCAGCGCATCGACCGGATCGAGCCGGGCGGCGCGCCATGCGGGATAGATGGTGGAGGCAAACGACATGAACAACGCCCAGCATGGTGATGACTTCGTCGAGTTGCATTTCGGCCGGGATTTGCTGGAAGAAATAAATCTCCGCATTGAAAAGGTCGGTTCCGAAAACGCCCGACAGGAACCCTTCAATCGGGTCGATATAAGTCACAAACAAAGCCCCGAGTGTAACGCCAGCGAACGTCCCCAAAACGCCGATCAGCGCGCCGGAAATAAAGAAAATCCGCATCACCGCGCCTTGCGTCGCGCCCATGGTGCGTAAAATCGCGATGTCGCCGGTCTTGTCTTTGACCAGCATCACCAGCCCGGTAATGATGTTGAGCGCCGCAATCGCGACAATCAGCATCAAGATTAAGCGCATGACATTGCGCTCAATTTTCAGCGCCTCAAAATACGGCCCGATAATCCGCGTCCAGTCGGTAATCGAGCGCTCACCAACAATCGCCTCGATGGCTGGCAGATATTGCGCAAAGCCGTCAGGGTCGGCGACCCGCACCTCTATCTGCGCGCTGGCGCCAGACGCCTTAAAGAACAGCTTGGCCTGCTCGAACGGCATAAAAATTATCGTGGAATCATATTGCGAGTTATCAACCTCAAACACGGCGCCGATGAGATATGTCTTTGACCGCACCGGAATGCGCCCGAACGCGGTTTCTGATCCGCCATTGGTGGTCAGCGTAACCGCGTCGCCGGCCTGGATGCCGAGGGCGCGGGCGAGGCGCGCGCCGATGGCGATTTTGTTGCCGCCATTTTTGCCTTCGCCAAAATCATCAAGGCTTCCTGATTTGATGTTTTCAGCATCCGCGATGTCCTCAATCGCCAGCAGATCGCTCCTGCGCATGCCCCGCACCAGCGCCACTTCGCCGCCGCCGGACGTGGTGATATAGGCCGGCGCCTGGATTAGCGGCGCGGCGTTTACAATGCCGTCGATGTTTCCGATCTCTAAAATGAGATCGTCCATCACATCCGCATCGTCATAGAGCTGGACGAAGATATGACCGTTAAGGCCAAGCATCTGCTCAAGCAGCTTGGCGCGGAAGCCCTGCATCACCGACATGACGATAATCAGCGTCGCCACTGCCAGCATAATTCCCGCAAAAGCGATGATTGAGATCAGCGAGACGCCCTTGCCCGAGCGCGTCGCGCCAAGATAACGCCGCGCCACCATCCATTCAAAGAATGAGAAGGGCGATATGCCGGCCGAGCGTGGTGCGGTTCGCGGCGTCATAGATTTATGCAAAACAACTCCGTTTCGAACCGATCTAAGGGCGTCCCAGCAATCTGTCCACCACACCCGGCGCATGTAGCGCATATTGAGGGATCAGGGTAGGATATAACCTGGTTACAGGAGCGACAAAATCATGGCGGGAATAGGATTGAAGCTGGCCCTGGCCGGGCTGATCGCCGGCGGGCTTTCCGCCTGCGGGCGCGATGACGCCGGGCCAGAGACCGCACAGCCGGTCGATGCAAACGCCCTGGTGGTGGAAGCGACGATTGCGCAGTTACAATCCGCCATAAAACAGGGCGGCGTCTCCTGCCGCCAGGTGGTAAAGGCCAGCCTCGACCGGATTGACGCCTATGACCAATCTTCCGGCGTCCGGGCAATTACAGTGGTCAATCCCAAAGCGCTCACCCGCGCTGATGAGATCGACGCCGCTTTGGCGCGCGGCGATGATGTCGGGCCGCTGTTTTGCGCGCCTGTTCTCGTCAAGGACAATTTCGACACCCACGACATGGCGACCACCGGCGGGTCGATTTCGCTGCTGGGTCAATTGCCGCCCGATGACGCCTTTATGGTGCGCAAGCTGCGCGAAGCCGGCGCCATTGTCGTCGCCAAAACCAATATGGCCGAATGGGCGTTTACGCCGCGCCAGACGATTAGCTCGTCCTATGGCCGCACCGCCAACGCCTATGATGTCGGCCGCGTCCCGGCCGGATCGAGCGGCGGCACTGCTTCCGGCGTTGCTATGAGTTTTGGCGTTGCCGGGCTCGGCTCCGACACCGGCAATTCTATCAGAGGCCCGTCCTCGCATCTGGCGTTGTTCGGTATCCGCTCAACCATTGGCCTCACCAGCCGCGACGGCGTCGTCCCCCTCGCCTTTGACCGTGATATCGCCGGGCCGATGACCCGCACGGTGGAGGATGGCGCGCGCATGTTGAACGTCGTCGCCGGCGAGGACCCGAATGATCCTTATACGGCTGACGGCGCCGGGAAAAAGCCAGCCGACTACACGGCGTTTCTCGACAAAGACGGGCTCAAAGGCGCGCGCATTGGCGTGTTGCGGGCGTTAAGCGATGTTGAAGACGCCGACCCGGCGGTGATCGCGATCTTTGATCAAGCGATTGAAGACTTGAAAGCGGCCGGCGCTGAGATTGTCGACCCCTTTGAAATCAAAGAACTCGCCGGCCATCTGGCGGGCGATTATTTCTGCCCCCGCTTTCGCTACGACATGGCGCAATATTTAAAAACGCGCGGGGCCGATGCGCCCATTAAAGACGTGATAGAAGTGCTGGAAAGCGGGCAATATGGCAAAGACGACCCAAGGGTTAAAGGCGCGCTGGAGTTCTTCCGGGACTTTCCCGCTGACATTCATCCGTCGCAATGGGAAAAACCGTGCCCGGACTATTTTGACCACGAGGGAAGGCAAGCCTACAAGAACGACGTCATCGCGGCGATGGACGCCGCTGGCATTGACGCCATTATCTATCCGTCCTGGAACAATCCGCCGACGCTTATCGATCGGGCGAACCAGGACTATGCCGGCGACAACAGCCAGCTGGCAGCGCCAGCGACCGGCCTGCCCGCCGTCACCGTTCCCATGGGCTACAGCTACGGCAATTTGCCGGCGGGATTGCAAATCCTCGGACGGCCCTATTCCGAAGGCGTGCTGATTAAATTCGCCTATGCCTATGAACAAGCGACCAAGCATCGCCGCCCGCCGAATGGGTTTGCCGCGTTGACGGAGGAGTAGCGCCTTAACAAAGCGCGCTAGATCATCGGGCGATTATTCAAATTCAAGCCCAAACCCACCTCCCGCTCATCCCGGCGAAAGCCGGGATCCAGAACAAAGCGCACTGGATGTGGCTCTGGATCCCCACCCGACCGCAAAGCGGTCAAACCATATTCTGCGCGCATTCGCGCGCGGGCGCGGGGATGCACGGAACGTTGGTGCGTGGCTTAGATTTTTGCCCGGCGCGCTAATCGTAGCGCAACGCCTCTTCAACCAGCCCGGCGGCATGCGCGGCGACGCTATCCATGGCGATCTCGCTGCGCTCGCCATCGGCGCGGCGTTTGAATTCCGCCTCGCCGGCTTTCACCCCGCGCGGCCCGATAACGATTTGGTAGGGCAAGCCGATGAGGTCCATGCGCGCAAACTTCTCGCCGGCGCGCGCGGATGTATCGTCGTAGAGAACCTCAACGCCGGCAGCCTCCAGCGCGCGGTAAATCTTCTCGCAAGCCGCATCCGTCGCTTCGTCGCCGGCTTTCAAATTAATCACCCCGACATGATAGGGCGCAACCGCCATCGGCCATTTGCACCCGTTCTCATCATGGAACGCCTCAATCACCCCGCCCACAAGCCGCGAAACGCCGACGCCGTATGAGCCCATTTGCAGCGCGATATCCTTGCCGTCGCTGCCCGCAACAACCGCCTTCATCGGCTTGGAATATTTCTCGCCAAAGAAGAAAATATGCCCGACCTCAATGCCGCGCGCGGAGATGCGGTTTTGCTCTGAAACCGATTTTTCAAATTCATCCGCATCGTGCATTTCATCGGTCGCCGCATAAAGCGACGTGAACCGGTCGACGATGGGTTGGAGGTCCGCGCTGAAGTCGGTGTCTTTTCCGGGAATGGACAATTCGATCAGTTGCCGGTCGCAGAACACCGCGCTCTCGCCGGTATCGGCCAGGATGATAAATTCGTGACTGAGATCGCCGCCAATCGGCCCGGTATCGGCGCGCATCGGGATCGCCTTTAACCCCATGCGCGCGAAGGTCCGCAAATAAGCGGTGAACATTTTATTGTAGCTGCGCCGCGCCGCCGCCTCGTCGAGGTCGAACGAATAGGCGTCCTTCATCAAAAATTCGCGGCCGCGCATGACGCCGAAACGCGGGCGCACCTCGTCGCGAAACTTCCACTGAATATGATAAAGAAGTTTTGGCAAATCCTTATAGGATTTTACCCCGGCGCGAATGATTTCGGTGATCATCTCTTCATTGGTGGGCCCAAACAACATTTCGCGCCCGCCGCGATCTTCAATGCGCAACATCTCCTTGCCATAGGCGTCATAGCGCCCGCTTTCGCGCCACAGCTCCGCCTGCTGAATGGTCGGCATCAACATCTCAACGGCGCCGGCGCGGTTTTGCTCCTCGCGGACAATCTGCTCGATCTTTTTCAGAACCCGAAAGCCCAGCGGCAGCCACGAATAGATGCCGGCGCCGGCCTGGCGGATCATCCCCGCGCGCAGCATCAGCCGGTGCGAGGCGATCTGCGCATCAGCAGGGGTTTCCTTCATGACAGGCAGATAAAATTGGCTAAGGCGCATAGGACGGACCGGTTGCTTCTACGCTTTGCCTTCTAGAGCATTTTCCATCCAAGTCGATGCTTTGGCAGGCTCGCGGATGACATCCGTCGCGCTATCGCCGGCAAGGGCGATCGATGGAGGCGTCAGGCCCGGCGAAATAGCGCGCCAAAACGGGGGACGTCTGCGCGGCATCTGCGCCGTTAACTGGTTTGTCCTGGTTGGCGATCTTGCGCCACTGGTGAGGGTCTAGCCGCTCAGGCGGCGCCCCAAGCACATAACTGGCCGCATCGTCGTTAACCGCGCAAGCGTCTCGCCCGATCAATATTGAGCGCGCATAAGAAACGCCGACCACATAAATCAGCGCCAGGGCCAACAGGAACAATCGCATATCAATTCGCCTCCGAGCAGAAGGCGCCGGTATTAACGATGCGCGTTCCGCTTTCATCAAGCTTCAGATCAAATCGCATAAGGAGACGCTGGCTGGCCCAGCCGCTCAGCCGCTTGGGCCGAAACACAATCACCGGATCGCCAGCCTCGCCCGCCGTGCCACGCTCCGCCCGGATCAGCGCGCCGCTATTGGCCGCAAGAAGGTAAACCGTCCCGCGCGTCACACACGCGTCCGGGCGCGTAAATATCGCCACGGCCCCAACGCCTACCAACACATAACCGGCGCAAACCACAGCAACAAAAAGACGTCTCGCTATCATACGAGACGCCGTTGCATCGATTATGCCTGTTAACCGTAGCTTCGAAAAAGTATTAACTTTCGCGGTTGGTAGCGCCGCGAGACAAAAAATGGTGCGGCCGAGAAGACTCGAACTTCCACGGGTTGCCCCACAGCGACCTCAACGCTGCGCGTCTACCAATTCCGCCACGGCCGCAAGCCCCAGTTGGCGAGCGGCGGGGATAGCAAATGGCTATCGGGTTGGGAAGCCTGAAATTGCCGGAAAATTGGTGCGCGCTATGTGGCGTGGCTGCATTGAGCCGCGCGGCCTGCCTGGTTAAGAAACGTCCCTTCCCGGCCATGGCTCAAGCGTTTGCACTCATCGCCGCCAAATGGGATAAATGTGCGCCATGCCACTCAAACCAGAGCGTACCCTTTGCAAAGCCCCCGTTTAAACCACCCGCCTGCCCTTGCCGGCCTGAAAACCGCAACGCCGGTGCAATGGGCGGTCTCATCGGGCTATGTCGGCTATGAGGAGGCCGTCAGTACGATGGAAGCCCGCGCCGCCGCGATACGCGCCGGCGACGCGCCGGAACTGGTTTGGCTGTTAGAGCATCCCCCGCTCTATACGGCGGGAACCGGGGCCAAGCCGGGCGACCTGCTGGCGCCAGACAGGTTTCCGGTGTTCAAGGCCAGCCGCGGCGGTCAGTACACCTATCACGGCCCGGGACAGCGGGTCGCTTATGTGATGCTGGATCTGGAGCAGCGCGGCAAAGACATTCGCCGTTTTGTGTTCGGGCTTGAGGAATGGATCATCGAGACCTTGGCGGCGTTCAACGTTCGCGGCGAGCGTCGTGAAGGCCGCGTCGGCGTCTGGGTTGACCGCACCGCGCCGGGAGGGCAGCTGCGCGAGGATAAAATCGCCGCGATTGGCGTGCGCATCCGCCGCTGGGTGTCGTTTCACGGCATCTCCATCAATGTCGAGCCGGAGCTGTCGCATTTCACCGGCATCACCCCGTGCGGCATTGACGAGGCCGGGCTCGGCGTCACCAGCCTGGTCGATCTTGGCCTACCGGCGACCCTCGACGATATGGATGCGGCGCTGAAGTCCGCATTTGAAGAAATCTTTAGCAATGTGCAAGACGCCGCCGCGCCAGCGTGAAGCCAGGGACGTTTTGCGCCGCAGCGTGGGCGCGCTCCCGCGAACATTAAAGCTGATTAATCTTATCCGTGAAGCCGAAATTTCCAAAGGAATTAGCAACTTCTCGACGTTTTCCTGTATTACTGGTTAAGATGGGCGGACCGTGAGGCGAATATGATGACTGCGAACTATTTAGTAACCCTGCTGGCCAGCGCCGGTGCACTGGCTTTTGCCGGCGGCGCCTTGGCCCAGAGCGCGGATGCGGACGCCGAAATCGAGCAGGTGGCCGTTCCTGAACTGGCCCCGACCGTGATTATGGACAACGCCGAAGAAACGGCGCCGGATGCTGCCGCCGAGCTCAGCGAAGATGAAGTCGCCGACATGCTGAATTCGCGCCAGCAACTGCAACAGACATTCACTTTAAAGCGCACCATCAACGGCAATGTCGTCGAGACCGAAAAGCGCACCGTCATCTATTCGCGCGGCCAGCCCTATCGCGAGACCGAGGCCGGGCGGACGGCGTTGCAAAAACTCCAAGCGGAGTTTGACGGAGAGGTCCTCACCCGAACCGAAGCGTTTGAAGAGGCCAAGCTCGATTTCACCATCGCCGACACTAATCTTGACGGCGCGATGACCGCCGATGAGTTTATCGCCCTGGTCAATAGCTGGCGCGAAAACGACGCAAGGCAGGCCGAAGCGCCAACCCAGGAAGTGGCGCGCCAGCGCGAATTTGAAGCCTTCCTGCTTGACGTTAATCCCGAGGCTGCGCGTGAACAGAACCAGACCCACGTCCGGGAAAAGTTCGCGTTCATGTCCGGCGCCGCGCAAACCGTCTCGCGCGAAGATTATATCCGCGAATATCTCCTCGACTTTGATGCGATGGATACGGACAAAGACACGCTGCTTAAGGCAATGGAATTGATGCGCTTCCGCGCGCTCAATCGCGGCGAAGCGCTTGAGATGTAGGCGGTCTGCTTATGCGTCCTTCATCAGACGCATAAACTCTGCAACCGCAACAAAATCTTTTTGCAATTGTTGCTCGCGGGCTTTCGCCTCCGCATCGGCGCCCCATCTTTGTTCCTGAAAATGTTCATCAAGCCGCGAGGCGGCGAAGATATCGTCTGCCGGCCAGGCGTCTTTCCATAGCGCCAGCGCCAGAACCGCCGAGCCTGAAATTTTCGTCACCGTGGTAATCCCGAACAAGGTGAACGCCGCCGGCGCCTCAAGCGCGCGCGCGACCTCGGTTATCGCCTCGCCTGGCTGGGCAATAGCGATAACGCCCTGGGTCACGGCGAGCCTCACGCCAAATTCCTTATCCAACCAGTCGATATAAGGGTCCCAAACCTGGCTTTGACGCGCCGTCAGCGCCGCCGGCGTCTCGGCGCGGTAACACACCAGGTCCGAGCCCAGATAGGTGAGGGTCTCCGTGCGCCATTCCGCCGCGCCCGTCTCGCCGGCGTCAATCGCCGCGCTTAGCAACGCCGTCAGCGGCATGGTCTGGCGCTCAATAAGCTCGCCTTGCGCAGCCCACTCCGCCGCCACGGCGGCGGCGAGGTTTTCGCTCGGCGCCGCCAACACCGCGCGCGTCAGCGTGCGCGCCTCGCGGCCATCCAGCGTCACGCAATAACCCGCGCCCTTAGGCTTCACGGCAACGGCTTTATAGATGCGCTTTATACGGACCGGCTGGCTCACCGGTGCAAATCTTCAGGCCACTGACAAGTCGCGCGGGCGTCAAACGAGAAAAACTTCCAGGTCTCAGCCATATGCCCGGTCAATGGCGCGGCGAGCGTCATCTTGCGGCCGGTTTTGGGATGCGGAAACGTCATCGAGCGGCAAAAAAGATGTAACTTGTTTGAAACGCCCTCAATATGCGCCGCCGCGCCGCCATATTTTCCATCGCCAACCACCGGACAATCAATCGCCGTTGCATGCACCCGCAGCTGGTGGGTGCGCCCGGTGATCGGCCGCATGGCGACGAACGCAACCGGTCCCGCCTCTTCGAGCACCTGATAATCGGAGACCGCTTTTTTGGCGCCCTCGCCTTCTGCGGCGACGACGCGTTCTTGCTCCCCATCCTCGCGCCGCACCATGCGCTTGGCGATGGGCATGTCGATGGTGCCCTCACGCGGATAAGGAACCCCGGCGGTGAGCGCCCAGTAAATCTTTTCAACGGCGTGGCCTTTGAACGCCTGCCCCAGCTTTTGCGCCGCAAGGCGTGTTTTAGCCACCAACATCAGCCCGCCCGTGTCCTTATCGAGCCGATGGACGAGGCGCGGGCGTTCACCGCCGGTTGCAAACGCTTCCAGCATCGCGTCGAGGTGACGGCTGGTTTTTGTGCCGCCCTGCACTGCTAATCCAAACGGTTTGTTGAGAGCGATGATGTCGTCATCTTCAAACACCACCATCTTTCTGAGTTCGGCTGCATCTTCCGGGCTTGCTTTGGTTTGCCTGGGCGGCCGCGGCGGCGACGCCTCATCGGATAGCGGCGGGATGCGCACATCCTCGCCGGTCTCCAAACGTCGGTTTGATTTCACCCGGCCGCCAGCCACACGAACCTGGCCCTTGCGCAAAAACTTTTCCAGCTCGCCATGGCGCACCGACGGGAAATGCGCCTTGAACCAGCGGTCAAGACGCATGCCGTCTTCATCCGGCGCCACGGTTTTCATCTGTACACCGCTCATAAAATTTGCCTGCCCAGTCCCAGCCCGCCGAGCAATCCGGCGACGGCCAGAAGGATTGACGCTAACAAATAAGCCCCTGCAATCATCATCGTGCGGTCACGGTAAAGCGTGACGACATCCAGCGAGAAGGTTGAAAAAGTGGTGAAGGCGCCGAGCAGGCCGACCGTCAAAAACAACCGCAAAGCCGCGCTATGCGGTTCGTTGCGCGACAGCCAGACAATCAGCAGGCCCATGATAAACGAGCCCGAAATATTGGCGACAAGCGTTCCCCATGGGAAATTCGGGCCTAAAAAGTGGAGTGACACGCGCGACACGCCATGGCGCGCCATAGCGCCAATCGCGCCGCCCGCGCCAATCGCCAGCCAGATGGTTCCGCCGCTCATTTCTTATCCCTCATCAATGGCATCAGGATTAACCCTAAAAGGGATTGATCCTCAACACCTTGCAAGCCAATTTTCATGTCTAAGCGTCGCTCCGCCGGGCTGCGGGAGGAAAACACCCGGTCCCACAGGCTCAACAGCGATGCGTAATTGGAATTGGTGTCGCGATCAATCGCATGGTGATGAATCCAGTGGATCGACGGCGTCACCATAATCCGCGACAAGCCCGCCTCGAACGTCTTCGGCAGGCGCAGGTTGGAATGATGAAAAATCGCGCTGCAAAGCAGTAAGGTTTCAAAAATTATCACCGTCGATAGCGGCAGCGCCAATATCATAATCGGGATCAGCCGCAATGCAGCCGATAGCACAACCTCGCCGAGGTGAAAGCGCAACGCGCTGGTTGTGTCGAGAAAATCATCGCGGTGATGGACTTCGTGCAGCCGCCACATCCAGGGGACACGGTGATAGGCGCGGTGAAGCCAATAGGTCCAGATATCGAGCAGCACAAGATCAACCGCCAGAACCGCGAGCGCAATCGCGCCCGTGGTCATCGCGTCCGGGCGCTGCCAGATGAGATGGTTGACGCCCCAGGCGGTGAGTGGCGCGACAATGAAAGGCGAGGCGAGCAGCACGATCAGCCATAACCCGCCATTGCGCAACAGCCGCGCCTTCGAGCTTGGCGGCGGCGCCGCAGCGGCGAGCCGTTCGGCGGTGAAGAACCCAACAAACCACACGCTGATGATCGCCACTTTTGCGGCAAGAAGAGTTTCAAGCGTCATTGGAGCCCGCCCGCCTGGGTCATATATTTATTCATTATCTTGCTGTTTCTCACGGCGTTTGCGCGCCCAATAGTCAAGCCGCTTGGCAATTTCCTTATCGAAGCCAAAGGAGGTGGGCTGATAAAATTGTTGACGCTCCATGTCGGGCGGGAAGTAATTCAGGCCGGCAAAACCATCGGCCATGTCGTGATCATAAACATAGCCATCGGAATAGCCGAGCGACTTCATCAGCTTTGTCGGCGCATTCATCGCATGTGGCGGTGGCGCCAGCGAGCCGGTCTCGCGCGCGACGGCTTTGGCCTTTTTAAACGCTGCATAAGCCCGGTTCGATTTTGGCGCGCTGGCGAGATAGGTCACCAACTGGCCAATGGCGATTTCTCCCTCCGGCTGGCCAAGAAATTCGTATGCGTCCTTTGCTGCTACCGCCATGGGAAGCGCTTGCGGGTCGGCATTGCCGACATCTTCCGAGGCGATGACAATCAGGCGGCGCAAAATAAAGCGCGGGTCCTCGCCGCCGACCAGCATCCGCGCCGCCCAGTAAAGCGCGGCATCCACATCCGAGCCGCGAATGGATTTTTGCAACGCGCTGGCGAGATTATAATGCGACTCCTCGCCCTTGTCGTAGATTGGCGCGCGGCGCTGCACGATGGAGCCAAGCTCGCCCGGCTCTATGGCGACGCGGTCCGGCGGTTCGGCGAATAATTCCTCGGCGAGGTTGAGCACAAACCGGCCATCGCCATCGGCCATCACCCGCAACGCCGCGCGCGCATTGTCCGTCAACGGAAGCTTGCGCCCCTCCTCTGCCTCGGCGCGGGCGAGCAGCATCTCCAGCGCTTCATCGTCAAGCCGCGCCAGGGTGAATACCTGCGCCCGAGACAGCAGCGCCGCGTTGAGTTCAAAAGACGGGTTTTCTGTGGTGGCGCCAATGAGCGTGATCAGTCCGGATTCTACATGCGGCAGAAAGCCATCCTGCTGGGCTTTGTTAAAACGGTGAATTTCATCAACGAATAACAGCGTTCCCCGTCCCGCCGCGCGGCGCGCCTTGGCGCGTTCGAACACTTTACGAAGGTCGGCGACGCCAGAGAAAACCGCCGAGATTTGTTCAAAGTCGATATCGCCATGGTCGGCCAGCAGCCGGGCGATAGTGGTTTTCCCGACGCCGGGCGGTCCCCAGAAGACAATTGATGACAGCCGTCCGGCGTTCAGCATACGCCGTAACGGCGCGCCCTCGCCGAGAAGATGGTCCTGGCCGACAACCTCATCCAGCGTTTGCGGCCGCAAACGGTCCGCGAGCGGGCGCGGCGCGTCTTTTTCTAATCCGGCAGAGGTGAAGAGATCAGACATTTTGGTATTTATGTTACACCCGATGTTATTTCAGTCTACCCAAATGGCATACGCATAATACTGCGTGTTTGAACGGCAATTAATTACAAACATGGTATCCCAAGGGCTCACGTCGTATTGAACAAACACTTCACGATCGACACACTGTTCCACATCCCACCAAACCGGCCCACGAACGGAAAGGATATTAATCTGATCCTTATCATTGTCCCACACTTGCATCGTGCTTGTGCGGGTTTCCATTTCTGATGGGTTCGGTGTTGTAAACACTAGGTAAGCTTCAAAAAAATCTATTCCCCCTGAGGCTTTGCTTTCAATAATGGAAATCGTATCACTAGGCTTCTCGGAAAACATTTTTTCATAAATATCATCAGGTGATAAGAAGGCTGGAACCAAAAACGTTGCAATGACAAGAGCAACTAAAATCAGTCCTATTAATATGGGCGTCCATCGAAAAAATGTTACAAAAAACCTTCCCTCTGCCAGCCTGAACAACCGAAGCGTAGCGTGAATGATTTGCGCAATAACGAAAAGAACAATTGTTACAATCAATATTGCAATAAGAATTACAGCAGGGCCCATCTGCAACGCCTTTTCTATTACGTTGTATTCTACTCAACGGCCGACGCGCCAGGGCACGATGCGCCCGCCGGTATCGATTTCAAGCTCCCAGCTGCGGGCCGGTTTGGAGATTTCGCGGGCAAGGTCGGCGGCGCTGTTGACCGTTTTGCCGTTGACCGAGACAATCTTGTGTCCGGGGCGTAATCCGCGGCGCGCAGCGAAAGAGCGCGGCTGTAGCTCCGCAACGACGACGCCTTTCGACAACGGGTCAAGCCCCAGCTCCTCACTGTAGCGCGGCGAAAGATTATCGACGGTGACGCCGTTGAGCGGATGCTTACCCTCCAGCACACGCGGGTCGCGCGCTGGCGTTTCCGGCGGCAGGGCGAGCGCGACATTGGCGTGACGAAGCTTACCGCCGCGAACATAAGCGACGTCGGCGCGCATCGCGTCATCCATAACGCCGACCCGATATTGCAGCGTCTGCGCATCATAGACCGGCTGTCCGTCAACCTCGACAATGACGTCGCCGGGCTTGATGCCGGCGTTGTCAGCCGGGCCTTTCGTCCAGATATCGTCGACGATGGCGCCGACGGGACGGTCCAGCTTGAGCGCCTTGGCGATATCGGCGGTGACGGTGCTGGTTGAGGCGCCAATCCACGGGCGCACCAGCACGCCGCCATCGGTCGCCGATTTGATGACTTGTTGCACCAGGCGCGAGGGGATCGCAAAGCCAATCCCGTTAGAGCCGCCCGAGCGCGAAAAAATCGCGGTGTTGACGCCGACCAGCCGGCCGTGGGTGTCGACCAGCGCGCCGCCGGAATTACCGGGATTGATGGCCGCATCGGTCTGAATGAAAAACTGATAGTCGGAAACCGAGACCGCCGTGCGCGCCAGCGCCGAGATGATGCCATTGGTCACCGTCTGGCCGACGCCGAAAGGATTACCAATCGCCAGCACAATGTCGCCGACTTGCAGCCGGTCGGAATTAGCAAAGGAAAGGTATTGCAGCGGCTCGTCGGTTTCAATTTTTAAAACCGCAAGGTCGGTATGCGGATCGGCGAGGACAAGCTCGGCGTTGAACTCGCGCCGGTCATTGAGGACAACCTTAATCTCCGTCATCCCCTCAATGACGTGGTTGTTGGTGACGATGACGCCCTCGGGGCTGACGATGACGCCGGAACCGAGCGAGTTTTGCACCCGCTCGCGCGGGGCGCCGGAGCGGTTGCCGAAAAACCGTTCAAAAAACGGATCACCCGCAAACGGGCTGCGCTGTTTGACGACGCGGCGGGTGTAAACATTGACGACCGCCGGCGCTGCACGCTCTACCACCGGCGCGAAAGACAGCCTCACCTCGGACATCGTATCGGGAACCATCCGCGGCGCCGGTGCAATCACATCGCCACGCATTTCCTTAAAGTGATCGCTTTCTTCCGGCGCAGGTTCCGCCCAAGCCGAAGAGAGCGAAACCGACAGGGCCGCCAGAGCCAATATAATAATCCGGGACATGGAACCGATCCTCCAAACAAAAAGAACGCGCAAGGATACCATCCCGCGCGTTCTTTATTCAATCACTCGCCATCCGCCAATCCAGAGCAAATCCGAGATAAATTGAATCACGGATTTGCTCTGGATTCTTTGTTTGTCGCATTTCTATCGGATAACCGCGTCACACTTATCCGGAAATGCTCCGGCGGGCGGGCCGCTATTCTTCGTCGTCATCATCCTCAACGCCGATAACCGGGCCAGAATCTTGGCCCTTCGCGCTCACATCGCGGTCGACAAATTCGATCACCGCGAGCGGTGCATTATCGCCATAGCGATAGCCCGCTTTCATGATGCGGATATAACCGCCGTTGCGGTCAGCAAAGCGAGGCCCGAGAGTTTCAAAAAGCTTCTTCGCCATATCTTTGTCGCGGATGCGCGACACGGCGAGCCGGCGCAGATGTAGTGCGCGGCCTTCGTCGGCTTTGGCGTGCTTGGCCAGCGTTACCAGCCTTTCGACCACCGGGCGAAGCGCTTTGGCTTTCGGCAAGGTGGTTGTGATTTGCTCATGCTTGATGAGCGCGCACGCCATATTGGCGAACAACGCTTTGCGGTGCTCATGGGTGCGGTTCAGTTTACGGTGCGCCATCCCGTGTCGCATGGCTTAATCTCCTCAAACAGATTATCTGTCAGGTTTACTCGTCAAATTTCTTGGCCAGTTCTTCAATATTGTCCGGCGGCCAGTCCGGCACGTCCATACCCAGATGCAGGCCTAGAGTAGCCAGCACTTCTTTAATCTCGTTCAAGGACTTGCGGCCAAAGTTCGGGGTGCGGAGCATTTCCGCTTCGGTTTTCTGAATGAGGTCGCCAATGTAAACAATATTGTCGTTCTTCAGGCAATTGGCCGAACGCACCGACAATTCAAGTTCATCCACTTTGCGCAGCAGCGCCGGATTAAACGGCAACTCTTCGCGCGCTTCGACGCCAGTGTCTTTGGTCGGCTCATCGAAGTTGATGAAGACCTGAAGCTGGTCTTGCAAGATACGCGCAGCATAAGCGGTGGCGTCTTCCGGCGAGATCGATCCGTCGGTTTCAATGTCCATGATCAGACGATCATAATCGAGAACCTGGCCCTCGCGGGTGTTCTCCACACGATAGGCGACGCGGCTGACCGGGCTGTAAAGACTGTCGATCGGGATGAGCCCGATCGGCGCGTCTTCCGGGCGGTTTTGTTCCGCTTGCGCGTAACCTTTGCCGGTATTGACCGTCAGCTCCATGCGCAGTGACGCGCCCTCGTCGAGGTGGCAGATGATGTGGTCTTTGTTGAGGATTTCAACCGCTGAGGTCTCTTCAATGTCGGCGGCGGTCACCACTCCGGGCGTGTCGCGTTTCAAGATCAGACGGCGCGGCCCTTCGCTATGCATGCGCAAGGCAAGCTGCTTCACATTAAGGACAATGTCGGTGACATCTTCGCGTACGCCCGGGATCGATGAGAACTCGTGCACAACGCCATCGATCTGCACCGATGTAACGGCCGCGCCCTGGAGCGACGACATTAAAATGCGGCGCAGGGAATTTCCGAGGGTAAGGCCAAATCCACGCTCCAGCGGCTGGGCGATAATCGACGCCTTGCACATCGCATCAGCGCCAGGCGCAACTTCAAGCTTGGTCGGGCGGATCAATTCCTGCCAGTTTTTCTCAACTACGTTTGATAGGTCCATAGGTCGGGTCGCTCTCTCGGGTGAAAATTCCAGTTAGACGCGGCGGCGCTTGCGCGGGCGGCAGCCATTATGCGGGATCGGCGTCACATCGCGGATAATCGACACCGTCAGGCCGACCGATTGCAGCGCCCGCAACGCACTTTCGCGGCCAGAACCTGGACCGCGCACGGCAACGCTCACCGTCTGCATGCCGTGGTCCATGGCTTTTTTACCGGCGTCCTCGGCTGCAAGCTGAGCCGCGTAAGGCGTCGACTTGCGCGAGCCTTTAAAGCCCATGGCGCCGGCGGACGACCAGGAAATCGCATTTCCCTGCTCATCGGCGATGGTGATCATCGTGTTATTGAACGTCGCGTTGACGTGAACCACGCCGGTCGAAATATTTTTCCGCTCACGGCGCTTAACGCGCGCTGTCGGTGTTTTGGCCATCGAGACTAATCCCTATTTCTTCTTGCCGGCAATTGCCCTGGCGGGGCCTTTGCGCGTGCGGGCGTTGGTGTGGGTGCGTTGGCCGCGAACCGGCAAACCGCGGCGATGCCGCAAGCCGCGATAGCAGGCCTGGTCCATCAGACGTTTGATATTAACGGCGGTGTCGCGCCGCAGATCGCCCTCGACCATATAGTCGCGGTCAATCGCTTCGCGGATCCGTAAAACTTCCGCATCAGATAAGTCCTGCACGCGGCGTTCCGCCGGAATGCCGACAGTTTCGCAAATCTCGGCGGCCTTGGCCGGACCGATGCCGTGAATGTAGCGCAGCGAAATCGTCACGCGCTTGTTGGTCGGTATGTTGACGCCTGCAATACGGGCCACAAATAGCTTCCTTTTCTCTCGTTCTCCGCCCCATTCGCGCTTTTGACAAAGCAGCCGGGCCAGCCATTATTCATGCAACGAAGCCCGCGACGGCGCGAATAAACCCGAGCCGAGCGAGCGATACTCCTTATGGCGGAGAGCGCGTAGATATAGTCGCGCCGGCCCCGCCGTCAACCATTTTTCGGCAATTTCATCGCCTGAAATGGTCCAAAACTGCATCAATTTCAGCCGATACGGCCTCCATCGATCCCATGCCGTCTACAGCCTTCAATTTGCCCTGTTTTTGGTAATAGGGAATCAGCGGCGCAGTCTGGTCGTGATAGACCTGAAGCCGGTATTTGAAGGTCTTTTCATTGTCGTCCTTGCGCGGCTTGTCGCCCCTGGCGAGGGTCTCCTCAATGCGCCGGCGCAACCGTCCGAGCAGCGCTTCCTCATCGACCCGCAGCTCGATGACCACGTCCACGCTGCGCTCTTTCTTGGTCAGCATCGCATCCAGCATTTCCGCCTGAGCGATGGTCCGCGGGAACCCGTCGAGCAGAAATCCCGCCGCGCAATCATCCTGTTCGATGCGTTCTTCGACAATTGCCGCGACAATTTCGTCAGACACCAGATTGCCCGCATCCATAATCGCCTTGGCCTGGACGCCAACCGGTGTCTTCGCGGCGACTGCGGCGCGCAACATATCGCCGGTGGAAAGCTGGGGGATGCCATATTTGTCGACAATATGAGCCGCCTGGGTGCCTTTGCCAGCGCCTGGCGGCCCCAGGAAAATGACAATCATCGACGCCCCCCGCCGCGCAGTTTCGATTTCTTGATCAAGCTCTCATATTGTTGCGCGACCAGATGGCCCTGAATCTGCGAGACGGTGTCGAGCGTTACCGAGACCACAATGAGCAGCGACGTGCCGCCGATATAGACCGGGATCGACTGCCCCGATCCGGCTTTTAGGAGTTCGGGGAAAATACACACCGCCGTCAGATAGAGCGCGCCAATAACGGTCAAACGGGTGACGACAAAGTCGAGATATTCCGCCGTGCGCGCGCCAGGACGATAGCCTTGAATGAAGCCGCCATATTTTTTCAGATTGTCCGCGACATCCTCAACGTTGAAGACAACGGAGGTGTAGATAAACGTGAAGCCGATAATCAAAAACGCGTAAAGCGCAATATAAAGCGGGCGCCCTGGCGCAAACAGGAAGCCAGCCGTCTGTAGCCAGTCGGGCGAGCCATCGCCGATCGCGCCAATGGCCGTCGCCGGCAGCAGCAACAACGAGGAGGCAAAGATCGGCGGGATAACGCCTGACGGGTTCAGCTTCAGCGGCAGGTGCGATTTCTCGCCCTGGGTCATGCGCTGGCCAACCTGACGGCGCGGATATTGAACGATGATGCGCCGTTGCGAGCGTTCCATGAAGACCACAAAGGCGATCAACGCCAGAGCGAGGAAGCCGATCACCAAGATCGTGCCGCCGCCAATGCCGGCGCCGGTGCGCCCCTGGTCGAGCAAGCCCGCAATCGCACGCGGCAGCTCCGCTACAATCCCGGCAAAGATGATCAGTGAAATCCCGTTGCCGACGCCGCGCGCGGTTATCTGTTCGCCGAGCCACAACAGGAACATCACTCCGCCAACCAGCGTGATGACGGAAGTCAGCAGGAAGAACGGTCCCGGATTGGCGACCACGCCTGGCGAGCCCATCAGGCTGACGGCGATGAAATAGCCCTGCATGGTGGCGAGGAAGACGGTGAGATAACGGGTATATTGGTTGATTTGGCGCCGGCCCTGCTCGCCTTCTTTCTTGATCGCTTCAAGCGAAGGAATAACCGCCGACATCAACTGCATGATAATCGACGCCGAGATATAAGGCATGATGTTGAGCGCGAAAATCGCCATCCGTTCAACGGCGCCGCCGGCGAAAATATTGAGCGTGCCCAAAATACCGTTTTGCTGGCTTTGAAAACCTTGCGAGAACGCCGCCGGATCAATCCCCGGTAAGGGAACAAACGTGCCAAGCCGGTAGACGACCAGGGCGACCAAGGTGAATAGAAGGCGCTTTTTCAGCTCCTCCGCCTTGGCGAAGGATGAGAGCGTCATGTTCGACGCAAATTGTTCCGCTGCGGATGTCATTTCAGCAATTTACCTGCTTGGCTTTGGGGCGAACGATAAAACCCTGCCTGTTCCCCAACCCCGATCTTTCAACCGAACTCATGTGGCGTCTAAATCGCGATCGGCAACCTTTAACTCTGTTTAGCTTCCAGCACCGTCACCGAGCCGCCGGCTTTCTCAATAGCCGCTTTTGCGCCAGCCGATACATGGGCGACCTCAAACGCAACCTTCGCTTTAATCTCGCCAACGCCGAGCAGCCGCACGCCATCCAGCGTCCGGCGCAATACGCCTGCTTCCACCAGGCTCGCGGCGGTGATTGTCGCCGAGGCGTCAAGCTTGCCAGCGTCAATCGCCGTCTGCACCCGGCCGATATTCACCTCGGCGTATTTCGCCCGGTTGGGTTTGTTAAAGCCGCGTTTTGGCAGCCGCATATAAAGCGGCATCTGGCCGCCCTCATAAGCGCGGATGCCGGAAACGCCGGAGCGTGATTTTTGCCCCTTAACGCCACGGCCGGCGGTTTTGCCTTTGCCGGAGCCAATACCGCGGCCAACGCGCATGCGGTTCTTGCGTGCGCCTTTGTTATCGGAAAGTTCGTTGAGTTTCATCATATCCTCGACTTTCGACGGGTCGCTCACCTGAGCTTTGCCGCCTCGCCTGTTAATGTCCGTCTACGGACAATCTTATGTGTCGTCTAGTCTTCGACGACCTCCACCATATGCGCAATTTTGCGAATCATGCCGCGCACCGAAGGCGTGTCTTCAAGCTCGCGCACACGGCCGATTTTGTTGAGGCCTAACCCGACCAGCGTCGCGCGCTGGTCTTTCGGGCGCCTAATCGCGCTGCCGGTCTGGCGGACTTTAAGTGTTTTCTTTGCTGCCATCGGTCTCGTTCCTTATGCCGCCGCGCCGGCGGTGTCTGCGGGTTCTGCAACACTGGCCTGCCCGCCGCCGGTGCGCCGGGAAAGAACCTCGGACACTTTTTTACCGCGCTTGGCGGCAATGGAGCGTGGGCTGGTCTGGTCTTTAAGCGCGTCAATAGTCGCGCGGACCATATTATAGGGGTTTGACGAGCCGATCGATTTTGCAACCACATCTTGCACGCCAAGAGTTTCAAAAATCGCCCGCATCGGACCGCCGGCGATGATGCCGGTGCCGGCCGGCGCGGCGCGCAGCACAACTTTGCCTGCGCCCCAACGACCGGACGCGTCATGATGCAGCGTGCGGCCTTCGCGCAACGGCACCCGGATCAAATTGCGTTTGGCTTCCTGGGTAGCCTTACGGATCGCCTCAGGAACTTCGCGCGCCTTGCCCTTGCCAAAACCGACACGGCCTTTTTGGTCGCCAACAACGACCAGCGCGGCAAAACCAAAGTTTTTGCCGCCCTTGACCACTTTCGCAACACGGTTGATCGCGACCAGCTTGTCAACAAACTCGTCGCGCTCTTCGCGCTCGCGTCCGCGACCCCGGCCTCTTCCGCGTCCTCGTCCTTCATCACGCGCCATCGCGTTTACTCCCTTAAAATTTCAAGCCGGCTTCACGCGCGGCTTCCGCCAGCGCCTTGACGCGGCCATGAAAACGATACGAACCGCGGTCAAAAATCACGTCGCTGACGCCTGCTTTTTTCGCCCGTTCGGCAAGCGCCTTGCCGACGCTCATCGCAGCGGCGCTGTCCGAACCAGTTTTCAAATCACCGCGCAGCGCTTTGTCCATAGACGACGCCGAGGCGAGCGTGCGCCCGCCTGCATCATCGATAATCTGCGCCGAAATATTTTTCGACGAGCGAAACACCGACAGACGCGGGCGTCCGTTGGCGACTTTCGCAAGTTTCGCCCGTGTCCGCCGGGTGCGGTTAGTTTGTTTTTTCTTCTGGTCAGCCATGACCGTTCATCCTCGTATCGAAGTTACTTCTTCTTACCTTCTTTGCGGAAGATATATTCATCAGCGTATTTCACGCCTTTGCCTTTATAAGGCTCGGGCGGACGGAACGCGCGGATTTCCGCAGCCGTCTGTCCTACCTTTTGTTTGTCGATGCCGGTAATGATAATCTCGGTCGGCTTCGGGGTGACGACCTTAATGCCTTGCGGGATATCAAAATTGATGTCGTGCGAAAAGCCAAGCGCCAGGTTGAGCGAGGCGCCTTTCATTTGCGCGCGATAACCAACGCCCACAAGGTTCAGCGACTTGGTGAACTCTTTTGCGACGCCGTCAACCATATTGGCCAGGCGCGTGCGGTTCATCCCCCACATCGAGCGCGCGGTTTTTGAATTATCAACTGGCTTGACCGCCAATTTATTGTCTTCAAGCGCAACCGTGCACAGATCGTTGACGACGAACTCAAGCTCGCCCTTGGGACCTTTGGCTTTGACCTGCTGGCCGTTCACCGACACGGTGACGCCCTGCGGGACGGCGATCGCTTTTTTGCCGATGCGGGACATGCCTCGCTCCTAACCTAGTAAACTTCGCACAGCACTTCGCCGCCAACATTGGCGTCGCGTGCAGCAGCGTCAGACATGACGCCCTTCGGCGTCGAGACAATCGAAATGCCGAGCCCGTTGCGGACCGATACAAGATCGCCCACGGAGGAATAAACCCGGCGGCCCGGCTTGGAAATCCGTTTGATCTTCTGGATTACCGGCTGGCCTTCGAAATATTTCAGCTCTACGTCGAAAGACGGCTTTTCGCCTTCTTTCTCGGTGCGCAAATAGCCGCGAATATAACCCTCGCCCTCAAGCACATCGAGAACCCAGCCGCGAAGCTTGGAGGCAGGTACATTCAACGACGAGTGACGCCGCATCTGCGCATTGCGGATACGGGTGATCAAATCGCCGACAGGATCGCTTATATACATTGTGTGTCGGCTCCTTCTACCAGCTCGATTTCACAAGGCCCGGAATTTTGCCTTCCGAACCCAATTGACGCAGTGCAATCCGCGACATTTTTAACTTGCGATAATATCCACGCGGCCGACCACTGATGAGGCAGCGATTGCGAATGCGCGTTGTTGAGGAATTACGCGGCAATTCTGCAAGCTTCAGCGCGGCAACGAAACGGTCCTCATCGGGCGTTTCTTTGTTGTGGATAATCTCTTTCAGCCGAGCGCGCTTGGACTCAAACTTTTTCGCCATGCGGCGGCGTTTGAGGTCGCGTTCAACCATTGATTTTTTCGCCATGTCTTCTCCTTCTTAAACCGGTTTCCGAACAACCTCGGACCTGGCTCAACTCTGGCCGTCTTGTTCCAATTACTTCCGAAATGGGAAGTTGAATTCTTTCAAAAGCGCGCGCGCCTCGTCGTCATTCGACGCGGTCGTACACACAATGATGTCCATGCCCCGGATTTTGTCGACTGAATCGTAATCAATCTCCGGAAACACGATGTGTTCTTTCAGCCCCATGGCGAAGTTGCCTTTGCCGTCGAAGCTTTTTGCGTTGAGGCCGCGAAAGTCCCGCACCCGCGGCAGCGCCACGGTGATCAGGCGATCGAGAAACTCATACATGCGGTCTTTGCGCAGCGTCACTTTCACGCCAATCGGCATGCCCTCGCGCAGTTTGAAATTCGCAATCGATTTGCGCGCCTTGTTGATAACCGGCTTCTGGCCGGCAATGCGGGCAAGTTCCTCAACCGCTTTATCAATCACCTTGCGATCATTGACAGCATCGCCAAGGCCGATATTGACGACGATTTTTTCAAGCTTCGGCGTCATCATCGGGTTCGCGAATTTGAATTGCTCGTTCAGCTTGGCGCGAATTTTCTCGCGATAAAGCGTCTTCATGCGCGGTTCATATGCGTTTGCTTCAGCCATCGATAACCTCACCGGACGCTTTGGCGACCCGTACTTTCTTTCCGTCTTGAATTTTAAAGCCAACCCGCGTCGCCTTGCCGGTGGAGGGATCTTTCAGCGCCACATTGGAAATATGCAGCGATGCTTCTTTAGAGATGATCCCACCCTGCTCAGTCTGGGTTTGCTTCTGGTGTTTTTTAATCAGGTTGACGCCGCGCACGAACAAACGATCGGCCGCCGGCAGCACCTTGATGACTTCGCCTTCCTTGCCCCGGTCCTTGCCGGCCAGCACGATGACGCTGTCGCCTTTTTTAATCTTCGCAGCCATGATTTTTACAGAACCTCCGGCGCCAAAGACACGATTTTCATAAGCTTGGCGGCGCGAAGCTCGCGCGTTACCGGGCCGAAAATCCGTGTGCCAATCGGCTCTTTATTATTATTGATCAAAACCGCCGCATTGCGGTCAAAGCGGATTACCGAGCCATCGCGGCGGATGATGTCTTTCGCGGTGCGCACAACAACTGCGCGCATGACCTGGCCTTTTTTCACCCGGCCGCGCGGAATGGCTTCCTTGACGGACACAACAATAATGTCGCCGACGCCCGCATATTTGCGTTTGGCGCCGCCCAGCACTTTGATGCACTGAACGCGCTTGGCGCCGGAATTATCCGCAACGTCCAAATTCGTTTGCATCTGGATCATGGCGATCCTCCTGATGGGCCGTCTGGCCCGCTAACCGTTAAACTCAACGCGGGGAGCAAAATGCGCCCGCAACTTAAAAACTCTTAGGCCTTGGTGACCTCGCCGAGCACTTCCCAGCGCTTCAGCTTCGACTTCGGCGCGCATTCCTGGATGCGCACCAGATCGCCGACTTTAAACTTGTTGGCCTCGTCATGGGCGTGGAACCGGTTTGACCGGCGTACTGTTTTCTTAAACAGCGGGTGCGTAAAAATACGCTCCACTTTGACGATAATCGTTTTATCGCCTTTGTCGCTCACGACGGCGCCGTGCAGGATGCGTTTCGGCATGGACTGGCCTCTTTATATTTAACTAGCGTTAGCGCCGGCGCGTTCGCCGAGCACTGTTTTAATGCGCGCGATGTCCTTGCGGACTTCGCTAACGCGGGTTGTCTTCTCAAGCTGACCGGACGCTTGTTGAAAGCGCAGGTTGAACTGCTCTTTCTTGAGGAGAAGAAGTTTGTCCTTCAACTCATCACTCGTCAGATCGCGTACTTCACCGGCATTCATGGCAATCGCTCCTAAAATCACTTGCCGACGCGCGTAACGATGCGCGTTTTAATTGGCAGCTTGGCGGCTCCAAGCGTAAGCGCCTCGCGGGCGACATCGTCTGAAACACCGTCGATTTCAAACATGATCCGGCCGGGCTTCACCTTCGCCGCCCAGAACTCGACCGAGCCTTTGCCTTTACCCATCCGAACTTCGGTAGGCTTTTTCGTTACCGGCACATCGGGGAAGATGCGTATCCACACCCGACCGGCGCGTTTCATGGCGCGGGTAATCGCGCGGCGCGTCGCCTCGATCTGGCGCGCCGTCACGCGATCAGGCTCCAGCGCCTTCAACCCGTGAGAGCCAAAGTTCAAATCCGTACCGCCCTTAGCAAGGCCTTTAATCCGGCCTTTGTGCATCTTGCGGAATTTTGTTTTTTTCGGTTGCAGCATTGCTCAACTAGTCCCGCGTCCTAAACTCTTTTATCGCCGCCATGCGGCCGGTTATGGCCGACGCCGCCTGTCTGTGCGTCGATCAATCTTTTTTCTTGCGCCATCGGGTCGTGCTCCATGATCTCGCCTTTGAAGATCCAGACCTTGACGCCAATCGAGCCGTAAGTGGTGCGCGCAGTCGCCACGCCGTAATCAATATCGGCGCGCAATGTGTGCAGCGGCACACGGCCTTCGCGATACCATTCCATCCGCGCAATTTCCGCGCCGCCAAGACGGCCCGCGACATTGATGCGAATGCCAAGCGCGCCCATCCGCTGTGATGTTTGCATCGCGCGTTTCATCGCCCGACGAAACGCCACCCGGCGCTCTAATTGCTGGGCGATGTTTTCGGCGACCAGCTTGGCGTCGGTTTCCGGTTTGCGAATCTCGACGATATTCAAAACCGTTTCCGACGACGACAACTTTGAGAGCTCCTGGCGAAGCTTTTCGATGTCGGCGCCTTTTTTGCCGATCACCACGCCCGGACGCGCCGTGTAAATCGTCACCCGGCATTTCTTGTGCGGGCGCTCAATAACAATCCGCGAAACGCCGGCCTGGGCCAGGCGTTTTTCCAGATAGTCCCGGATGCGCAAATCTTCATGAAGAAGATCGCCATACTGACCCTTATTGGCGAACCAGCGAGAGTCCCAGGTGCGATTGATCCCGAGGCGCAAGCCGATAGGGTTTACTTTCTGACCCATTAGGCGGCCTCCTCAACTTCTTTGACCACAATTGTAATTTCTGCAAACGGCTTTAGAATTTTGCCCGTCCGGCCGCGCGCGCGCGGGCGCCAGCGTTTCAACACCATGTTCTTGCCGACAAACGCCTGGTCCACGACCAGCGCATCAATGTCGAGGTCATGGTTGTTTTCCGCATTCGCAATCGCGCTTTCGAGCACTTTCTTGACGTCTTGCGCGATCCGCTTGCGCGAGAACGACAGATCGGCCAAAGCCTTCTCGACCTTTTTGCCGCGAATGAGCTGGGCGACAAGGTTCAGCTTTTGCGGCGAAATCCGGATCATCCGGCCCTTCGCCATGGCTTGCGTGTCTTCAAATCGCCGTTCATTTTTCTTCTGACCCATGACTATTTTCTCCGCGCCTTTTTATCTGCGCCGTGACCGAAATATGTCCGGGTCGGCGAAAATTCGCCGAGCTTGTGGCCAACCATATCCTCGGTGACATGCACCGGGATAAATTTGCGCCCATTATAGACGTTAAAGGTTTGCCCGATAAATTGCGGCAATATGGTCGAACGACGCGACCAGGTTTTGATACCGCCCTTATGTTTGCCGTCTTGCGCCTCGTCTGCTTTTTTAAGCAGATAGCGATCGACAAACGGGCCTTTCCAGACAGAACGTGGCATGTTTTTCTCCGGCGTCCTATTTTCTCTTCTTCTTCGCATGACGCGAACGAAGAATGTATTTGTCAGTTTGTTTGTTCTTGCGGGTCTTGGCGCCCTTAGTCGGTTTGCCCCAAGGGGTAACCGGGTGACGGCCGCCAGAAGTTCGTCCTTCGCCGCCGCCATGAGGGTGGTCGACGGGATTCATCACCACGCCGCGCACGGACGGGCGTTTGCCTTTGTTGCGATTACGACCGGCTTTTGCAAGCGACTGGTTCATGTGGTCGGGGTTTGAAACCGCGCCGACCGTCGCCATGCATTCGCCGAGAATGAGGCGCACTTCGCCCGACTGCAAGCGAACCTGCGTCATCGCGCCATCGCGGCCCACAAGCTGGGCGTAGGCGCCGGCGGAGCGTGCGATTTGCCCGCCCTTGCCTGGCTTCATCTCAACATTGTGGATGATGGTGCCGACCGGCATGGCTTTCAGCGGCATCGCATTGCCGGGCTTCACATCAACCTTAGCGCCGGCAATCACCTTGTCGCCAGCTTTGATCCGCTGCGGCGCCAGAATATAGGACTGTTCGCCATCGAGGTATTTGATCAGCGCGATAAACGCGGTGCGGTTGGGGTCATATTCGAGACGTTCAACCTTCGCCTCAACATCAAACTTGCGACGTTTGAAATCGACAATGCGGTAGGTCTTCTTCGCCCCGCCGCCACGACGACGCGTCATGATGCGGCCGGTATTGTTGCGCCCGGCTTTGGAATGCAGCCCCTCGGTCAGCGTCTTGACCGGCTTGCCCTTCCACAGCTCGCTGCGATCCACCAACACAAGCTGGCGGCGCGATGGCGTCGTTGGTTTGAATTTTTTAAGAGCCATTGTTCTTAAAACCCGTCCGTTAAAGTCCTGTGGTCACGTCAATTGCGTGGCCTTCTTCT
>JAADIQ010000112.1 GCA_013151255.1 Alphaproteobacteria bacterium
CGGTTAACGCCGGCATCACAACCGCAGTCATGTGGTCGGATATTGATCGCAATATTCTCCTGACATGGGCCGGCGCAATCTTGGTGTTGTCATTGCTTCGCGGGGCGTTGTGGTTGCGGTTTCGGTTTGACGGAACATCGGGCCGCAACATGTCGCGGTTTGCTACCTATCATTTATTCTTCATGGCGCTCAACGGCGCTTTGTGGGGCTCGCTAGGGCCAATTTTTGCCGTGCACGGACTGCTTGGCCATGCGTTTTTGCCCTTTGTGATGGCCGGCATGGCGGTGGCGGCGATTGTTTCCGCCGGCGCATCATGGCGTGCGGTGGTTGCGTTTAACGTGCCGGCGCTGGCGCCGCTTGCAGCGGTCTACGCTATTGCGGCTGGCGCCGACGGATTGGCGACCGCCAGCATCGTTGTGCTTTTTGGCGTCGCCACGGTTTATCTGGCGCTGACCATGCAGCGCGTGGTTGACCGCTCGATATTGTTGCACACCAAAAACACGACGCTGTTTTCAGCGCTGCAAAGGCAGGTTGATGAGGCCCATGAAGCCGAACAGCGGTTTCGCGGCCTGGTCGAGTGCTCGCAGGATGTGACGCTGATTTTCTCCCCCAGCGGGCGCATTACCTATGCCAGCCCCTCGGTTGAGAGCGCGCTTGGCGCGGCGCCGGAAGATATGATTGGCCTCACCACCAAGGAGGTGGTGCATCCCGACGATATCCCGCAATTTCGTGCGGTGGGCGAGAAATCCCTGTCGCATCTGGGCGAGGTGATGACGCTTGACCATGTCTGCATGAAGGGGCCGGGCCGGGCGGCGCATGTAGCGCTTAGCGGCCGGCTCACCAATATGCTCTATGTGCCCGGCATTGACGGCTTTGTTTTCAGCGGCGGTCTTCTCGATGAGGGCAAGCGCGCGCATATCCACGCGGCGGAATAAGTCGGCGGCGGTTCGCGCTGCTTGCCTTGCGCAGATTTCTCAATCAACACTACTCTTTGTGAGAGCATGAAAGGATGGCCATGAGCGGGTTTGACGGGGGCATTTTGTCCGGCATTCGAATTGTCGAGTTTGAAGGGCTGGGCCCGGCGCCATTTTGCGCCATGCTGCTGGCTGACCTTGGCGCCGATGTGATTGTCATCGAGCGCAAGGGCGGCGCTGACGCTGGCGCGGCGGCGATTTTCAAACGCGGTAAACGCTCAATAGTGCTCGACCTCAAGGACCGCACGGCGCGAAACATCGCCGCCGATATTGTCGCCAATGCCGACGCGCTGATTGAAGGCATGCGTCCCGGCGTGATGGAGCGGCTCGGTCTTGGGCCGGACGATATGCGCGCACGCAATAAAAAGTTGGTTTACGGACGGCTCACCGGCTGGGGCCAGGACGGCCCGCTTGCCCATGTGGCGGGCCACGATATCAATTATGTCTCGCTGTCGGGCGCGGCCTGGTATGCCGGCGCTGGCGATACGCCGCCAACGCCGCCGCCAACGCTGGTGGGCGATGTTGGCGGCGGCTCGCTTTATCTCGCCATCGGTATCCTGGCCGGCGTCCTTAAAGCACGCGAGACCGGCGAGGGGTGTGTTGTTGACGCGGCCATTGTTGATGGCTCGGCGCATATGATGAACCTTCTATATTCGCTTCGCGCCGCCGGCGGAATGCCGGATGCGCGCGGCCAAAGCATGATTGACGGCGCGCATTTCTATGCCAGCTATCAATGCGCCGATGATCACTGGATCAGTATCGGTCCGTTGGAGCCGAAATTTTATAGCGAACTTCTCGAACGGCTCGGGCTTCAGGACGATGCGGCATTCGCCAACCAGTTTGACCGGGACAAATGGCCCGCGCTGAAGCAGCGCTTTGCAGCGATCTTTAAGACCAAGAGCCGCGATGAATGGGTGGAGCGCCTGCACGGAACCGATGTGTGTTTTGCGCCGGTGCTGACGCCAGGCGAGGCGGCAAAAGATGAGCATATGCGCGCGCGCAACATCTTGCGCGACATTGATGGCGTATTGCAGGCCGCATCTGCGCCGCGCTTTAACGGCGAGACGCCGCCGGACCCGCGAGCCATTCCCTCGCCGGGCGAGCATGCGGAAGAAATTCTTGCAGAGATCGGCGTTGATGATCGCGAGATTGCCGCCTGGCGAGAAGACGGGACGCTTTGACGAATGTGCGCGCGACAAAGTCTTGTGCTTATCGGCTGGCGCGAGTGGGCGGCGCTGCCTGATCTTGGCGCGGCGCGGATTGGCGCCAAGATTGACACCGGCGCAAAAGGGTCGGCGTTGCACGCAACTAAAATTAAAGAGTTCGAGACCGGCGGCGTGCGCCACGTAGAGTTTTGGCTTCAGACCTTACAAGGCGACGAACAGCGGGAGATATTTTGCCACGCGCCGATTGCCGGAAAGCGCCTCATAAAAAGTTCTAACGGGCTTGAAGAAGAGCGTATTGTCATTGAGACCGATTTGCGCCTTGGCGAGCATCGCTGGAAAATCGATTTAACGCTTGCCAACCGTGAGACAATGGAGTTTGCGCTCCTGATCGGGCGCGATGCGCTTGGCGGCAAATTCAGGATTGATCCAGCGGCTTCTTATCAGCTGGAGCGTGATCAGTAAAAGTGGGTACCGGTTTTACGGTTCGATCACGCGACCACTAAGAATCTAGAGCAGTTTTTCCAGCGCAAGAATCCTTGGCGTGTCTTTCTCTCGCCCCATCAGTTTTAAAATTTCGACTTGCTCGCTAAGGCTTGGCGCATAAAACGCGCCGAACTGCGCGCGACTTTTGGGCTCCAGCCACAGCCAGTCGCCGTTGCGGGTTTTCAATTCAAACCCCGCCATCGCCTCGATTGGCAGCGGCGCATCGAAACGATGAAAAACTTGCGAACGAAACCGGTCGCTGGGTTGCGCGGCCAAGCGCTTGCGGTCCCGCCAATGCGCATCCAGCGCATTGATATCGCGTTCGCTGAGCAACAGATCAATGTCGGCAATGGCGCCAATATCGGCGCCGACGACATGCGCCGCCGCGCTGCCGATCAGCAGCCAGCCGTCCTCAAAAATTGTCGCCGCATCAGCGATGAGTTGTAATGAAGCCGCAAGCACGGCGGCGTCTTTCGTCGGCAGGGCTATTGGCTCACCTCAACGCCGTTCCAGAAAGCGATATGGTCTTTAATATACGCCGCCTTTTCAAATGTTTCCGGATAGTACCAGGCGGCGTTGGCGTTTTCTTCGCCATTGACGGCGAGCGTGTAATAGCTCGCATCGCCCTTCCACGGGCAGTGGGATGTGTGATCGGAGGCGCGCAAATATTTTTTGTTCACCGCGTCCGGCGGGAAATAGACATTACCCTCAACCACTTCGAATGTGTCGCTTTGCGCGATCACTTCACCGTTCCATATTGCCTTCGCCATGACATGAGCTCCCTTGCCGGCGGTTAGTTGCGGCGCTGGTGGTCCGCTATCCAGCATTCATAAACGCCGAAGGCGCTTATGTCGTCTTTCATGTTGGCAGTTTCAACCCGTCGTGAACGCAGAGCGACAAGCCGGGCCTCAGTCGAACAGGCTTGAGACGGATTCTTCGTTGGCGATGCGCCGGATCGCCTCTCCGAACAGGGGGGCGATTGAGACTTGCTCTATTTTGGGGCATGCGGCGACGTCGGCCGGGGCTTCAATCGAATCGGTGATGATCAGCCGGGTCAGCGCATCGGCCTTGGTGATCCGCGCGGCGGCGTTATCGGAAAGAACGCCATGGGTGACGCAGGCGGAGACGCTTTTTGCGCCCTTGTCCATAATCGCTTGCGCCGCATTGCACAGCGTGCCGCCGGAATCGATGATGTCGTCAAAGATAAAACAGTGCCGGCCATCGACATCGCCGATAATGTTCATCACTTCCGACTGGCCGGGCCCCTCGCGGCGCTTGTCGACAATCGCCAGCGGCCGTTGGTCGAGGCGTTTGGACAATGCCCGCGCGCGGACCACGCCGCCGACATCGGGCGAGACCACCGTTAAGTTGTCGAGCTTGTGATTGAAAATCTCGCGCGCGCGGCGGTCAAATTCTTTTACTGCAAACAGGTTGTCGGTCGGGATATCGAAAAAGCCCTGGATCTGGCCGGCATGCAAATCAAGCGTCAAAACCCGGTCGGCGCCGGCGGTGGTGATGAGGTTGGCCACCAGCTTTGCCGATATCGGCGTGCGCGGGCCGGCCTTGCGGTCCTGGCGGGCGTAACCGAAATAGGGGATGACGGCGGTCACCCGGCTGGCCGAGGCGCGGGTCAGCGCATCGATGATAATCAACAGCTCCATCAGGTGGTCGTTGGCCGGATGCGATGTCGACTGGATGACGAAAACATCCTCGCCGCGGACATTTTCCTGAATCTCAACGAAGACTTCGCCGTCTTTGAATGTCTTGATGTCCGCAACGGCCAGGCTCGTTGTCAGGGTTTGGGCGATGGCCTGACTAAGACGGCGGTTTGAGTTCCCCGCGATCAGTTTCATGATCTAAACCCCATGACGCATGCCCGATATTGGCGCGGGTGTCATGACGGTTTCTGGACCGCCGCGCAACCCCGCTGGTGAAGGATTTTTCACTGGATCGCAATCGCCGAGAGATTGCGCCCATAGTCGGTTTCAGCGGCGCGCTGGCTGGCGCGATAGCTGAAATACGCCTCCGGCGCGGCCAGGGTGCAGACAGCCAAATCGTCGATATGCTTGAGCCCGGATTGAGCCAGTCGCCAGGCGCCGAAACCGGCAAGATCGAGCTGGCGTTTTTGCTTCGATTTTCCGGGTGCGAAAAATGTCTCCGCCTCGCTAAATTTTTCCGTGAAAGCGTCAACCAGATCGAGGCCGACCTCAAAATTGGATTGGCGCAAGCAAGGCCCGAGAGCGGCGCGGATATCGCCGCGATTAGCGCCAAGGCTTTCCATCGCCGCAACGGTGTTCTCCAGGACGCCGGCAAGCGCCCCGCGCCAGCCCGCATGCGCGGCGCCGATAACGCCGGCTACCGGGTCTGCAAACAACCACGCCATGCAATCAGCGGCGAGGACGCCGAGCGCCAGGCCGCGGGTTTTGGTGACCAGCCCGTCAGCCTTTGCCGGCGTGTCTGGCCATGGCGCATCGATGATGATGACCTCGCTTGAATGGATCTGGTAGTTGGTGACCAGCCGGCCCGCATCGCAGCCTAACGCCGTGGCGCAACGCCGCCGGTTCTCTTTCACGTCCTCAGATCTGTCGTCCGATCCGGGGCCGGTATTGAGCGATGCGTAAACGCCGGTTGAAACGCCGCCGGCGCGGCCGAAAAACCCGTGCGTAAGATTTGGAGCCACCAGCAGTGAGGAGGTTAGAAACGGTGGCGTCATATGTCTTCAAATCCGGACGGCGCGGGAAGGCTTGGCGCGCAAACGCACATCACCTTGAAAATTTCCCCCATCTGGTCCGGCGAGGCGATCCGATAGGCCCCGGCGCGGATGGTTTTCGCCCGCTCGGCGGTCTTTCCTTTGCACAACATTTCTACGCGAATGTTGAGCCCCAGCCGTTCAAGAAACTCTCCCTGGCTCACCGGCCCATGCGCCACCGCGCCGTGATCAATCACGGCAGCGCCAAGCGCTTCGAAGTCCACATGCGCGGTGACATCGGCGCGGCCGGGAGAAGCCAGCGGCGGCCAGAATTTATGGGCGCGCACGGCTTGCAGCGTCTCGCCCAGGCCGGACTGCATGTGCCCGTAATCGATAATCAAAGCTTGCCCGCCATGTTTGGCGAGGAGGTCGCTGAGATCGGCGATGAAGTCGCGCGCTGCAAAAGATATCTCGGCGATGTCGCCTTCCTTGCTGGCGGATGTCGCAGGCAAGTTCAGCGTCGCTGGCGGCGGGGTTTTACCAAGCACAAAATCCAGCCTGGTTTCATCATCGTTCAGCCCGACCATACGCTCGCGCCAGCCGGATTTGATGCGCTGATATTGATGGATCGGCAGGCAGTCGAAAAACTCGTTGGCGACGATCAGCGACGGGGCCGGGGGAATGTCGGCAAATTCATCGGCCCACATCGGATCGAGCCCGGCGCCGCGCAGGCGTTTTTGTTGCTCGACCCGGAGCCGGCCGGAGGTCTCCAACAGCCACAGATGCGCGCCCCTGATAAATTCCGGGCGCAGCCTTGCGGCGCGCAGGATATCTTCCATCAGGACGCCGCGGCCGGGGCCGAGTTCGATGAGGTTGAAATCGGTAGGCGAGCCCATGGCGCGCCACGCCTCCACCAGCCACAGCCCGACCAGCTCGCCGAAGGTCTGACTGATTTCCGGCGCGGTGATGAAATCGCCGTCGGCGCCAATCGGCGTCTGGCTCATATAATAGCCGTCATGAGGGTGGCCGAGCGCATCGGCCATATAGTCGGCGACGGTGATCGGGCCTTTGAGCTTGATGAGGTTGACGAGACGCTCTTCAAGCGGGGTCGGTTCCGCCGCGCCGGCAGCGTCGGTCATTTCGCAACCGTTTCGCCAAGTTTCGTCCTTGTACGCCATATCAGCCACAGACCAAACGCCAGCATCGGCAGCGACAACATCATCCCCATGGTGAGGCCAAGCGGATAGTCCGGCAGATGTGCGTCCGGCTCGCGGAAGTTTTCGATAAAAATCCGCGACAGAGAATAGCCGGCAAGGAACAAACCGATGGTCGCGCCCGGACGTTTGAGGAGGTTGAAGGCGTGGGTTGCAATGCGAATGACGATGAACAGGACAATCCCTTCCAGCGCCGCTTCATAAAGCTGGCTAGGATGGCGCGCCAGACCAAGCGGGTCGGAGGGGAACACCATTGACCACGGCCCGTCCCAGGGCCGGCCATAAAGCTCGGCGTTGATGAAATTCGCCATGCGGCCAAAGAACAATCCGAACGGCGCCGCGGCGGCGAACAAATCACCGAGCGACAGCGCATTGAGTTTATATTTGCGGGCGAAGAAGAACCCCGCAAGCGTGACGCCAATTAACCCGCCATGAAACGACATGCCGCCATTCCACAACATCAAGGCCGGCGGGAAGGGCAGGAAGCCGAAGATCGGCTGCCACGGCTTTATCAGGATCGCCGGCTCGTAAAACAACATATAGCCGATGCGCCCGCCGGCCATCGCGCCGATGGCGACCCAGAAAATCACATCGTCAAGGAGAACCCGGGTGAGGGGCGCCGCGCCCTTGCGCCACAGGCCGGTATTTTTGATCAGCCGCGCCAGATACCACCAGCCCGCCGCCAGCCCGCCAATATAGGCAAGCGAGTACCAGCGGATCGGCAAGGGCCCCAGCTGCAGCGCGACCGGGCCAATATCGGGATAGGGTATGCTCATTTAACTCGCCATGTTGGAGAAGCGTGCGTCTCAATAGCGCGGTTCTTCGCCCCTGTCGCCCCACGCCTCGTCGTTCTATATAGGGTGGTGAAAGGATTTTTCGATGCAGACACAGAGCGCTATTTTTGACGAGATCGCCAAGCTGATGACCGAGGCGGCCGGCGCGGCCGATGGCGTCCGCCGGGAAGCGGAAACGGCGATGAAAAGCCAGCTTCAGCGGTTGATCGCCGATATGGACTTTGTCCCCCGTGAGGAGTTTGACGCGGTGCGCGATATGGCCCGCGCCGCGCGCGAGGAAAACGCCGCGCTTGCGGCGCGTATTGCGGTGCTGGAGGAAAAAGCCGGCGGCTAGCTTTATGACCAGCGGAGAAATTGTGGAAAACCGTATTCCCCGTGGAAAATCAGTCTAATCGAATCATTTGCCGCCCGCCCGAATCGGCGCGTCCTGTCGCTTGAAGCGGCGCGATAACAGCCGCCTGAATTGAGAAAAAGGGCCGCTGATGTCAATTGAACTGATCCGTAAACCAAGCAAGGCCGTCGATCCGCTGGCGGCGCTGGAATCGGCGGCAGAAAATCTCGGCTTTGACATGGAGCGCGTCAGCGATTCGGAACTGCATGTGATGTTGCCGGGCGTGTGGCGCGATTTGGGATTGTGGTTTACCTGGCGCTCGGAGCTGTCGACCATGCAGATGGGCGCGCCGATTGATCTGAAGGCGCCGGCCGGCCGCGTCGATGAAGCCAGCCGCCTTGTCACTATGGTCAATGAACGCCTCTGGGTCGGGCATTTCGATCTTTGGGCGGATGACAAAAGCATTGTCTACCGCAACGCCGCGATCCTGCCTGAGGGCGGCGCGCTCGACCAGGGCCAGGGCGAGGCGTTGATCCGCGCATCGTCTGAGGCGGTCGACCGGTTTTATCCGGCGTTCAACTTCCTGGTCTGGGGCGGGAAAAACCCGGACGACGCCTTAAAAGCCTCGCTTTTCGAAACCGCCGGAAACGCGTAGACTTGCGTCCATGAAAGACAAACCTTCCGTAGCCCTGATCGGCGCCGGCGCCATGGGCGGCGCGCTACTGCGCGGCTGGCTCGCCGGCGGCGTGATCGCAACGTCGCGCTCAATGGTGTTTGATCCGGCCATCAACGACGAGATGAAGGCTTTGTGCAAGACCCATGGTGTTGCGCTCAACCCATCGCTCGACGACGCCATTAAAGCTGGCGTTGATGCGGTGGTGATCGCGGTCAAGCCGCAAATGGCGAGCGATGTCTTGGGGCGCTTTAGCGGGCTTGCGGGGCCGGCGGTCGTCATTTCGGTGATGGCCGGTAAGAGCGTCGCCGGCATATCCGCAGCGCTTGGCGGGGCTGTAAAAATCGCCCGCGCAATGCCCAACCTGCCAGCCGCCATCGGCAAAGGAATGACAGGGCTTTATGCGCCGGAGGCTGTCGATGATGTGGGACGGGAGTTGGTCGAAACGCTGATGCGCGCCGCCGGCGAGACTGTCTGGGTGCGCGCGGAAGCGGAGATAGATCTGGTAACGGCGATTTCCGGTTCTGGCCCCGCCTATTATTTTCTGTTGACCGAAGCGCTGACTGAGGCGGGAGAAGCATTGGGGCTGTCCAAAGACGTCGCCGCAAAGCTCGCCAGAGCAACCTTCATCGGCGCCGGCGCACTGATGGAAACTGAGGCCCGCAGCCCGGCGCAAATGCGCCGCGCCGTCACATCGCCCGGCGGCACAACCCAAGCGGCACTTGAAATTCTTGACGGCGACGCCAAGGCGCTTGGCAGGCTGGTTGATGAAGCGGTGAGAGCCGCTGCAGCGCGCGCGCGCGCGTTAACGGATTAAACTTCCTGACAATGAGAATAATTCTCTATACGGATTGACGTTATGTTATCGCAATGAGGCGGCGCGTCGCGCTTTGGCCACATTTCGAACAAAACACTCACGCGTCTTTGACGTGAGTTGTGTTGATCATTGGAGCAATAGGCGCAACATTTAGGGCAGGGCTCGAGCGGGGGCTTTGAGCGACCTAAGGAGAGCGACATGCCCATTATGGATATTACAAAACTAAAGCTTGCAGCAGCGGCGACTGCGGCGCTTGGATTACTTGCATTGGCGCCATCCGCATCGGCGGGCGAGACCACCTCGTCGGCATCTGTATACGCGAGCACCGGCGGCGTCAGCGTTGGTTATAGTTCAAACAGCTATGGCTCGGGTTATTCCGTCAATGTCAGCAATGGCGGTCACGGCAAGAGAGGTCACCGCAGCAGTCGTCGCGGCCATCGCAGCAATGGTTATGATCGCGGCCACCGTAGCCGAGGGCATGATCGCAGCTATCGCAAAAAAGGCCACAATCGCAGTTATCGCGGCAATAGACACAATCGCGGTTATGGGCGCGGCCACTCCGGTTACAATAACCGCGGCGCCGGCCACTATAACACCGGCTATTCCAGCGGTAATAATTGCCGCACGGTTCGAAAGGACGGTTATTGGAAGGGCATGAAGGCCCTTGTTGGCGGCACCATGTGCTATGACAACTATGGCCAAAGCTACATCGTTTCCGGTAGCCGCTATCTGATTAAATATAACGACTACTATTAGAGCCTGCATTCAGTTGCGTAGCTTTTAGCCCTCCCATGCATGTCATGGGAGGGTTTTTATATGCACACACATTAAATTGGCAGGCGGATGGTCGCCCTCAAGCCGCCCTTGTCGGATTTGTCGAGCGTAACCTCGCCGCCATGCGATCGCGCAACATCGCGCACTACCGTCAGGCCCAGCCCCATGCCGCTTTCATTTAGGTTGCGCGCTTCGTCGAGACGGGTGAAAGGCTTAAAAATTTCGTCGTATAAATTCTTGTCAACGCCCGGCCCGTCATCATCGACATGGATTTCTATATGGCGTTCCGTACGCTCGGCGCTGACCCAGACTTTATTGGCGTGGCGCAGGCTATTGTTGACGAGGTTGCTGACGGCGCGTTTTAGCGCGCTTCGTCGCGCCGCAACAACGAGGCCTGCGGGGATGTCCACCTGAAGCGAATGGCCGGTGCGTTTGGTGTTGCTTTCCACCTCGCGGATCATCTCGTCAAGGTCGAACACATCCGGGTCTTCGTCTGACGCCTCGCTACGGGCAAACTCAAGATAGGCCTCGACCATGCGCTCCATTTCCAGAACGTCGTTGCGCAAGGCGGCGACTTCCGGTGTGTCAGGCTCCATCGCCAGCGCCAGCTTGATCCGGGTGAGCGGCGTTCGAAGATCGTGGCTCACCCCGGCGAGCATGGTCGTGCGCTGCTCAAGCTGGCGCTTGATGCGCTCGCGCATGGCGATAAAAGCGTAGCCGGCCTTTCTGACTTCAGTGGCGCCGGTTGGGCGATAATCCGGTGCATCACGCCCGCGCCCAAAGGCTTCCGCCGCATTTGCAAGGCGCAGGATTGACCGCACTTGATTGCGCAAGAACACAATCGCGATGCCGCCCAAAAGGACGGATGTGCTGATCAGCCAGAACAGGAAAATCGGCCCGGTGGTTGCGAACACCCGGTCGCGATAAGCAAAAAATATCAACAGCCCGTCGTCGAGCCGCACGCGCACTTCAACAAAAGCTGGCCAGCTTCTTGTGTTGAACCAATAAGGCTTGTCGAGCGCCTCGCCGAGCCGGCGCTCCAGCGTTGAATTATAAACATTAAACGGCGCCAGCTTGTCTTTTTGCGGAATGCCGCCGCCAGCTTCAAACCGGACGCTGAGATCAAGGTCGTCGAGCGCCCATTGCTCGATTTTTGCGCGTTCCGACGCTTGCGGGTTGTCCTCATATAGCCGCGTTACCAATGCAATTTGCCCGGCGACATTGGCTGACAAATTCGCCGTCACCAAATCCCAGTGACGGTTGAAGAACACTACGGTAACGACGGCTTGCATCAAAAAGATCGGCAAGATGACAATCAAAACGACGCGCGCATAGAGGCTTTTGGGAAAATATCGCCGCAACATCGCTGGTCAATCCGCCATCAGCGCGTAGCCGACGCCGCGCACGGTTTGCAGAAAGATCGGCGCGCGCGGGTCTTCCTCTATTTTTTTGCGCAGGCGCGTGACTTGCACATCGACGGAGCGCTCCAGCGATGTTGATGTCTGTTCCGCCAGCGCCTGGCGGGAAATCGCCTCGCCAGGTTTTTGCGCCAGCGCCTTTAACAGGCTGGCCTCGCCAGCGGTGAGTTTGATAAGTTCGCCATTGCGACGTAATTCGCCGCGGCCAACTGAGAATGTGCAATCGCCAAAGGTGAGCGCCTTGCGGTTGAGCGCCACCGGTCGCGCCCGGCGCAATAGCGCGTTCGCCCGCAACACCAATTCGCGCGGTTCAAACGGCTTGGAGAGATAATCATCCGCGCCGCGCTCCAGCCCTTCAATGCGGTCCTCCGGCAGGCCGCGCGCGGTCAAAAGCAATATCGGTACGTTGGAAGCGGCGCGTACGGACTTTGTCAGGTCAAAACCGGATTCCCCCGGCATCATCACATCGAGAATGAGTAAGTCAAATTCGACGCCGCGCATCAATCGGCGCGCTTCAGCGGCGTTGCCGGCGGTGGAGGTGCGAAACCCATTTTCGCTGAGATAACGTTTTAAAAGCGTACGGATGCGGTCGTCATCATCGACGATGAGGATATGGGCTGCGCCTTCTGCAACTTTGTTGAGGTCCGCCATCGCCATCGGGTTCCGTCATGTGTCTTTGGCGCGCAACATCCGCGCGGCGTGGTAAGCATAGTCTGCGCCGGTCCAAAAGGTAAGCACGGCCGCCAGCCAAAGCGTGCCGGACGCCAACGGGCGCAAAGCCTCGCCGACGAGCCCATGCGGCGCGGCGGCAAGCAGGAGGCCGGCGGCGACCAGCTGTGCGGTGGTTTTCCATTTTGCCAATTGCGTCACCTTCAGCGATCCGCCGCGCAAAGTCACCGCTTCGCGCAGGCCGCTGATAAGAATTTCGCGCAGGATAATGATAAGAACGGCGATGACGCCAGCACCGGCGATGATGCCGTTGCGCAAAAGCAGGATCAGCGCGGCGGCAATCAGGAGCTTGTCGGCGAGAGGATCGAGAGCGGCGCCGAGTGCGCTGACCTCATTGCGGGCGCGCGCAATCCAGCCGTCAAAAAAATCTGTCGCCGCTGCGACAACGAAGATCACAAACGCGGCCTTCATGTTCCATTGTGCATTGGTGAGGAACATAGCGACAAACGGAATGATCAAGGCGATGCGCCCGAGGGTGAAAAGATTGGCCATGGCCGCGAGCATAGGCTGCGTCGCCGGACTCCGCCAGCGGCGCGACGGTTTTCATTTAGCCTTCCTTGGCGTCATTGCCCCACAGGCGTTTCCACCATGAGCCCTTCTTGGGCTCCTCGAAATTTTGTCCGGCCTGGTTCATATCCTCGCGGATGGCGTCAATGTCCCAGCCGGTGAGATTGGCGAGGGTTTGGGCTTCGCTCTCAAACCGTTTGGGCAGGTTGGCGCGATATTGATCTGCGGCTTCACATTGCGCATCACCCTTATAGGCGTGCCGCAAAACATATCGGCCCTGATAATTTGAACGGTCGTTGGTTTCCTTAAACATCAAATCTTCCGGGAAATTTTCGGCGTCATAGGAAATGTGCAGGCGGGTGACGAAGACATCGCGCGCCTGCGGCATTGGCCGGCGTGGCATGATGCCGGGCTTATCGCCGCCGCCGCCGACCCAATACACGCCAAGCTCGCGCAACTCACTCTGCGACAAGGGGTCGGCCGCACACGGATCGCACCAGTTCATATCCCACGCATATTCTAAAAACACCGCGCGCTCGTTTTCTTTCTCCACCTGCTGTTCAAACATCGACTTATAAAACGAGCCGAAATCATTCTTCACATAGACCGGAATATCCATACCGGTGGGAAGCTTGACGGTGCGGTAGTTAGTAGTTTCAACCCGGCCGGTGCGGGTCAGCATGAAGGCGAAGAGTTCCTGCTTGCCGTCGGCGTTCAGCGTGCCAAGCCGGATTGGCAACATGAACTTCGGCGATTCAAATGCGATTTGTAAGGGGCGCAGATATTTAAGCCCGGTCGCGGCCTGCTCTTCAAGATTGACCTTGGCGACGAAAAATTTTGTTCCCTGCTTGATATAGCTGCCAAGGATTTTCTCCGCGCCATCGGGGAGTTTATAGCCGTTTTGTTTCAGCCAGTCGGCAAGCCCATCGGACTGGTCCGCCGACAGGATTTGAATATCATATTCGCCGACGGTGTATTCAGCTTCGACCGTGACCCCGAGGCTGTCCTTTTTTCGCAATTTATCGACAGCGCCAAGCGACATAGCCGCTTGAGGCATTCTCATTTCCATGCGGTCATACATCACGCACGGATCTTCATCGAAATATTCCACCAGTCGCGGCGCGGTATAGGCGTCGAGGTGATCGAGGATGGCGTTTTCGGTGACGTGGATTTGCTCTTCTTCGAGCACCACCGGCACCGGGATGACGGTGGCGAATTCGGTGAGCTCGCCTTGGAAATCATTGGCCATGGTGATGACGGTGCGATTGCCGTCGCGCATGATGGCGACTTTGGAGGCTTTGTTGAACAGCTTGGTGTCCGCCTTGCCGACATAAAAGCCGCAAAAAGCAACCGCGCCGCCAGTAACGGTGATGGCGGCGATGGCGGAGGCGGCGGCAAATAGCGACTTCTTCAGTGAACGGCTCATATGGTCTCTCCCTGGTGGTTATTCGGCTGGAACTGTGTGCGTAGAATTTGTTTTGGATGGGTTTTGCCTGCGAAGGCCTCTAAGCGGGGCCACCGGATCGCCCCAGCGATAATGCGGGGCGGGGTCGGCCCATTCGAGCAGCGGGCGGGCGAGGCACATGATTGCTAATGCGTAGAACAGCCCGTCGGCGATATAGAAATGAAACATCATCAGATAAGCGAGGACCGCCGCGCCGCCGGCAAAGGCGGCTCGGGCAATCGCGCCATCGGGTGAGGTTTTTGGATCGGAAATCATGAAGAAAGCGAACAGGATTAGCGCACCGTTCTCCAAACGCAGTAGCGGGATCGCCAGCGGATCGCCCAGCCAAAGCGCGCGGCCAAAAACCAACGCTGCATAGACGCCAAGGAACACCAACGGCACGTCAAAGCGCGCCGAGCGATAGGTGACGAACAATCCGGCGCCCGCAAGAAGCGCTGCAAACCATACCGCGGTTCCCCACTGGCCCGGCGTTGTCCATGCAACATCGGTGAACAGCACCATCGCGACGATGCCGATATTGGCCGGGTTGAAAACATGCTTGCCGCCAAGGCGCAGCGCAAATTTTGACCCGATGGCGATGGCCGCCGCCGCCGCCAGCGGCCAGACGGCGTCGGCGCGCAACAACAGCGTGAGGGAAAGCGCGGTGATCAGCGGGCTTTTAAAATCCGGGCGAGTGGCGATTAATATCGAGCCGAGCCATTGCGTTGCGCAGCTGGCGATAACGATGGCGGCAAACTGAACCGGGTCAATCTCAAAGGCGTGCGCCGTCCAGCCGAAAGCGAGGAGGCCCGATAGGGTGACAATCTGATAGATGCGGGGGTCTTTGATAAAGCTCAAAGCCATGAAATCGCGCCTTTACTCGCCAACACGCTAGAGCAGGATCATATCCTGCTCTAGATTCTTTGTGGTCGCGTGATCGAACCGTAAAACCGGTACCCACTTTTACTGATCACGCTCTAATGCAAGGCGCACTAAAACCCATGAGTAAGGCGGAAACGCGGCGCCGGCGCGGAAGTTTGGCGGCGTGCGTCAGAAATTGGGTCCGCTGGCGAGGCTTTAGTTGGCGCGCGCCTGGAATACCGTGGCGCGGAGCGGCATGTATGCCGGTTCGGCCCCCAGTTGAGCGCGCAGTTCCGTTTCGATGGCGCCCATGACGTCATCGGCATCGACACTGCCGCGGCGGCGAATTTCATCTATCAATGGATTTCCGTAAACAAGTCCGTGGGCAAATTGGCGCCAGTCCGTCACCGGCTTTGTCAGGTTGACGGCGTCATGCTCAATTTTAACAAAGCCCGCTTCAGACACATCCGCGCAGACCGTCTCTGGTTCGGGATAGGAGAACGGCGCCTTATAAAATTGCGGCGGATCGTCGGGGAAGAATTGTGCCGTTGCGTCATGGGCGATGTTCGCAAACGGGTTTTCCGCCAACGGGCGCCAGGTGTTAAAAATATAAGCCCCGCCGCTGCGCAACACTCTGCGCGCTTCTCGAAATGCGGCGATTTTATCCGGGAAAAACATCACGCCGAACTGACAGACGATGAAATCAAATTCATTGTCGGGAAAGTCGAGCTGCATGGCGTCGGCGGTGACGAAAGCTACATTTTCATCACTGTTGAATTTGGCCCGCGCCACTTCGAGCATCGGCGCGTTTAAATCGGTGACCGTAAGGTGCGTCTCCTTTGGGAGCGCGTCTCTCAGCTTGCGGCTGGCGACGCCGGTTCCCGCAGCCAGTTCGAGGACCCGCGCCGGGCCTGTTGCGGCGGCGCGGCGGGCGAGATCGCGCGCATAGTCTTCAAATATAATCGGCCCCAGACAGTGGTCATAGGTTTCAGGGATATCGCCGACAAACTGGCTTGCTTCGGTGGTCACGCTAGCCTCATTCTGCTTCATGTTTTTGCACTTTATACCGCTATAAACTACTGATTAGAAGCGTTAATCGGCTCACGCCATCAACGCCGCCAGCTCTTTGATCAGCCTTGCGGCGACATGAGCCGTGGCGAGGTTGATGTCGCGTTCGGGGTTGTATTCAACGATATCGGCGCCGACCGGTGCGGCGGGCAGTTGGGCGAGCATCGCCAAAACCTCGCGGGTGGAAAGGCCGCCCGGCTCGGGGTGGGAAACGCCGGGCGCATAGGCCGGGTCGAGGCCGTCGAGGTCAATCGAAACGTAAAGCGGCGCGGCCAGTTTGTCATAGGGGATGGCGGCGGTTTGGTCCGCGCCGAGCATTACAACACCGTGCTTTTTTCCAAACGCACGCTGCTCGGGTGAGGCGCTGCGGATGCCGATTTGCACCAGTGTGTTGACGCAGCCATCTTCAATCGCGCGCGCAAACGGGCAGGCATGGGAATAGCGATCGCCTTCAAATTCTTCATAAAGGTCCGGATGCGCATCAATATGAAAAATATTGACCGGGCCATGTGCGGCTTTTATGGCGCGCAAAATCGGATAGGTCACCGAATGGTCGCCGCCGAGACTTAAGGGTTTGGTTTGCGCGCTGATCGCGGCGGCGATGCGGCCGGAAATTGCCGCGCGGCAGGCGTCTCCCGTTTCGGGCAACGCGGCGAAGTCATAGGCGGAGATGGCGTCGCCGACACTCTTGCCTGAAATACTGTAAGGGCCTGAGGCGTCGCTAAATAAAACCGAGCGAATAATCGCCGGCGCCAGCGCCGGCCCGCGCGCATAGGATGAGCTTGCGTCCCAGGCAAATCCGAGCAGAGCACTATTCATCATTTTGTCTCATGTAACTAGCATCATAATTTATAACGCAAGAAGATTTACTTTGTTAAGTATTAGTTTATTCATGGCAGTGCCAAGTCTACTAGGCGCGAGAGGAAAATGATGACGAAACTTTCGAGACTTATGTACGGTCTGATCTATCCCGCTATTGTCGGGGCGTTGATTGTCGCATTTTTTGAGAACCTGCAACACTTAAACGCGTTTGGGATATGGGCGGCGATTTTCATCATAGTTTATTTCTGCACCCAATTTCTAGAGGGTGAATCTCCATCAATCCAATGGCCTCGTTTCCTAGTGGATATCTTAGAGATTTTACTAGTTTATCAGCTGATGGTTTCGCTGGATATAGCGCAGCCTTTATTTTTCTATCCAGATTGGATACCGACAGTTCTTCAGACCCAGGGAATTCAACAGTATTTTGTAGCTCTAAGTGTTGCATTATTGATTCCGCCGATTCACAGATTATTTAGAAGGGAGATTTGCGAAAAAATTAGACGCACATTTCTGTCTCTTGTTGCCGCCTTCTCATCCTTACTAGCGGCCATTCATATTCTACCAATGTGCGTCGCACTTTTGATATGTTATATCTGTGTTTCGGTTTATATCTTTCTTATTCTTTGTAAAGAGTGATTGTTAAATATCTTACCTGGTATGTTGCATGGGTTTTCACCCTCCATGGAAAAAATCGTAAATCCGTTGCGCCAGCGCCGCTGAGACGCCGTCTACGGCTTCGATGTCGTGGGCTTTGGCGCGGGCGATTTCTTTGGCTGAGCCGAAGTGGTTTAAGAGCGCGCGTTTGCGCTTTGCGCCGATCCCAGGAACGTCGTCCAGTGGGTTGGCGCTTAAGGCTTTTTTGCGTTTGGCGCGATGCGCGCCGATGGCGAAGCGGTGGGATTCATCGCGCAGCCTCTGGAGGAAGAAAAGCCCCGGATCGCGCGGCGGCAGAAGGAACGGCGCGCGCCCCGGCATCACAATCTGGTCCTCGGCGGTCCCCATGGTGCGGTCGATGCGCTTTTCACCGGCCTCATTCTCGCGCCGCGCCTTGGCGACGCCGATCACGGCGATACCTTCGGCCTCCGGATCAATGCCGAGATCGCTCAACACGTCGAGCGCGACGCTGAGATGGCCCTTGCCGCCGTCGATGATGACCAGGTCCGGGCGCTCGGCGCCTTCCTCTTTCATCAGCCGGGAAAACCGCCGGGTTAGCATTTCGCGCATCATCGCATAGTCATCGCCGGGCGCGAATTTTTCCGCCTTCATGTTGAACTTGCGATACTGGTTTTTGATGAAGCCTTCAGGCCCAGCGACAATCATCGCGCCGACGGCGTTGGCGCCTTGAATATGCGAGTTGTCATAAACCTCGATACGTTCCGGCGGCGCCTCAAGGCCTAACGCTTCAACCAGTTGGCGCAGCGCTTTTAGCTGACTGGCCGACTCCGCCATCCGCCGCGACAGCGCCTCGCGCGCATTCATCACCGCCGCTTTGACGACGTCGCGTTTTTCTCCGCGTTGCGGTTTATGGATGAGCACTTTTCTGTCTGCGCGCAGCGACAGCGCCTGCATCAGCAAATCAGCCTGCGGCGGCTGGTCAGAGACCAGGATCAGCGCTGGCGGTTCGCGTCCGTCATAAAACTGCGCGATAAACGCATCGAGGATGTCGGCGGGGCTAATTTCTTTGTCGTGGCGCGGAAAATATGCGTGATTGCCCCAGTTCTGGCCGGCGCGATAGAAGAAAACCTGAACGCAGGCCTGGCCGCTGGCGAGGTGAATAGCGAACACATCGGCCTCGGCGATGCCGGCGGTGTTGATGTCTTGGGTTCCTTGCACATAGCTGAGCGCGCGAATGCGGTCGCGCAAGGACGCGGCGCGCTCAAAATCGAGATCGTGTGCGGCCCGTTCCATCTGCCCGGAAAGCGTGCGCTGGATGGCGGTGTTATCGCCGGATAAAAACGCTTTCGCCTCGCCAACCAGTTCGCCATAGGTCTCCTTAGCGATGAGGCCGACGCATGGCGCCGAACAGCGTTTGATTTGATGCAACAGGCAGGGCCGTGTGCGCGCATCATAAACGCTGTCCGAACACGAGCGTAACAAAAACGCTTTTTGCAACGTGTTGAGCGTCTGGTTGACGGCGCCTGCCGATGCGAAGGGCCCGAAATAGGCGCCTTTGCGTTTGCGCGCGCCGCGATGTTTTAAAATCTGCGGCGCTTCATGGCCTTGCGTGACGAGAATGAACGGAAACGATTTGTCGTCGCGCAGGATTACGTTGTAGCGCGGCTTGAGCTGCTTGATGAGATTGGCTTCAAGCAGCAGCGCCTCGGTCTCGGTTCCGGTGACGACAAATTCCATCGCCGCGGTCTCAGAGATCATCCGCATGATGCGGTTTGAGTGGCCGCCGGATTTGGCGTAGCTGGAAACCCGGGCTTTGAGGTTTTTGGCCTTGCCGACATAAAGAATTTTGGCGTCAGCGCCAATCATCCGGTAGACGCCGGGCTTGCCGGGCAGGCGTTTGACATAGTCGGCGATCAAGGCGGCGCCATGCAGCGCGCCTTCATCCTCAAGATTTTTTGCGTCGGTTGCCTTCATCAGTCCTACAGTTAACCCGCCGTTCACCAACCAGTTGATAGATTGTCCCGGCGCCAGCGCGGTTTTCTTAACCAGCGCTCTAGGGCGGCGCAGGCGCGAGGTCAAATGGACACTACCCTCAAAGATCGCTCCGATATTACCGTTATTTTGGTGCTTTTTATAAGCCTGGCGATTGCCGGCGTTCTTGGCGGCGGATTTATTGTGCGCGATTATGCGCATGCGCGTGCGAGCGTTTCCTGGCCGCAGGTCGACGGCGTCGTCTTGAGCCAGCTTGGCGACGGTTCCAAGCGGCTGCGCTATGCCTATTCAATTGGCGGGCGCACTTACGAATCCCACCGCGAGCGTTTCTTTACCGGGCGGTTTTCAAAGTCGCAGGCTCTGGAATATTTTCCGGGTGAGACGCTGACCGTCTATGTCGACCCGCAACATCACACATTTTCGGTTCTGAAAACCGGCGGCGCTGGCGCGGCGTTTGTATTGTTTTCGTTGTTTAGCGGCGCTTGTATTTTCTTTGGCGTCGGCGGGGTGGTCTGGACGCTTTCAGAGCGCGCTGCCGAACCCAGCCCGGACACGGATGCAGAATTCAGCATCAGGCGCGACGCGCATTTTCAATAGCCCAAGTTTTTCGTGCGGCTGATTTCAACGCCGGCGGCGGCGGCCTCAGAAATTGCGTTCGGCTTTTCAATGCGCGGAAATCGCCATCGGGTGCGACAGCGCCAAATCAGCGACGCGCTCGGCCAGGGTTTCGACAAGCTTGATATGCCCTTCGGCAATGATAGCCTTTATGCCTTGCGTCAGCTTGTTGTAACAGACAACGTCTTCAAGACTGTCGCCAATCGGGTTGGACGGTTCGACAACCTCAACCTGAAGATCAATCTTCAACGGCTGCGCGACGCCCTGTTCGCTGTCATAAACGCCGATGAAAGCATCGAGCATCAGGCCGCGGACAAAAATTTTGCGGCGCGGCGCATTAGCGGCGCGGGGGATGGGGGTGACTTCAGGTGTCTGATCGTTCTTCATAATCATTCCTGTACCAGAACATCCGGGGTTTGCCAGGCCAGATGTTGACCGCCATCGACGGCGATCATCTGACCGGTAACGGCGCTTGCGGAGACCAGATAGGTGAGGGCGCCGCAAATATCGGCCGGCGTCGCGCCGTGGCCTAAGATTGTCGCCTCGTTCTGGCGCTGCCAGTCCGCGTCCGACTGACGGGAGTTTTTCAACACTGGCCCCGGCCCGATAGCGTTGACGCGGATGCCTTGCCCGCCCAGCGCCTGCGCTAGAGTTGTCGTCAGGGTCGCGAGCGCCGCCTTTGAGGTTGTGTAGGAGAGGAACTGCGGCGTCAGCTTGAGGACGCGCTGGTCGATAATGTTGACGATGAGATTATTGGCGCCGGGCGCTGCTTGCGCGGCGAAATCCTGGGCGAGCTTTAGGGGCGCGCGCAAGTTTGTCTCGATGTGTTTGTCCCAGCTTGTCCGGGTCATCGACGCGATGTCGTCGGGCTCGAACACCGATGCGGAATTGACCAGGAGAGTGAGCGGGCCAACCGCGCCCGCAGCTTTGGCGACCAGGCCCGCAGTTTCTTCCTCGCGCGACAGATCCGCCTGAATGCTGGCGGCCTCGCCGCCGTGGGCTTTAATTTGCGCGACGACTTCGTCGGCTTGCGCGGCGGATGAGCGATAATGGACGGCGACGGCAAAGCCCGCTTCGGCCAGGGCAAGCGCCATAGCGCGCCCGACCCGCATGCCGGCGCCAGTAACCAGCGCGCCGCCGGGAGTAGCATTAGCCATCGCCTAGATCCCTCCGGCAAGCTTCGCCAGGGCGATAATAAAGCCGATATAGGCGCCGAAAAGAAATAATCCCGACAGCCGCCCGATGTCGCGCCGGGTCAACACATATCCCGTCAGCACCAGCGCGGCGACAATCATCACCGGGATTTCGACCCTTAATGAAGTCGGGTCGAAATAAGCGGTGCCGGCAAGACCGGCGGCGCCGCCAACCGCCAGCAGGTTGAAAATATTCGAACCGATGATGCCGCCAATGGCGACGTCGGATTTTTTATGGATAGCGGCGGCGGCGACCGTCGCCAGCTCAGGCAGAGACGTGCCGAAGGCGACAATCGTCAGCCCGATCAGCTCCTCGCGCACGCCGAGCGCCATCGCCACCGCCTGGCCGTTGGTCACCAACATATGCGCGCCGAGCGGCAGGCCTATAAGCCCGGCGGCAAGAAACAAAATTGTTTTGAGCGAGACCTTTGAAGTTTCAAGATATTCATCAACCTCGTCGATCACTGGCTCGGCCCGGCCATGGCTGGCGCGAAACCACATATAACCGACATAGGTGATAATGCCCGCAAACAGGAAGGCGCCGATCCTGGTGTCGATATATCCAACGATATAGGCGGCGCCCACAAACGCCGCTGTGGCAACCAGCATGATGACCGCATGACGGCGCAGTCCCGGGACATTCGTCGCAATCGGATAAATGATCGCCGGCAAGCCAAGCACCAAAAACACATTGGCGATATTGGAGCCGATGATGTTGCCGATTGCGATGCCGTCGCTGCCAGTCACTACTGCGTGAATGGTCACCACGAGCTCCGGCGCCGAAGTGCCGAAGGCGACAATCGTCAGGCTGATAATCAGCGTCGGCACATTCAGCGCCGCGGCAAGGCCAACCGCGCCGCGCACCAGAAGATCGCCCGCCACAAGCAGGATAACCAGCCCGACGACAATC